>DATEAM010000108.1:0-4166 GCA_035288385.1 Thermodesulfobacteriota bacterium
ATAAAGGAATACGTATCGAGGATGAGGCTCCACTGACCGGGATGACGGTGAGGGCTGGAAGGAGGGTGGCCGGGTCGAGGGCGGGGTGAGCTTTCGGGCGTCGGGTGGTCTTTTTGCTAAACTCCCGCCGTCCGGGTAGAGAAGCTCCCGGGAAGGGTTATTCCTCGTCATGAAGGGTTATAAAACCGACTTATGAAAAAAACCATCGTAGCGAGAAGGTTCGCAAAGGCCCTCATAGACGTGGGCGTTGAAGAGAACTCCGCCGAGATGTTCGGCAGGGACCTGAGGACGCTCTTCGGAATATTCGAGGCAAACCCCGAGCTTTACAAGGTCCTCCTGAACCCCATGTACAGGCTCGAGGAGAGAAGGGCGCTGATGGAGAAGGTCTCGGGGGCGGTCGGGGCCGCGCCCGGGGTTACCAAGTTCATGAACATCCTCGTAAACACGAGGAACATAAGGCTCCTCGAAGACGTGGTGGCCTCGTACCAGAGGTTCGAGGACGAGATAATCGGGAGGCTGCGCGCCACGGTTGAGTCCCCCCAGGAGCTCTCCGAGGGCATAATAGCCGGGATAAAGGAGAAGCTAAAGGCCCTTACGGGAAAGGAAGTCATAATAAACCGCAGGCTCAACAAAGCCCTTCTCGGCGGGGTCGTAATAAGGATGAACAACACCGTCGTGGACGGGAGCCTCAGGACGCAGCTTGAGGCAATGAAGGAAAAGATCCTCGAGGGTGTTGCTTGAAATCTTATAAATTGAAAACCGGGAAACCTTACAAGGGAGAGGCGAGATGATAAAGGCGGAAGAGATAAGCAACCTTATCAAGTCCCAGATAAGGGGCTTTGAAAAGGAGGTCGACATCCAGGAGGTGGGCACCGTCATCTCCGTTGGAGACGGCATAGCGCGCGTATACGGCCTTGAAAGGGCGATGGCCGGCGAGCTCGTGGAGTTCACGGGCGCTCTTTTCGGGATGGTCTTGAACCTCGAGGAGGACAACGTGGGCATCGCCGTGCTCGGGCCCGACTACTCGATAAAAGAGGGCGACATCGTCAAGAGGACCGGCAGGATCGTCGAGGTCCCCGTGGGAGAGGCCCTCATGGGCAGGGTCGTAAACGCGCTGGGTCAGCCCCTTGACGAGCATGGCCCCATGGAGTCGAAGGGGAACAGGCGTATCGAGATAAAGGCCCCGGGGATAGTCGCCAGGAAGTCCGTCCACGAGCCCCTCCAGACGGGCATAAAGGCCATAGACTCCATGATACCCATAGGCCGCGGCCAGAGAGAGCTCATAATAGGAGACCGCCAGACGGGCAAGACCGCCATAGCCATAGACACCATCATAAACCAGAAGGGTCAGGACGTCTGCTGCATATACGTGGCCATTGGGCAGAAGCAGTCCACCGTGGCCCAGATAGTCGAGAAGCTCCGCCAGCAGGGCGCACTCGACTACACGGTCATAGTTGCCGCCACGGCCTCATCTCCCGCGCCTCTACAGTTCCTCGCCCCCTACACGGGCTGCACCATAGGCGAGTACTTCAGGGACAACGGCAAGCACGCCCTAATCATATACGACGACCTCTCCAAGCACGCCGTGGCCTACAGGCAGCTTTCTCTTCTCTTGAGGAGGCCCCCCGGGCGCGAGGCGTACCCCGGAGACGTCTTCTACCTCCACTCCAGGCTCCTCGAGAGGGCCGCGAAGATGAGCGACGAGCTCGGAGGGGGCTCCCTTACCGCGCTCCCGGTAATCGAGACGCAGGCCGGAGACGTCTCAGCCTACATTCCCACGAACGTCATCTCCATAACCGACGGACAGATATACCTCGAGAGCGCGCTCTTCTACTCGGGCGTAAGGCCCGCCATCAACGTCGGGCTCTCGGTCTCGCGAGTCGGCGGGGCGGCACAGGTCAAGGCCATGAAGAAGGTCGCCGGGACGTTGAGGCTCGAGCTCGCCCAGTACAGGGAGCTCGCCGCCTTCGCGCAGTTCGGAAGCGACCTCGACGTTGCCACCCAGAGGCAGCTCGCCAGGGGCGCCAGGCTCGTCGAGATATTGAAGCAGGGCCAGTACTCCCCTCTTCCCGTCGGTAAGCAGATACTCGTCATTTACGCGGCCACCAACGGATACGTGGACTCATACCCGGTGGAAGAGCTCTCGAGGTACGAATCCGAGCTCTACAGCTTCTTCGAGACCCGTCACGGCGAGATAATGAAGGAGCTGACGGAGAAGAAGGCCATAGACGAAGGGCTCAAGGCGAAGATAGACGCCGCCCTCGGCGAACTAAAGAACCTCTTTATCGTTGGGGGGGGAAAGAAAGCAAAGGCGGCAAGCTGAAAGCATCATTAGCTGAAAGCCTCATTAAAGGACGGATAGACTATGGCGAGTCTCAGGGACATTCAAAGAAGAATAAAGAGCGTTAAGAACACCCAGCAGATAACCAAGGCGATGAAGATGGTCTCCGCCGCCAAGCTCAAGAGGGCCCAGGACGACATCACCGCGGCCAGGCCCTATGCGGAGAAGATGAGGGACCTCATTACCTCTCTGGCGGCGAAGACCTCCTCGGAGAGCCACCCGCTTCTGGCCGAAAGGGGAGGGGACAAGGTGGGGCTCATACTCATAACCTCTGACAGGGGCCTTTGCGGCAGCTTCAACGCCGTGCTCCTGAGGACCTCCGAGAGGTTTCTGCGCGAACGCTCCGACTCTGAGACGGCCCTCTACCTCCTCGGCAAACGCTCCATAGAGTATTTCAAGAGGAGGGAGATCAAACGCATAAAAACGATGCCCGTGGGCTCGAGGAGGCCGGAATACTCCACGGCGGCCGCCATAGCCCGCGAGGTGATTGCCCTCTACAGCAGGGAAGAGCTCGACGAGGTGAACATTATCTTCAGCGAGTTCAAGAGCGTGCTCAACCAGAGGCCCATAGTCCAGAAGCTCCTGCCCATAACCGCCGGGGCGGGCGCCGAAGGGGGCGAAGGCGAGGGAGTGGAGGTCATATACGAGCCATCCATAGACGCGGTCCTGGAGAGCCTGCTTCCCAAGTACATAGAGGTCCAGGTCTATCGAGCACTCCTCGAGTCCTCGGCGAGCGAACACGGCGCCAGGATGACGGCCATGGACTCGGCCTCAAGGAACGCCAAGGAGATGATACGCTCTCTTACCCTTACCTACAACAGGCTGCGCCAGGCGGCCATCACCAAGGAGCTGATGGAGATAATCGGCGGGGCCGAGGCCCTCAAGGGTTAGTCATATCCGTTAATAACGAAGGAGGTCTTTTTGTCATGAGCAACAACACGATGGGCAGGATAACGCAGGTAACGGGCCCGGTCCTCGATATAGAGTTCCCGCCCGGCAAACTGCCCGCCATATATAACTCCTTAAAGGTCACGAACCCGGCGATAAGCGGCGCGAAGTGGAACCTCACCGTAGAGGTGGCCCAGCACCTCGGAGAGAACACGGTGCGCTGCATCGCCATGGACTCCACCGAGGGCCTCGTTCGCGGCGCCGAGGCCATGGACACGGGTACGGGCATATCGGTGCCCGTTGGAAGGCCCGTCCTCGGACGCATCATCAACGTCGTTGGCGAGCCAGTCGACGAGGGCGGCCCCGTAAAGACCGAAAAGACCCTGCCCATACACCGCCCCGCCCCCACCTTCGTGGAGCAGTCCACCAAGATGGAGGTCTTCGAGACGGGCATCAAGGTCGTAGACCTCATGACGCCCTACCTTAAGGGCGGGAAGATCGGCCTCTTCGGTGGCGCAGGAGTGGGAAAGACCGTCCTCATAATGGAGCTCATAAACAACGTCGCCATGCAGCACGGCGGCTTCTCCGTCTTCGGAGGGGTGGGGGAGAGGACGAGGGAGGGAAACGACCTCTGGATGGAGATGAAGGAGAGCGGTGTCCTCGACAAGGCCGCCCTCGTCTACGGCCAGATGAACGAGCCCCCGGGAGCGAGGGCGCGCGTGGCCCTAACGGCGCTTACGGTGGCCGAGTACTTCAGGGACGAGGAGGGCCAGGACGTCCTCTTCTTCATAGACAACATATTCAGGTTCGTCCAGGCCAACTCCGAGGTCTCCGCGCTTTTAGGCCGGATGCCCTCGGCCGTCGGCTACCAGCCGACTCTCGGCACCGACGTGGGCGGCCTCCAGGAGAGGATCACCTCTACCGTAAAGGGCTCCAT
>DATEAM010000109.1:0-8329 GCA_035288385.1 Thermodesulfobacteriota bacterium
TAAAGGGTATCTTGTAGGCGAAAAACGCCGTGACCTCAAGGAAGGGGACGTCGTTCTTCACTATGTGGTCCATGTTCTCGAAGAGGTCCACCACGATGAAGACGAAGACGAAGCCCGTCATGGTCAGCGCGAGGAGTTTCAAGAACTCCCTTAATATGTACCTTTCAAGCGTTTTCAATAGTTTTTCTTGAGGGAAACTTTTTGAAAAAAGTTTCCCTCAAGCTCCCTTCAAAAACTTCATGCCAACGGTCAGGTTGGCTGCGGGTCGTTGACCCCATGGAGAGGAAAGGCTCACCAGAGGAGCCTCCTTTCCCTTGCCGTCATGTAGAATATAAAGAGCCCCGCAAGGCCCATTATGATGTCCGAGCCCCACACGGCTATTACAGGGTTGATGGTGCCGTTTTCGCCCATCGCCTCGAGGGCCGTGGACAGGACGTAATAGACGAGGACCACGCCGATGGCTATTGAAAATCCCGTGAACCGCGCCGAGCGTATCTTCTGCAGCCCAAGGGGCACCCCGAGCAGGGAAAAGACGAAGACCGAGGCGGGCAGAGCGAACCTCTTGTGGAGGTCTATGACGAAGGGAGAGGTGTCCTGCCCCCTTTCCGCTATCATCCTTACCTTGTCCGCGAGCTCCCCGGGGTAGAGTTCCCTGTTCGATCTGCTTATGACGTCTGAAGCGTCGCCATCGGGCAGTGAGAGCTCGAGGGTGTAGGCGGAGAAGTCAGCTATGTGGTAGGACTCCTGGTCCTTCCTGTGCACCCTGCCGTTGGTAAGCCTCAGGTACAGGGAGTAGGCGCCCGTCGACGAGCCGAAGATCCCCCTTTCTGCGAATATGACGTTGGAGCTGCCCGGGCCGGTATTCTCGGAGACGAATATCCCCTCCATCTCGCCGGTTTTACTCGAGACACGGTCCACGTAAAGCACCACTCCCTTGAAGCGGTCGTAGAAGGTCTTCTCCTCTATGCCCGCGGTTATCTTCTGTCTGGCGGTGTCGAAGATAAGCCTTTTTGCCGAAAGGTTCCCCCAGGGGAATACATAGAGCATGAACAACAGGGTGACTGAATAGGCTACGAGGGCCATTGCAACCACCGGCCTCATCATCGTAAAGAGGCTCAGCCCCGAGGCCTTCATGGCCGTAATTTCGCTGTCCGAACTCAAGCGCGTGAAGGCGACGAGGACCGCTATCAGGAAGGAGACGGGTATCGTGTATATGAGGAAGGCAGGGGTCACCGAGGCGAGAAACCAGAAGATAAAGGAAGGCCCGATGCCGTATATGACGGCAATCTCCACGAGCTTGATGATCTTGCTCAAAAGCGCGGTGGCCGTAAGGACCGCGAGGCTCAGGGCGAAAGGCACGGCCAGTTCCCTGAATATATATAGGTTTATGATCCTCGGCATGGCAACTTAATGATACTATAAATCCGGGGTCCCGGACAACCGGCAAATGCCTTGAATCAAAAAAGTATCCGGCAGGCCAGGGGGATGCCATGGCCTCGGGGCGGCATCTGCGGGGGAGGGCAAATCCGGGAGCTGGTCTCTATGCGACGGCATGGGGCAGGAAAGATGAGGGCGGCTTGAGGGCCCGTATGCGAGGATGGCCAAGGCCCCGGAAGAGGGAGCCCCGTTACCTGTTGTCATCGTCCACGGCCTTTTTCATCATGTCGAGTATCCCGGGTATTGCCGAGCTTACCCTGTTCCAGCTCGGGATGAGCGGGGTGCCCAGCGGGTTTTCCATGAAGACCTTCGCAGCCATCTTTATGGCGTTAGTAAAGGCCTCGACGGCCTTCGTCTCCACGTGCCTGTCGTAGACGAGGCCGTTTATGGCGGCGTCGGCCTCGTACTTCATCATGGTGTCCTCGGCGAACCTCAGGTAGGAGACCCCGAGGGTGTTGAAGAGGCTCTCGCTGAAGACCACGCCCTCGGCCGCCAGCACCCTGAAGAGCGTCTTGCATATATCCACGCACATCCTCATGAGCCCCTTCTTTGCGTCATCCGGCGAGATGGGCTGGTGCTTGTGCTCGTAGTTGTCGGCTATGTCCACCTGGCATACCCTCCTCGGGGAGTAGTTCCTCGAGACCTCGGCGAGCATGCCCACCTCGAGGCCCCAGTCCCAGGGTATCCGGGATATCCACGCCAGGTCAGTTATCATGGCGAACTCCCCTGCAAGGGGGTAGCGGAAGCTGTCGAGGAAGTCGAGGTAATCGTAGGAGCCGACGATCTTCTGCAGGGCCCTTATGAGAGGCGTTATGAGGAGCCTCGTCACCCTTCCGTGCATGCGGTCGCTTACCCTCGAGTAATAACCCTTGCAGAAGACGACGTCTATGGCGGGGTTTACGACGGGGTATACGAGCCTGGCGAGCATGTCCCTGCTGTAGGTGACGATGTCGCAGTCGTGGATTGCTATGATGCGGGACTCCCCTCCGGCTATGATGTAGCCGTAGGACATCCATGTGGACCTACCCTTGCCGTCCTCCCCCACCCAGAGGTCGTGGCGGTCGAAGGTGGAGTATATCTCCCGTATCCTCTTGCCCTCGTTATGGATTATCTTGACGTCATAGGGTATGACGGACATGAAGTCCTTCGCCTTCTTGAACTCCTCGTCAGAGGCCCTCCCGAGGGACAGGACTATCTCTTTTATGTACTTTACTTTCTTTAGCTCGCCCACTATGCCCTTCAATGCGTCGGCCTCGAACTCGGAGTAAAGGGCGGGGAGCACGAGTGCCATGGGCCTGTGCCTGGAGAAGGCCATGAGCTCGCTTTCGAGCTTCTCGAGGCTCGGCCTGCCGAGCCTGTGAAGGGTGGTGACGACTCCTGTTTGATAAAAATCCGACATCTCCGGCCTCCTAAAGGTGCTCTATGTCCCTGCCCTTCTCCTTTTGCTCGTCTTCCTCGCCCCTGCGTTCTATCATCCTCTTCGCCGTGTCTATCCCGCCCACGCCGAAGGCGATGGAAAGGGCGAGGACTATTCCGCCGAAGGTGATGGAGAAGGCGGCAAGCACGATGCCCGGGGCTATCTGGAGCTGCTCGAGGGCCATGGCGAGTATGAGCACTATGAGGAGGAGCCTTACGGCCTCGGCGAGTATCTTGGCGTAGTGGTAGCCGCTGTTTACCGCACCGATAAGGACCGCCCTCGATATGAACCCCGCTATCACGTAGCCGATGGACAGGATGACGGCCGCGGAGAAGGCCCTGGGCAGGTATAGGAAGAACTGGGCTATCAGGTTGTCGACGGTGGCAAGCCTGAGGGCGCTCAGCCCGACCATCGAAAAGACGATGACCAGGAACCAGAAGATGAAACGGGTCGTCATCTCCGAGGGCTTGCTCCATAGGTGGGCCTTCCTTACAACCGCCGTAAGCCCCGAGGAGTCGCAGAACCTGTCGAAGTTGACGGTCCTCAGGACCCGCGTCATTACGAGTCTCGCGAGCCAGGCGAGGAAGACACCGCCGGCTATTATTACCAGGGTCGCAAGGAGGTTGGGTATGAAGGATACAGAACTCTCCCAGAATTCCTTAAGGGGCTGGAACAGAAGCTCCATGAACCTTTCCATAAACACCTCCTTATCTCCAGCTATTGACAAGGTAACTTTTCTTATCCTCGAATTCAAGGCACAATTTCTCTATCTCCTCCTCGGCGCCCCTCTGGTCCATCTCCGCCGCCTCTATTATGAAGGAGGCCGTCTTGCCGAGGTAGAGGGGCACGAGGGACTTTATGAGGTGGTCGGCCGCCATCTTCTTATTGTGGTACGCGATGGCGTAGTCGTAGACCACCCGTGTCCAGAGGGCGTTTGGGAAGTTGAACCTCTCTTCGCTCAGGCCCGCGAGGCCCTCTACCTCCCGGAAGTCCCCGGCCCCGAGGATGTCGGTCCAGATGGGTTTCAGGTCGCTCGCGCCCGTCCTGAAGATGTCGAGCATCCTCGCCACGGTAACGCTTATGGGCTCGAGGCCCACGTGGTACTTGAACCCGAAGGTGGGTATGTCCCTCGACCCGGCAACACCCTTCCACACGTCGAAGTGTTTTTCCGTGAGGTTAAAGAGCGTCACCACGACCTGGAGCATCATGTCCGCGAGGCTCGATCCCGGGTCCTTGGGGTCGTGGATCTTGGCTCCGAGGAAGGTCTGGCAGACCTTGAAGCCGTTGGCCACGGCCTCCGTCGTCATCCATATGTCTATGCCGAACCTCGCCACGTGGCTCTCCCAGACGGGCTGATCGAGGTAGAACTTCGCGAGTGTCCCCGAAAAGCCGAACTCCCCGCCTATGGGCTGACGGATCCTCTGCCCGTAAAGGGCCCTCGTCATGGGGTATATCATGGAGTTCGTTATCGTGCCGTCGAACTTGTGTCTTGAGTAGAGGGGGGCGACGAAGTCGAAGCCCTCTTTCAATACCGGGTTAAGGAGGAGCTCTATCCACTCGGGCGTTATGCTCCGAAGGTCCGCGTCCACTACACAGCAGGCCTGCGCCTCCATCTCCACGGCTCTGTCGAATATCGCCCTGAAGGCGCTGCCCTTTCCGGGGATGCCGGAATAGGGCATGCTTATCCTGTGGGCGGGGTGGACCGGGTGCTTAAGGAATATCGCCGAGAGGTCGAGGCTCGCTGACTTTACCACGTCTGTAGTCCCGTCCGAGCTCCCCCCGTCGGAGTTTATAAGCACGGCCCTCTTGTCGGGGAAGTACTTGGCGAGGCCCGCGTCCACGGCCTCCACCACGTGCCCTATGGTGGAGGCGTTATTGTAGCTCGCTATGCCAACGAGTATGTCGGCCTTTTCGACAACGACGCCCATCTGTTCTTTCAGGGACCCTTCCTCTGTAAAAAGGCCCCTCGAACTCCTCCTGAAATTTTATGCCTTTGCCCGCAAGGCATCCCTTTGGCAAGTCCCGCCCCTGGGGTCTCCGGGAGGGCCTGCCCGGTCATTCGACTATTATTATCTGAACGTCCATGACGTTGGTGCCCGTGGGGCCCGTCTTGAGATGGTAATTCTCTCCCGTGGAGGTGTCAAGCCTTTCAAAGAAGGCGTAGGAGTCGTTGGCATCGAGAAAGGCCTCCGGGTCGAGGCCCGCCCTTCTGGCCTTCTCCACGGTGGCGCCGTCCACTACCGCGCCCGCTGAGTCCGTTGGCCCGTCGGTGCCGTCCGTGGCCCCCGAAAGGAGCGTTATCCCGGAGGTCCCCTCGACCTCGAGGGCAAAGGCGAGGGCGAGCTCCTGGTTCCTCCCCCCCGTGCCTTTTCCCCTTACCGTCACAGTCGTCTCTCCGCCCGAGAGGAGGCAGACAAGTCCCGGTTTCGAGACCCTGTGCCCGGCCTCAAGTGCCTTTCCGGCGAGATACCTCGCGGCCTCTCTCGCCTCGCCCCTGAGCTCCGAAGTCAAAAGGGTGACACTGAACCCGAGCTCGCTTGCTCTTGCCGAGGCGGCCTCGAGCGACCCCTTAAGGCTCCCGACGATAAGGTTTTTCGTCCTTCCGGAAAAATCCTCCTTCCCCTTCGGCGTCTCCTGGATCCTTCCCGTTACACCTTCCCTTAGATGCCCGATTACCGAGGGCGGGAGCCTGTCGTAGAGCCCGTACTTATCCACCACCGCCATGGCGTCCGAGAAGGTCGTCTCGTCGGGCACGGTGGGACCCGAGGCGATGGTGTCGAGCCTGTCCCCTATGACGTCGGACATTATGAGTGTAAGGAGAGTGGCAGGCCGGGAGAACTCGGCGAGCCTGCCGCCCTTTACCCTCGATATGTGCTTCCTTACGGCGTTAAGCTCGAATATGTCAGCTCCCGCGCCCATGACAAGCCCCGTCGTGGCCCTCTTTTCCTCGAGCGTTATCCCTTCACATGGGGCCGTCAGGAGGGCCGAGGCGCCCCCGGAGAGGAGGCAGACTAAGAGGGTCTTTTCGTCGGCCCCCTCGAGGAGGCGGATTATCTCTAAAGTAGCCCTTACCCCGGACTCGTCGGGAAGAGGGTGTGCGGCCTCCACCTGTAGGACCCTCTTAAGGGGCCTCGTGTGGCCGTATTTGACTATGATGAGCCCTCCCTCTATCCTCTCTCCCAGAAGGTCCTCCACGGCCTCGGCCATGGGTGCGGTGCCCTTGCCGGCTCCAACGACGATAACCCTCTCGAAGGCCCTGAGGTCGTAGGCCTCACCCCCGGCTAAAAGGCGGTCTCTTTCAAGACGCAGAGACCTCTTTACCGCCTTAAAGGGGTCCGCGGCCTCGAGGGCCGCCTGAAATATCTCAAGGGCTTCCTTTTTCATTTTTTTTGAGGGGAACTTTTTGAAAATTGAAAAAAATTCCCCTCAAGCTCCCCTCAAAAACTTTTAGCTATTGCCCTGGAGGCCCCCCGGTTTTTGGGGGGGCCTCCAGGGCAGCCATAAGTCTTTGAAGGGGGTCTGGGGGAAACTTTCTTCAGAAAGTTTCCCCCAGCTCGAGTATCGTCCTGTTCCAACCCTCGGGTCCTATCCCCTCGGCCCTGATGAGGCCGGGTATGTTTATCTCCGGCTCGTAGCTCCCGTCCGCCTTTTGCACGAGGACCGCCGTGTCCACCTCTTTCAGAAGGGGGAGGTCGTTCAGGTTGTCTCCGAGCCCCACGGTCCTTACGCCCCCGAAGAGTTTTTCATAGAGCCCCCTCAATATCCTTACGGCCCTGCCCTTGTCGTTGTCCCCGAGCATGTGGTAGAACCTGCCCCTGGTCCAGTGGAGCCCTGCCTCCTCGATGGCTTTTAAAAAGGCCTCTACCCCGGTTTCGCCCTCCTCGAAGACGAAGGGTTCCCCAAAATCCCTCTTCAGCGATAGCTCGGCCTCCTCGGGCCTGAGTCCCGAAAGGGAGGCCACCTCTTGAACGGTCATGTCGGCGAAACCCCGGACCCGTACCTTAAGCCTCTTCCTCAGGGCCTCGAAGACCCCCCTTATCTCGGCATATGGTCTCCCGAGGGTCATGACAATGTAGCTGTCGGTGGATTCTCCCTCCACGGGGAAGGGAAAGTAGTCCTCGGGGACGAATATCCCGCCGCCGTTCTCACTGACGAAAGGGTCGTCGTTTTCGAGCCTCTCCCTGTAGGATTCTATCTCCCAACGTGTCTTGCTCGAGCATAGTACAAGTGGCACGCCCCGTTCCTTGAGAAACCCGAGGGCCGGGAGGGCGGCCTCGAAGGAATAGGTCTCCGGGTGGAGAAGCGTCCCGTCAAGGTCGGTTACGACTACCGTCCCCGTCATCAACCTCTCTCCTTCAGAAAGTAAAGTATAACAATGCTGAGGACGAAGGTGATGAAGAGCCCCATGGCCCCCCACTCGGCCCTGAGGAATGTCTTTTTCTTAGGCCTGAAGGTGAGCCCCACAACGGCTATGGCGGTCATGATGATCGCCATAAGGCCGGTTACGGCGTGGTTTGCGCTGACGTCGTTAAGGAGCGGCCCTTTTACGTAAAATATGTCGTCCACGGCGAGTATGAAGATGTCAAAGAGGTTGGAGCCGAAGAGGTTGCCTATGGCGAGGTCAGCGGCCCCTATCCTCAAAGCGGCTATGGAGACGACGAGCTCGGGCAGCGAGGTGGTAAGCCCTATGAAAAAGGTCCCGACGAAGCTCTTCCCGAGGCCCGTCTCTATGGCGATCTTTTCGCCTATGAAGGGGAGGAACGTAGCGGCGACCATTATGATGACGGCGTTGACCGTGTAATTGACGACGGCCTTTTTCGTGGTGACGTTTCCGTAGAGTTTCTCCTCTGCCGCCGCGGGGAACATCATATACTTCCTCTTCTGGTGGAGGAAGACGCTCCTTATGCTAAGAAGGTATATGAAGATGATAAGGGGCGTGTACAGCCCCACCGTCCCGATGGAGGGCACTACGTCTCCGGCGAGCTTGGAGACGACCACTACCCCGATAAGTATTATACCGAACCCGGCGGAGAGTATGTGGTCCTGTTCGGCCTTTGAAAAGATGGGCCCGGGGCCGTGGAGCACGTCCATCAAAGCGATGAGCGAGAGGTTGAAGACACAGCTGCCCATTATGTCCCCCATGGCGATGTCCGGGACGGCGGCCACCGTTACCGAGCTTATGCCGTTTACGAGCTCCGGGAGCGAAGTCACGCCCGCCATGAGGACGAGCCCTATCCAGGCCCTCCCGAGACCCGACTTCTCGGCGATGACGTCGCCGTACCTGGAAAGAAGGCGTCCGCACCAGACTATAACGCCCGCGCAGACTATGAATTGGAGCCATAGAACCGGCATCTTCCGCCCACCCTTACCCTTTCCTCTATCCGTAGCAAAGTATACCCCGATGCACGGCCGGTTTCAAGGAATAGGGCCGGGGCGGGGGGCAGGGGGGCAGGGGGGGCGGGGGGGGGCGGGGGG
>DATEAM010000110.1:0-6428 GCA_035288385.1 Thermodesulfobacteriota bacterium
CCGCCCTCACCCCTCGGCTCAGTGGCTATAAACCCTTCGAGACTCCCCTCAAAAACCATCTCGACCCCGCGCCCCCCATCGCCGGGTTCGACAAAGGCCACGGCGCACCTGAATCGGGCGGACCTCTTCTCAAAGGGCACCCCCTCGAGCTCGCCGAGGAGCTTGATGCAATTATCCCTATCCGAGGCCCCCTCCCCGGCGTACCTCGCCGAAAAGACCCCGGGCCTGCCCCCGAGACAATCCACCTCGAGCCCCGAATCGTCGGCAAGGGCCGCGATACCCGTGGCCGCTGCCACGGCCCTGGCCTTAACGAGGGCGTTTTCGGCTAAGGTGGCGCCCGTTTCATGAGGGAGCTCGACCGAGGGAAAATCCCCGAGGGCCAACACCTCCACTCCGAGCCCCATGAGCATGCCCCTTATCTCCCTTACCTTGCCCCTGTTACTCGTGGCCAGCACCAGCCTCACAGCCTGCCTCCAAAGCTTGATTCCCCTGGGGGGAGACCTTTCTGAAGAAAGGTTCCCCCCCAGGCCCCCTTTCCAAAGACTTTCGGCTATTATCCCGGGGAGGGAGACCCCCTCTCGTGCGAATTTCATCTCCGGGGGGTCTGCCTCCCCGGGATAGCTAAAAGTTTTTGAAGGGAGTTTGAGGGGAACTTTTTTCAAAAAGTTCCCCTCAAGAGAATCAAGCTCCTGGGGGGTCAGCCGGCGAGGGTGGTCTTCTGGATTCCGGTGAGTTCGCGCACGCCTTTTTCTGCGAGGTCCAGGAGGGTATTCATCTCCTCTCTCGAGAAGGCCTTGCCTTCGGCCGTGCCCTGTACTTCCACGAACCTTCCGGAGCCTGTCATCACCACGTTCATGTCCACTTCGGCGGCAGAGTCTTCCTCGTAGGTGAGGTCAAGGAAGGGGGTCTTCTCCACTATTCCGACGCTTACTGCGGCCACGGAGTCGAGAAGGGGCGTCTTATCCATGGCCCCCCGGTCTTTAAGCTCGGCGAGGGTGTCCACCAGGGCGATGTAGGCCCCGGTTATCGAGGCCGTCCTCGTGCCCCCGTCGGCCTGGATCACGTCGCAGTCCACTATTATGGTCCTCTCGCCGAGGGCCGAGAGGTCGCAAATCGCTCGGAGGCTCCTGCCTATAAGGCGCTGGATCTCGTGCGTCCTGCCCCCGATCCTGCCGGCGGCCGACTCCCTGGTGATCCTCTGCCTGCTTGACCTCGGGAGCATGGAGTACTCGGCCGTTATCCAGCCCCGCCCCGTGCCCTTCAGGAATGGCGGCACCCTCTCTTCCGCCGTGGCGGCGATCAGGACCACGGTGTCGCCCATCTCCATGAGGACCGAGCCTTCGGCTGTCTTTAGATAACCCCTCGTGACGGTGACGGTGCGCAGCTCATCGGACCTTCTCCTGTCGGTCCTCTCCGGTAGACCTCTTGAATCCGACCGTTTCATAATCCTTCCTGTCCTTGAAGTCAAGAATCCCAAATACGATTGACTCCGCCACGTCGTCGAGGTCCTTTTTGGACTTGAGCCACCTCTCCTCGTCGGGGTTCGATATGAAACCCACCTCGAGGAGTATGGCGGGCATGACGGCGCCCATGAGGACCCTGAAGGGCGCCTGCTTTAGCCCCCTGTCCTCCCTGCCCGTGGAGCCGACCATGCGAGTGTGCACGGACTCGGCAAGCGCCGAGCTCCGGTGGTGGGCCACGTTCTGGGTGAGGTCGAAGAGTATCTCATTGAGGCCCTCGGAGAACTCCCCCAGGGACCCGTCTTCGGACCCCAAGACGTTGTTCTCCACTGCCGCGAGCCTTCTCGCCTCGTCGTCGGTGGCCTCGTAGCTCAGAAAGAAGGTCTCTATGCCCTTTACCATTCTTCCGGGCGCGGCGTTCACATGGACGCTTATGAAGATGTCCGCCCCGGCGAAGTTGGCGAACTCCGTCCTCTCTTCAAGGGGGATGAAGGTGTCGTCCGTTCTCGTAAGGAGTACCGTGCAGCCGAGTTTTTCCGTCAGCGCCTCCTTGAGCCTCCTGGCAAGCTCGAGGGTTATCTCCTTTTCCTTCGTGCCCCTGGGGCCTATGGCGCCTGTGTCGTCCCCGCCGTGGCCGGGGTCTATGACTATGACGTCGACGGAGTCTTTATCTTTGCCCTGCAACCCCTGAGCCGCGGTGGCATCGGAGGCGAAGATAAGGAGGCTTAGGAAGAGGAGTATGTACTTCAAGTGATGTCTCATCTATGGTTGAGATTATCGAGGGCAACCACTTCACCGGGCCGGCTCTTCCTGTCGGGATGCTCGGTAAAGGGAACGGTGCAAATGTCTTTAAAGGGCTCGGGGAAGATTTCTTAAAGCACGAAAAAAATCCCTTACCCCCGCGAGCGCCTCTATTTTAATTACTGGGGCCCCATAAGTCAACACCATTAAGGGGGTAGGGCCGGGGGGGGCTTCCCTTTTCAGAAAAAACCTTTATAATATAAGGAGTAAGCCGGGGGCATGGTCCACCCGGCGGGACGTAACGGTCATGATAAGAATAAGAAACTGGCGAAGGGTGCATCTGTCGGCCGGGTTATCCTGGCTGATGAAGCTCCTCATGGTGGGGATGATACCCTACGAGGTGTACAGGGGCGGCTATCTCTTCACCTCCCTCATACTCCTTGCCGTGGGCATCTCCCTCGTGCCAAGCTTAGTCCAGAGGAACTACAACATAACCCTTCCCTTCGAGCTCGACCTCCTCATAACCCTTTCCATCTTCCTACATACCTTCCTCGGCGAGGGGCTCGATTTCTACTCCAGGTACTGGCTCTGGGACAAGCTCCTCCACGTCTACGGTTCCGCCGTCTTCGCTCTCCTTGCCTTCACGATCGTATATACGCTCCACTATACGAGGAAACTGAGGCTTACGTTACCGCTAATAGGCCTCTTCACCTTCGCCTTCTCCATGGCCATGGGCGCCATGTGGGAGATAGCCGAGTTCGGCGTGGACAACATCTTCGGGAGCCAGAGCCAGCACGGGCTCGCGGACACGATGATAGACCTCATAAACGACTTCGCCGGGGGGTTGGCAGCCGCCGGCCTGGGAGTGGTCTATGTAAAGTATTCGAACCAGGAGACGAGAAAGAGGCTCGCCAGGCCCCTTGGCGAGGTCTTCGGCCTCGCCGGCAGGGTTGATCGTCTGAAGAGCAGGATAAAGGATATGGAAAAGGCTATCGAGGACAGGCGCGGCCCTGGCGGCGAGTAGGGCCCCGGACACCGGGGTTTGGGTATTCTCTGACAATGGAATTGTTTTAGAGGACCGGCACACAGAGAAACGGCGGGGAAAACTCTCCGCCGCTCTCAAACCCTTAAGCCGCCGGTACCTGTGTACTCTGTCTCCGCAAGCCCTTCAGGCCCTATGGAAAGGGGTTATGGAAAACCTCCCCTTTTGTCCAGATCAATCCCCGGCCCCCCCCGGCCACCAAGACCCACGGAAACATGTTTTTTTAACAGGACCATCGAGGGTTCACCCTCTTAGTGGCGGTAGACCTCCTCCAGGTGGAGGAAGTTGTCCACCTCTGTTTCGATCACAGGGGCTATGTCGGAAGTGGTCACCACGCCCACAAGGCTGCTGTTCTCCATGATGGGGAGCCTTCTGACTTTCTTCCTGGCCATGAGCCTCGTCGCCTCGAATATGTCGGTATCCGGTTTTGCGAATACAACGTTCTTGTTCATTATGGAACCGACCTTCGTTGCGGACGGGTCCTTTCCGTCAGCCAGGCAGATCGTAAGGTCCCTGTCGGTAACGCAACCTTTTACCGTGCCCTTGTTAACGACGAGGAGGAACCCTATGCCGTTGGTCTTCATCTTCTGCGCGGCCTCCCTTATGCTTGCCTCAGGAGGCAGTGTCACGATCTTTTTGTTCATTATCTCCCTTAAGAACATCGTATCTCACCTCCCCTTATCGGCGGTTTAAGGAGCAAAATCTGTTTCTGCTTTAATTCTATCCCACTATTGACGGTTGTCAAGGATGACCTGACTCAAAAAGTTGTTATAATTCAAATGGTTGAATTGAGCCGAGGGGATGGGTTCGAAGGACCGGAGAGTTTGCGGATTTTCCTGCCCCCGGGCTAATATATGGCGAGTTTTTTGTTGTAGTGGAGGCTGTTCCTGTCGGCGGGGTCTATGGCGAGGGCGGCCCTGAAGTACTTGGCTGCCTCGGGGAAGTTGCTCGCGGCGAAGTAGGCCCTGCCTACGAGGTTGTACCTCGTCGCCTCGAACTTCTTCAGTAGCCTCTCCCCTATCTCCGAGGAGTCGTGCATTGGGCCGACGTCGAGGTATCCGGTAACGGGCTCCCTGAACTTCAGGAGCTCGGCGAGGTTCGGCGAGATGGTATTGAGGTTCAGGCTCCTCGGACCAGTGAACTCCACTACGGGCATGTCGTCGGTCATGACGAGTTGTTCTCCCGCGTAGGCCTTTACCATCTCCTCGTTCATGACGAAGGTGTTCAGGAACTCGTCGGGGTCCTCGAGGTCTATGTCGGCAAGGAGCCTCTTCACGTTGGGCATGGCGAGCTTGGTGAGGACCCTCTCGTAGTCCACGGACAACTGCTCGGGAGAGCCTATGAGGAAGATGTCCGTGTTAGCGAGCCAGATGGAGGTGTGGGGGAAGACGGACTGAAAGGTCTTCACCATTATCTTCACGTCCTCTATGGAGAGGTTGTAGAGGGGTATCCACTGGCTCATTATGCCGCCGTCCTTAAGGTGGGCCCTCGCGAGCTCGTAGTACTCCTTCGTATAGAGGTTCACCACGCCGGCGAGCGAGGGGTGCATGGGTTCCTCGGTTATGACGTCGTACTTCTTGTCGGTCACGGCGAGGTAGCTCCTGCCGTCGTCTATGGTTATGCGGGAGATGGGGTTATTGAGGACGTCCATGTTCTCTTTCTTGAAGTAAGGGGCGCCCTTTATGACCGACGATGCTATCTCGATGTTGTCCACCCTCTCGACGGGGAACTGGCTCAACGTGCCGAAGGTGGTGCCCGAGCCGAAGCATATGACGAGCACCTCCCTGGGGTCCGGGTGGAGGACCATGGGAAGTACGCCCTGGAACCTGTTTATCTGGAGGCCCTCGTAAAAGGCCGCCGTGGCGCGGTTGCCGTTGACCCAGAGCCTCTTGTTCGAGGCCGTAAGGTCGTATCCCTTCCTCTCGGCTATCATCACCGTGGCCGTGGCGCCCTCGGTATAGAATACTATGTCCTCGCCCTGGATAAGGAAGCTCTTGTGGAGCGATAGGGGCATGTTCGGCGGCAGGGTCAGTATCCCGACGAGGGCCGCCCCCACCCCGAAGAAGGAGAGGCCGTAGCGGGCCCTGTTCCCCGTAAAGGGGTTCATGACCATGAAGACTACCCCGAGGCCCACGTTAACGAGCCCCACGAGGACTATGGTGTTCTGCATGCCTATGAAGGGGACCATGACGAAGCCGGCGACGAAGGAGCCGAGTATGCCGCCCACGGTGTTTACAGAGTAGATGTTGCCTATCTTCGTGCCTACACTCACCGCCCGCCAGTCGTATATCTTGCAGACGAGAGGGAAGGTTGCCCCGAAGAGGAAGGTGGGTATTATGAGCGTTATGAAGGCGGCGAAGAAGTTAAGGTATATGAACTCGCTCCATACCGGGGTGGACTCTATCCTTGTATAAAACCCCATTCCGGGGAGCCTGTCGTAGAGGGTTATGAGCGCGATGGAACTCAACCCTATGAGTATCTCCACGGCGGCGAGTATGCTTACAACGAGCCCCTGGGACTTTATCCTGTCGGTGAACTGAGAGAAGACGAAGCTCCCGAGGGCTATGCCCGTAAGGAAGACTGCTAATACCGCGGCGAAGGCGTAGACCGTGCCGGTGAGCATGAAGCCGAGGACACGAGTCCAGATGACCTCGTAGGCGAGGCCCGTAAACCCGGAGAGGGCGAAGCCGAGTATGAGTATGCCCGTGAAATAATCGGGGACGTCCCCCGCCCCACGTTCGGGGCCGCGGGGGCCGCGGGGGCCGGGGTTACCCTCGTAGGCCGCCTCCGCCGGAAAAAGCTCCTCAGCGCCCCCCCCGCCCCCCCCGGACTCCTCGGTCCCGTAGACACTGCCGAGGAATATGGCCGTGGCGCCTATGGCGATATTCAAAAAACCCGCCGAATAGAGGATCGTACTCAGGCCGAAGGAGGGGATGAGCAGGAAGGCCGTAATAACCGCCACCACCACGGCCCCCACGGTGTTTATGGAGTAGAGCCCGCCCACGTCCCTGGCGAACCGTTTCTGAGACCGGGCAAGGGCCTTGCTGAGTATGGGGAGTGTCGCGCCCATGAGGGTCGTTGGTATTATCAGGAGCGCTACGGACAGAGCGAACTTTAAAAGGCTCTGGCCGAAAAAGTCGAGGGAGGCCTTCTGTGCTATGAATACGTAGGTAGAATAATTGAGT
>DATEAM010000111.1:0-2601 GCA_035288385.1 Thermodesulfobacteriota bacterium
ATTACGTTCATGTTTTTAAAGGAAACTTTCGGCGGCGAAAAGTCTAAACCAATCCCCCTTAAAGACTCCCGTCCAGACCCTTTATCTTCTCCTCGACCGCTGCGGCCTTTTCCTCCTCGCCGGTCTTCGAGTATAGCTCGAGGAGGTGGCCGTACACCTCGCGCAACCCCTGTATCTGTTCCCCTGGGACGAGACCCTCGGCCGTGAGAAGGTTTTTTTCCGCCTCCTCGTATCTACCGGTCCTCGTATAGAGCACCCCGAGGGTGTCGAGGTAGATGTAGCTCCTCCCGGGGTCCATCTCCAGGGCCCTCTTTACGGCCTGCTCGGCCTCCTGGTACCTTTCCGTCTCCATGTAGACCCAGCCGACGTTGTTGTGGAACAGCGCCTCGTCGGGGTCGAGCTCGATGGCCTTCAGGTAACTCGATTGAGCCTCCTTGAGCCTCCTCTCCTTCAGGAAGAGGTTGCCCATGGCGAAGTGGGCCTCGGCCATTCCGCCGTCCTGGAGGGCCGCCCTTTCATATTGCCTGAGTGCGAGGTCATGCTCGCCCTTTGACTCGTAGATGGCCCCGAGCCTCAGGTGCTCCTCGGCTGAGAGGAGTTCCCCTTCGGGTCTCAGGTGGGCGCATGAGGTGAGGAGGACAAGGAAGGCGAGGAGGACGGTCTTTCTCGTCTTCATAGGTCTTCTTCAGGCGTGATAAGGAGTGTTGAAAACCCGGTCTTGCCCCAGTGCTTCAAAAGGCCCCTGTAGCTGTAAACCTTTTCCCTGTGCACTCCCGAGTGGGCCACCACGGCCTTAACCCTATCGTTATAGCCTACGGCCACTATGTAATGGCCCACCGGGTATTCGGGTATCCCGAGGTTCAGGAATAGTATGAGGGGTTTATCCTCGGAGAGCCTCTCCTTCAGGTCTTCAAGGCTCCCCCGGTAGTATTGCGCGCGGAAACCCTTCTCCTTGGCGTAGATGAGGAGGTCTACTGGAAGGGTCCCCTTTAGCCTCTCCTCGTAAACCCTGGCGGCAACCGCCTCCATGCCGCTACCGGCCCCGTAGTAGCCCATGACGGAAGCGAGGGCGGCGGGGCCGCACATCTGTTCGTCCTGGGGGAAAAAGGGCACGCCCTCTATAAAATGGCCGGCCCCGGGGTTCGCCCTTATCTCTTCAAGGACCGCGCCGCCCGTTCTGAGGGAACAACCTGTGGAGGCTATAAGGAGCAGGGAAAGGACGAGGCAGCGGGTGATGAGCTTCTTAGACATCTAAAAACTTCCCGGGTCCCTTCAGCGGGAAAGGCGACCCATGTTGAGGGGAACTTTTTGAAAAAAGTTCCCCTCAAACTCCCTTCAAATACTTTTAGCTATCTTGAGGAGGCAGCCCCCTTGAGATGAAATTCTCGCAAGATGGGTCTGCCTCCTCAAGATAAATAGCCAAAAGTCTTTGGAAGGGGCCCGGGGGAACCTTTCTCCAGATAGGTTCCCACGGGTTTTTACTGGATGATTAACTTCTTGTCCGAGAGTTTCAGTATGACTATGACGAGTATTACTACTATAAGGAGCGCTATGACCACGCCGAGGCCGTCGCCCCCCGGGTAGAGGCTGTCTATCTGGGCGGCGAACTGGTGTATCTCGGAGTCGTTCAGCACGTCGAGCCTTGAAGTGACCTCTTCCGTCGAAAGACCCATGCCTGAGAGTTTCTGGCTCACGATCTTCGACTCGAGCACCGTCTGGACCCTGTCCATGTCCTCGCCCCTGGTCTGCGAGGCGGCGACGGCTTCAGAGCCAACCACATAGGCCATGGACTCGGCCGGCACACTCCCGATTAAGAGCACCGCGAGCGCCAGGATAAGGGCAACCTGCCTGAAATAGAAATTTTTGACCCAGTTCATCGCTCCCTCCTTTTTTTGTTGATATGAGTTATTTCCGACAATATATCGACTTACTTATAAAACAAAAATCCCCGCGCTGTCAATACCATTTATAGACACTGGCCCCTTGCAAACGCCCCGTGGGTGTGATAGTTTTTATCCATGAAGCTCTCGAGCGAACAGATAGAAAAGATCTCGGCCATGATATTGAAGGGCCTCAAGGAGAAAAACCTCGTCGTCTTCAAGACCGACGAGGGGAAGGTAATGGAAAAGGTGGTGGACGTGATAACCAGGGACCTCAAGGCGGAGGACGACCTCGACAGGGAGGTGGAGGCCATCCTTCAGACCCATTCAAGGGAGCTCGACACCCAGGGGGCCGACCAGAGGAAGATGTTCAGGATGATAAAGGGCAAGCTCGCCAGGGAGAGGGGAATCGTGCTTTGAGGCTCTCGGCGGACAGGGTATCCCACATAGCGCACCTCGTCGTCGACGGCATCTGGAAGGACGACCTCGTGGACTTTACGAGCGACGAAAAGGCCCTCCAGGAAGTCAAACGCGTCATAACCGACTACCTCAAGGTCGAGGACGAGGTCGACGAAAGGGTGAGACAGAAGATCCGGTCCCTCTCGAGGGACGTGCCCGAAGGCAGCCGCGAGTGGGACGTGCTCTACAAAAAGTACTTCGAAGAAGAGATGGCCAAGAAAAAGGGTTTTTTCTCTTAAAAACGCCGGGGGGGGAGGGGAGG
>DATEAM010000112.1:0-13638 GCA_035288385.1 Thermodesulfobacteriota bacterium
CTCCCCTTAGGGGATAATAGCTAAAAGTTTTTGAGGGGAGTTTGAGGGGAACTTTTTTCAAAAAGTTCCCCTCAAGAGTGAGGCATTCGATTGAAGGTCCTTTTTATCATAAACCCGGCGGCCGGGGGTTCCAACAGGTCTGAAGAGGTCACGGGCGCCGTAAGGAAGGTGCTCGGCTCCGAGGGCGGCGTCTTCGAGATAAAGGCGACGAAGGAGAAGGGCCACGCTGGCGCCCTCGCTCAAGAGGCCGTGGCCAAGGGCTTCGACGTGGTCTTTGCCTGCGGGGGCGACGGGACGGTAAACGAGGTGGGCTCTTCGCTCGTAAGGACGCGGGCGGTGCTGGGCATCGTGCCCGTGGGCTCCGGGAACGCCCTCGCAAGGGCCCTTCGCGTGCCCGTTGACCCCGAGGGCGCTCTCGTGCTTCTAAAGAAAAAGAAGGTCGTCGAGATAGACGCCGGGGTCCTGTGCGGGAGGCATTTTTTCTCTACCGCTGGTCTCGGCTTCGACGCCTGTCTCAGCAAGCGCTACAACGAGAGCTTCCTCGCAAAGAGGGTCCGCGGTGTGGCGCCCTACGTGGCGCTCGCGCTCCTTGAGTACCTCAAGTTCACCCCCTCCTCCTTCCACATAAAGACCGGCGGAAACATAAGGCGCGTGGATCCCTTCCTGCTTACGGCGGCGAACACCGAGCGCTGGGGAGGGCCAGCCGTAATAGCCCCGGGGGCTAACCCGAGTGACGGGAAGCTCGACATATGCATCGTTACAGGGGTCGGCCCGATGAGCCTGCCGGTGCTCGTCTACAAGTTCCTGCGGGGCAGGATAGACACCTTCAAGGGCTACAGGCGCATACTCACCGACAGCATGGACGTAATGGGCAGGCCCGGGACCGTGGTGCACGTGGACGGCGAGCCCTTTGAGTGCACCGGGGACATATCCATAAGGGTCGTGCCCCGGGGGTTGCGGGTCCTTTCGGGCTGACCCCTATTGTGTTGAACTGCAACCCTGTTTTGGTTATGATATCGGCATGAACCGGCCATAAGGTCGGCAAGAAAACCCGTGCCCTGACCATGGCGCCTGCAGGCCTTCTTTAACCTCTTTGCCCGGCTTCTTCGTCCCCGGATTGAGAGAAGCTAAACTTAGCGGACAATACCCCCTGATGAACCCCATAGCCTTCAAGGCGACACTCCTCAACATACTCGGAAACACCGCCCTCTTCGCATTAAAGATCGTCGCCGGCCTGCTTTCCGGGTCCATCGCCCTCATATCGGACGCCATAAACTCCCTTAACGACATAGCCTCCTCCATCTCCACCTTCATATGCGTAAAGATATCGGACAAGCAGGCCGACGAGGGGCACCCCTTCGGCCACTCGAGGGCCGAGCCCGTGGCCGGCATCGTAATAGCCATACTCGCCGGCATCCTCGGCTTCGAGATTCTGAGGGAGTCGGTGGGGAGGTTCTTTACGGAAAGGCCCGTCGAGATAGGTTATTTCGCCCTTTCCGTGCCCGTGGTGACCATGGTCTCGAAGGGCGTCATGTCCATGCACTTCAGGAGAGTGGGTAGGGAAGTAAACAGCCCGGCCCTGAGGGCCACGGCCCTCGACTCCCTCATGGACGTCTTCGTTGCCTTCGCCGCCCTCATTGGCATCACCGGTGTGAGGCTCGGGGCCCCCTTCCTCGACCCCCTCGCCGGCCTCGTCATAAGCCTCTGGATTATATACACGGGCTACAGGATAGGCATGGACAACATAGACTACCTCATGGGCAGGGCCCCCGAGCCGAGGCTCATGGAGGAGATAAAAAAAACGGCCCTGGGGACCGAGGGGGTAAAGAGCATAAACGCGGCTCGGGCACACTACGTGGGAAACTTCATACACGTGGAGATACACATCGCCGTGGACAAGAACCTTTCGACCCTTGAATCGCACGCCATCGGAGAGGAGGTCGAAAGGAGGGTGGAGGGGATAAGGTCCATAGACAAGTCCTTCGTCCACATAGACCCGGTCTGAGCCCGGGGGGGACCTTTCTGAAGAAAGGTCCCCCCCAGACCCCCTTCCAAAGACTTATAGCTATCCCATGAGCTGGAGGCCCCGTGAAAGAAATTTCCCGTTAGAGGGGCCTCCAGCTCATGGGATAATAGCCAAAAGTTTTTGGGAGGAGTCTGAGGAACACTTTTTTCAAAAAGGGTTCCTCAGTCAAGAGAAACCTTTTTTCAAAAAGGTTTCTCCAGGAAGGAAAATCCTTATGAACGAAAAGATCCTCGAAGGCCTTGACGACGCCCAGTTGAGGGCCGTAATGACGGATTCTACGAGGGTCCTCGTAGTCGCCCCTCCGGGCAGCGGCAAAACGCGGGTCCTCGCCTCGAGGTTTGCCCGCCTTATCTCCGAGGGAGTGGAGCCCGGAAAAATCCTTGCCGTCACCTTCACGAACAGGGCGGGTACCGAGATGCGCGATAGGGTGGGGGGGCTTGCGGGCATAGAGGTCAGAGACCTCGACATAGGCACGCTCCACGGCTTCTGCCTGAAGGTCCTCAAATCCCTGAGGCCCGGCCTCACCCTCTACGGCAGGGCCGAGCAGAGGGAGGTCTTAAGGGAGCTCGGCGTAAAAAACCCCGAGAGGGGCATCGAAAGGATATCGTTCATGAAAAACCGCTTCCCTTCGGGAGCCGGTAAGGTAGTCGAGTTGGACTACGAGGTCTTCCGTCTGTACCGGGAAAGGCTCGAGAGGGAACAGGCCCTCGACCTGGACGACCTCATACTCGAGGCCCTCTCGGCCCTCGAAGGTGGCGTATACAGTCCCGGGTTTACCCACATAATGGTAGACGAGTTCCAGGACATAAACCCTCCGCAGGCCCGTCTCATAAAGCTCCTTGCCCTGGGAGGGGCGAGGCTTTTCGCCATAGGGGACCCGGACCAGGCGATTTACGCCTTCAGGGGGGCGGATGTGAAGGCCTTCATGGATTTTGAAAAGGAGTGGCCCGGCTCGGAGGTCATAAGGCTTACAAGGAACTACCGCTCCCCGGAGAAGATAGTCGCGGCATCGAGGGCCTTGATATCCAACAACAGCACGAGGGTCGAAAACGAGGTCGTCTCCACCAGAGGAGGCGGCGAGATAAAACTCGTCGGGTGTCCCGACGAGGGTTCGCTCGCCGCCTTCATAACAAGGGAGGTCGAGGGCCTGATGGGCGGCCTCGTAAGCCTCACCGTGGGAGGCGGGGGGGGCCGGGAGGGCGAGAGGGACCGAGGGGGCGGCTCCTTTAGGTTCTCGGACTTCGCCGTGCTCTACAGAACCAGGGCCCAGGCAGAGTTAATCTCCGGGGCCTTCGGCCGCTCATCGATCCCCTGCCACGTGGTGAGCCCGCCGGGGCCTGGGTTCAAGGAGTTTCTCGAACACCTGAGAACGCTCGGCCCCGTGCCCGGTATCCCGCTGCCCGACCTCGTGGAAAGGGAGGGCCGACTTATCGGTGCGGAGAGTTTAACGCTCGAGCTCTTCTTGCGCAGGGCCGGGGGGGCCGGGGGGGCCGGGGGGGCCGGGGCCCGGGAGGGAGAGGAGCTCGAAAGCTTTATCGATGCGATGCAACTCCTTGAACCCCCTGATAACCTCGACATAAGGGCCGACAGGGTGAACCTGATGACGCTCCACATGGCGAAGGGGCTCGAGTTCAGGGTCGTGTTCATAGCCGGCGCAGAGGACGGCTTTATACCCATGAGAAGAGGGGAGACGGACGTGGAGGAGGAGAGGAGGCTCTTTTACGTGGGCATGACGAGGGCGAAGGAAAAACTCTACCTCCTCCACGCAAGGTCGAGGCGGGAGTGGGGCCGCGCCGAAGAGAGAACCCTCTCTCCCTTTGTCGACGAAATCCCCGAAGGCCTCATCGAGACGATAAACCTGAAGAAAAAAACGGCCAGAAGAAGACCCGCCCAGAAAGGACTATTTGAATGAGTTGAGGGGAACTTTTTGAAAATTGAAAAAAATTCCCCTCAAACTCCCCTCAAAAACTTTTAGCTATCTTCCTGAGGCCGCCCCCCGGGAGATGAAATTCACGCAAGTGGGGGCTGCCTCAGGAAGATAAATAGCCAAAAGTCTTTGGAGGAGGGTTTGGGAGGAACCTTTCTACAGAAAGGTCCCCCCCAAAATCATTAAAAATGCCACTCCGCTTCTGCCGGCCCTGGGATACGGAAAAAGAGGTTCCGGTGAAGGCCCTTTAGATACGCCTTCGCCCCCCTTGGCCCCCTTGGCCTCCCTGGAGAAAAAAACACCCTCTTGGTGGGTCCGGGGGAGGTTCTAAGACCAAACGCTCGAACAGAATATTATAAATATTATAAAAACCTCCGGTCAGGCCCTCAGACCCTCGCCTTCTTCGGCCTCCCCCTTGCAGGCGCCTTTGCGGGGGCCGCCGCCACGGGCGCCTTCGCGGGAGCCGCGGCAACGCTCGCCGTCTTCTCCGGTGCCTGGCGTCTCGATTTTACTATCCTCTCGGCCTCGTGCCAGTTCTCCTTGTCGCGGCCGTCGACCCTGCCGCTCTTTTCGTAAAGCTCGTAGGCTATCCTTGAAATCTCCTCGTGAATGTTCATATCCTGCCCCTCCTTTGAGTTTGAATTGTTCCATATCCTTGCCAGTACACCCCTGTTCACCTCTTCGACCTTTTCGGGCCCGAAAAGCATCTCGACGAGCTTGAAGGCGAACTCTATCGCCGTGCCGGGACCCTGGCTCGTGACGATATTCCCGTCCACGACCACCCTTTCGGCGGAAACCCTTTCACCGGTGAGGGCCCCTCTTACCGTTGGGTGGCTGGTTACGAGCCTTCCCTTTGAAACCCCCACGGCCGAGAGGACCACGGGCGCGGCGCATATGGCGGCGACGAGTTTTTGGGCCTCGTTGAGCTCTTCGACTATATCCCTTACTCTCTGGTCCTTTTTCAGGTTCTCCGTACCCAGGGCGCCTCCGGGAAGGACCACCATGTCGAACCCGGAGCCTTTAACCTCGTCCATGGTGGTATCGGGGACGACCCTTATGCCGCATCTCCCCTCGACGGGCCCTGTTACCGTGCCCGCGACCGTAACCTCGGCCCCGGCCCTCCTCAGGATATCCACGACACCGAGGGCCTCTATCTCCTCAAACCCCGGGGCGAGGGGGACAAGCACCCTTTTCATGAAAGAAAACCTCGTTAGCGAAAAACTTTTTTATCGCGCCTTGAAGACGCTTCTTTTATTTGACTAAAGAGTATTAGAACAAATATGCCTGATGGAGATAAATAAGTCCATGAAAAAAATCACATGCCCTTGCAACGTGGCGGTGGATAACGACCCTCCCCTCGACTTCAAGGAAAGCCCCATCTTCCCGCGCCTCGACCTTATAGGTAATTATAACCTCCTTTTCAAAGTTGTCAAAAGGGGCAAAAACGTGAAAAACTGATATAATAAACATAAAACCCGACGGAAAAATGCTTACAAGACGCTTTCTTTTACAGGTCTTCCTCGCCTCGGCCCTCTCGATGCACCTGGGAGGCGGCTCCGCCCTGGGCCAGGTATTTTTCAGGCCCCGCAAGCGGGCCGCCCCGAGGGGGCGCGAAAACCTTTTCGTCCAGGGGGACAAGGCCCTTATAGGGATCGCCGGGGGAGATACCGTGGAGGATATGGTCGCCGGGGCGGTATCCCTCATAGGGGGCTTCGAGAGGCTCGCCCTCAGGGGAAAGACCGTCCTCGTAAAGCCCAACGTGGTATCAGGCAGGCCGCACCCGGCCACCACCAACCCCGAGGTGGTGGGCTCCGTCGTAAGGCTCCTCTACGCCGGGGGGGCTAAAAAGGTATACGTGGGCGACATGTCGGCCCTCATGACGCTCTCCACGAAGAGGAACATGAGGAATAACGGCATAAAGGCCGCCGCCGAGGATAACGGCGCCGAGGTCGTCACCTTCGAGGACCACGACTGGGTGGAGGTGGAGCTCCCGGGGACCATGTTCGTAAAATCGGCCTATGTGACGGAGTGGCTCTACAAGGTCGACCTCGTGGTGAACCTGCCCGTTATAAAGACCCACAGCTCGGCGACCTACTCCATAACCCTGAAGAACTTCATCGGCTGCACACACCTGAAGCAGCGGCCCTACCTGATAGACTCGAGCCGCTGGGAGGAGATAGTCGCCGAGTTCAACGCCGCCTACACCCCGGACTTGAATATCGTGGACGGCACCGTTTCCATGATAGAGGGAGGGCCCTGGGAGGGGACCCCTGAGGCCACGAACATCATCATAGCCGGAGGGGACCGCGTGGGCTGCGACGCCGCGGGCCTCGCTGTGATAAAGTCCTTCGGCAAATGGAGGCCCGTCGTCAACAAGGACGTCTGGGACCAGAGGCAGATAAGGACGGCCATAGAGGTGGGGGCCGGCAGCCCGAGAGAGGGCCTCAAGCTCGTTACAGGAGAAGGCGACGAAAAGTTCACCGAACTCGTGAAAAAGATAAAAGAACACACAGGACTTTAAAAACCCGGGGGGAAACTTTTTGAAAAAAGTTTTCCCCCGGACCCCCTTCCAAAAACTTTTTGCTATTTCCAGGTAGGCGGCCACCTATGGATTAATAGCTAAAAGTTTTTGGAAGAGGTTTGGAGAAACCTTTTTTCAAAAAGGTTTCTCCAAAAAGGAGTCTGAGGAAACCTTTTTTCAAAAAGGTTTCCTCAGAAAGGAGCCTTTTATGACCAAAAAGAAGAAAAACCGCCTCGCCGGGGAGAAGAGCCCCTATCTCAGGCAGCACTCGGAAAACCCCGTGGACTGGTACTCCTGGTCCGAGGAGGCCCTCGCGAGGGCCGTGAAAGAGGACAAGCCCATGCTCGTAAGCATCGGGTACTCGAGCTGCCACTGGTGCCACGTCATGGAGCGGGAGAGTTTCGAGGACGCCGAAACGGCCCGGGTCATGAACGAGAACTTCATAAACATAAAGGTCGACCGCGAAGAGCACCCTCAGCTCGACAGCCTGTACATGAAGGCCGTGCAGGCGATGACCGGGCATGCCGGCTGGCCCCTTAACGTATTCACCACGCCCGACGGCACGCCCTTTTACGGCGGGACCTATTTCCCCCCCGAGGACGGACTCGGGCTCCCCTCCTTCAAGAAGGTGCTCCTCTCCATAAGCCGGGCCTACAGGGATAACAAGGACAGGATAGGCTCCCTTACCGAGGACCTGGTGAGGAACCTTAAGCACACACCCCCCCTGGCGCCCGTGGAGCTGAAGCCCGAAATATCCGACAACGCCTTCGAGGCGGGCAAGCTCTTCTTCGACCCCCTTTACGGGGGGTTCGGCATGGGCGCCAAGTTCCCCCACGCCATGTACATGAAATTCCTCATCAGGTATTACATGAGGATGGGCAGCGCCGAGGCCTTCTCCGTCATAAAAAAGACGCTCTCCGAGATGGCCTCGGGCGGCATATACGACCACCTCGGAGGAGGTTTCCACAGGTACACGGTGGACGAAAAATGGGAGGTCCCCCACTTCGAGAAGATGCTCTACGACAACGCGCTCCTCTCCGAGGTCTTTACGCTCGCCTTCGAGATAACGGGGCTCGACTTATACAGGGACACGGCAGTGGAGACCCTCGAGTACCTGCTCCGGGATATGCGCTCCCCCGAGGGCGGGTTTTATTCGGCCGAGGACGCCGACGTGGAGGGCGTCGAGGGCGAGTATTACGTATGGACCTGTGATGAGGTTAAAGAGTCACTCGGCGAAGAGGAGGCAAGGAGGTTCATCGAGTATTTCTCCATGACCGGGGAGGGCAACTTCGAGGGCAAGAACACCTTGAGGATAGACCCCGCCCAAAAGGGGCCTGAAGAGGCGGTCTCCGAAGACATCAAGGCGCTTAAGAGGAAACTCCTCGAAGTGCGAAGGAAGAGGAGGGCCCCCTCAAAGGACCGCAAGGTCATAACGGCCTGGAACGCCCTCGCCATAACCGCCCTCGCCCTGGCCTCGAGGGCCTTCAAGAGGGAGGACTTCCTTGACGAGGCGACCCGGTGCGCGGATTTTATCCTGAAAGAGGTGCGTGACAAAGACCGAAGACTCGTGCGCTACCACCTCGACGGCGCGGCCGAGGCAAAGGCCGCCCTCGAGGACCATGCGCTCCTCGGCTCCGCCCTCGTCTCCATATACGAGGTATCGGGCGAAGGGAGATGGCTCGAAGAGGCTGTAAAGCTCGCCAAAGTGATGAAAGGGCTCTTCTGGGAAGACGGGCTTTTCTTCGACACGGGCAGGGACCAGGAAAAGCTCTTCGTCCGCGAAAGGGACCTCTACGACAACGACATCCCCTCGGGAAACTCCGCTGCCGCCGGTTTTCTCCTCCAGCTCTTTGTCCATACCTCCGAAGAAAAATACAGGGGATTATCCGAGCGGACCCTCGCCTCCATCGAAGGCATGAAGGACGAGCCCCTCTCCTACGGCAACGCGTTGTGCGTGCTCGAAGGGTTCTTGCGCGAGGGGGCAGGGGAGGCCGAGGGGCCCGAGGAGACGTGAAAGGCGGCCTTTGGCGCTGGTTTTTTTCAAAAACCCGGGACCGGGCCCCGAAGGGACCGTAAAGAGTGCTCTACAGATCCGCCAAATTATTCCACCTCGCCGGGCTCGTGCTCTGGCTCGGCCCCTCGACGGGCGGATATTTACTTATCCTCCTCGCCCGCTCCGATGGAGGGCCGGCGATAGAGCTATGGCTCATGAGGGAATACCTCCATCTCATACATATCGAGACCCTCGGGCTCTTTATGCTCCTTGCGAGCGGAGCGACCATGAGGCGCGCGCAACGCGGCCTCGCGGGAGCACGCTGGCTCAAGGTGAAACTCGTTATAGTCTTTCTCGTCTTCATCCCCCTCGAGGCCGCGCAGCTCGTCATCTACTACATGGTGGTTAAAAGGGCGTTTTTGACCGGGGTGCTCATAGATGAGGCCTTCGAGCTCTACTGGAAATTCAGCCTCTTCGCGGCAGTCGTGCTCGCCGTGACTATACCCCCGGTCTTTTACCTCGCCGTCTTCAGGCCCTCCCTCGGCAAGGCCCATCAGGGAGAGTAGAAGCGCCGCTGCCCTGCCGCCGCATACCCCTCTTGGGGGGGGAGGGGGGGCGGATCCCGCGCCCGGTCAAAACGGGGGGTAAATCTTTTTTGAATTTCCCGCACTTGCAGCCTCCCCCCATTTTTTCGGCAATTGATAAGAAGACCCTTGTCTGATATAATCCCCCGGTCCCCCTTGCCTCAATAAAAACAAGGGGTTAAAAACCCCTTTAACCTTTTTATAATCTCTCTCTTAATGTTTTTTAATGCTTTTCGTGTATAAAATAATCAAGGGCGTTGGCTGAAAACAAAAAGATGCGCAAAGGCAGAGTCTATCTGGTAGGGGCCGGACCCGGAGACCCGGGGCTTATAACGGTAAAGGGGGTCGAGGCCCTAAAGGAGGCGGACTGCGTAATATATGATTTTCTGGCGAGCTCCCGCCTCCTCGACTACGCAAGGGCCGGTACAGAGAACATATACGTTGGGAAAAAGGGCTCCCTCAAGACTCTGACACAGGAGGAGATAAACAGCCTAATCGTTGAAAAGGCCGTATTGGGAAAGACCGTGGTAAGGCTCAAGGGCGGAGACCCCTTCATATTCGGCCGCGGAGGAGAAGAGGCCCAGGCCCTTAAAAGCGCGGGCATACCCTTCGAGGTCATACCCGGCGTAACCTCCGCGATCGCGGCCCCGGCCTACGCCGGAATACCGCTTACCCACAGGGACCTCTCCTCGGCCGTGACCTTCATAACGGGCCAGGAGGCCCCCATAAAGGAGCGGACGAACATCGCCTGGGACAGGCTATCCACGGGCCAGGGGACCCTGGTCTTCCTCATGGGCTGGAAGAACCTGCCCTTCATAACGGCTAAACTCCTCGAAAACGGCTGGGACCCCTCGACACCCGTGGCCATCATAAGATGGGGCACCATGCCCAAGCAGGTGAGCCTCTCGGGCAGGCTCGACAACATAGTGGAATTATCGAAAAAAAGGGGGATAAGACCCCCGGTGGTGATAGTGGTCGGAGAAGTGGTCAGCCTCAGGGAAAAACTCGACTGGTTCGAATCGAAACCCCTCTTCGGGAAAAAGGTCCTCGTCACAAGGACCCTGGAGCAGGCGGGCGAGTTCACGAGTATCCTCGAAAGGCTCGGCGCCGAGCCTGTAACCTTCCCGGTCATAAAGACCACGGCTCCTCCGAGCTGGGGGCCGCTGGACAGGGCCATCTCAAGGCTTAATACCTACGACTGGGCTATCTTTACGAGCGTAAATGGGGTAAAATATTTTTTCGAGAGGCTAACCAAGCTCGGATATGACCTGAGGGAGCTTAAGGGTGTAAGGATCTGCGCCATAGGCCCCCGCACAGAGGCCGCAGTAAGGGAGCTTAACATCAGGGTGGACCTGACCCCTGCTGAATTCAAGGCCGAGGCGATAATAGACGCCCTGGGGAAGAGCGGGATAAAGGGCAAGAGGTTCCTCCTCGCCCGGGCCCTCGTTGCCAGGGAGGTGCTCCCCATAGAGATAAAGAGGCTCGGGGGCCGCATAGACGTGGTGCCCGCCTACAGGACCGTAAGGCCGAGGAAGGCGGCGGCAGAGCTTAAGAAACTCCTCGCCGAGGGCGCCATAGACGTCATCGCCTTCACCTCCTCCTCGACGGTGGTGAACTTCATGAGCTTCTTTAAAAAGGACGAGGTCCCCGCGCTCTTAAGCCGGGTGAAAATAGCCTGCATCGGGCCCATTACCGCCGACACGGCCAGGAAAAAGGGCCTTACCGTCGACATAATGCCCGGGGATTATACTATACCGGCCCTCGCGGATGCGATGGCTGAGTTTTTTGGGGGAACCTTTCTGTAGAAAGGTTCCCCAAAGCCCCCTCCAAAGACTTTTGGCTATCCCTTGGAGGGAGGCCCCCCGAGAGATGAAATCCGCGTAAGAGGGGGCCTCCCTCCAAGGGATAATAGTTAAAAATTTTTGAAAGGAGTTTGAGGAAAACTTTTTATAAAAAGTTTTCCTCAACAAAAAAATGAACTTTCCCGCGTACAGGCCCCGGAGGCTCAGGAGGACGGAAGTACTGAGGAGGATGGTCCGCGAGACGGCGCTCACGCCCGACGACCTGGTCCTCCCTCTCTTCGTCACCTTTGGAAAGGGCGTAAAGAAGCCGATAAGCTCCATGCCCGGGCACTTCCAGCTCTCCGTGGACAACGTAAAAAAAGAGGCCCGCGAGGTAAAGGCCCTGGGCATACCCGCGGTGATACTCTTCGGCATACCCGAGAAGAAGGACGAGACGGGATCGAGCGCCTCCGACCCGAAGGGGCCCGTCCAGGAGGCGATAAAGGCCATAAAGGACAGGGTCCCGGAGCTCGTGGTCATAACCGACGTGTGCATGTGCGAGTATACTAACCACGGCCACTGCGGTATAATAAAAGACAGGGACGTGGATAACGACTCCACACTCGACCTCCTCGCTGAAGAGGCCCTCTCGCACGCCCGCTCCGGGGCCGACATGGTCGCCCCCTCGGACATGATGGACGGCAGGGTCGGCGCGATAAGGACGGCCCTCGACGAGAACGGCTTTTCGGCCATACCGATAATGAGCTACGCGGCGAAGTACTCGAGCGCCTTTTACGGGCCTTTCAGGGAGGCCGCCGAGTCCACGCCCGAGTTCGGAGACAGGAGGAGCTACCAGATGGACCCCTCCAACACGGACGAGGCGTTAAGGGAGGTAGCCCTCGACATAGAGGAGGGCGCGGACATAGTGATGGTAAAGCCCGCGCTCCCGTACCTCGACATCATAAGAAGGATAAAGGACAACTTCGGCTACCCCGTGGCCGCCTACAACGTCTCGGGCGAGTTCAGCATGATAAAGGCCGCCGCCGAAAAGGGATGGCTCGACGGGGAGAAGGCCATGATGGAATCCCTCGTCTCGATAAAACGCGCTGGAGCGGGAATGATACTTACGTACTTCGCCAAGGAGGCGGCAAAGACCCTGGGGAAAACCTTTCTGTAGAAAGGTTTTCCCCAGACCCCTTTCCAAAGACTTTTGTGCCTGTCTTGCGAGGGGGCGTCATCGGGGAAATAGCCAAAAGTTTTTGAAAGGAGTCTGAGGAAAACTTTTTTCAAAAAGTTTTCCTCAGGAGAAACCAAAAAGGAGAAGGACGATGCACGCAGATAAGTCGGGACACCCGCACGGCCACGGTCATGGTCACGGTGCGGCGGACGATAAGACAGGCGGTAGGAAGTGGCTCCCCAGGCTCATAGCGTGGGAGCTTACCCGTTCATGCAACCTGGACTGCATACACTGCAGGGCGGCGGCCAGATTCGGCCCCTACCCCAACGAGCTCACCACCGAGGAGTGCTTCAAGTTCCTCGAAAACGTGGCGAGCTTCTCAAACCCCATAATGATAATGACCGGGGGCGAGCCCATGCTCAGGGACGACATCTGGGACATCGCCAGGCACGGCACCGACCTGGGGCTCAGGATGGTAATGGCCCCCTGCGGCTTCCTCGTCACCGTGGAGACGGCGAAGAAGATGATAGCCTCGGGCATACAGCGCGTGAGCTTCTCCATAGACGGCGCCACCGCGGAGAGCCACGACAACTTCCGCAGGGTCCCCGGGGCCTTTGAGAGCGTGATGAAGGCCATAGAGAACGTCAAGAAGGTGGGGCTCGACTTCCAGGTGAACACCACCATCACCAAGCACAACCTCGAGGAGCTGCCCCGCATACTCGAGCTCGTTATAAAGCTCGGGGCAAAGGCGCACCACCCCTTCCTCCTCGTGCCCACGGGAAGGGGCGCCCAGCTCAAGGACCAGGAGATATCCCCCGAGGACTATGAAAAGACGCTCACATGGTTCTACGACATGAGGGACAAGGTGCCGCTCCAGTTCAAGCCCACCTGCGCCCCCCACTACTACAGGATATTCAGGCAGAAGGAGAGAGAGAAGGGGATAACCGTAACCCCCGAGACCCACGGATTAGACGCCATGAGCAAGGGATGCATGGGGGGGCAGTCCTTCGCCTTCGTGTCGAATACCGGCAAGGTCCAGATATGCGGCTTCCTCGACACCGAGTGCGGCGATATAAGAAAGGAGCCCTTCGACGTAATATGGGACACCTCCAGTGTATTCCAGGAGATGCGCGCCTGGGACGACTACGAGGGCAGATGCGGCTACTGCGAGTTCCGCAAGGTCTGCGGAGGGTGCCGGGCCCGCGCCTTCGCCTTCACCGGAGACTACATGGAAGAGGAGCCATTCTGCACCTACCAGCCCACTGAAGCCGCCAAGAAGGCCCACGCCCAGAGAAAGGGCTCGGCCGTTTAAAACCGGGGGGGAAAGAGGGGGCGGACCTTTACCTGACGCCGCGAGGGTGGCTTTTATTTAAAAACCGACGGTCTGGCCTCTCCGTGTAAAAAGCCTTGCCTGGCGCCTTTCAAAAATTCTTGTGCTATACTCTTAAGAGCAGTGGGGGGGCCTTTCCATTGGAAAGGCCCCCCCTAAAAATTTTAGACTGAAAACGGAGGAGCGGATTAGGGATGGAGATAGACAATGAAAAACTCACCGACTTGAGCGAAAAGGGCGCCGTTAAGGACGGGGTGCGCCAGAGCCTCGACAGGAGACTCTTTGTGCAGCTACAGGTC
>DATEAM010000113.1:0-3136 GCA_035288385.1 Thermodesulfobacteriota bacterium
AAAATACTCGTGGAGTTATTCAGAGGAGGAGGCCCCCTACCCGGGGGTAAAAAAGGTCTATCTTACCGTCTCATGGTCAGGGAAGTCAGGGGGCGGCATTGAGACAATGGCTGATAAAGGGGAAAGCGTCACCATAGAGACTTACGAGAGGCAGAAGTGAGCAAAGGGTCCGGAAAAGAGAGGGGCTTTACCCTCCTCGAGGTCCTCATAGCCGTGGGACTCATGTCCGTGATAATCATGGCGCTCTACGGCACCCTCTTCCCGGTCCTTGCGAGCCAGAAGAGGTTGGACGCAGAAATAGAGAGGATAACCGAGGTCAGCCGCTTCATGGACATCTTCTCCTCCGAGGTCCGCTCATCTTTTTTCAAGACCAAGAACCCATATTCGCTCTGGACCGGAGAGCTTATTGAGACGGGCTCCAGTGCCACAACGCGCCTGACCTTCACCACGCTCACCCATTCTGCCGTGGGGGGCGTGGGGGGCGGACGCGCCGGAAGGGACGGCGACCTCGTCACAATAAGGTATTCGGCCGAAGAGAGCTCCGAGGGGGGGATCACCCTGTACAAGGAGGTGTGGAACCCCTATACCGGCGGCGGAGACGGTGGATTTAAAATCGGCATCATAGAGGATATAGAAGGTTTCGAGGTCACGTACTACGACGGCGCCCAGTGGGCGGGTGCCTGGGACGCGGCCCTCGAGGCCAGGGCCCCGGAGGCCGTAAAGGTGGTGCTCTCCGTCAGGGACGCCGGAGAGGTCCGTGAGTTTTCAACCGTAGCGAGGGCCCGGATAAGGTGAAGAGAAAGGGAAGAGATGAGGAGGGCCTCGCCCTCGTAATTACGCTCCTCATAACGGCGGTACTCGTGGCCGTTATCTCCGAGGTCGTCTTCGCCGTGCACCTGAACACGTCAGCCACGGGCGTCTACAGGGACTCCCGGGGCGCAGGGCTCATGGCCAGGGGGGGCGTGGACCTCGTCGCCGAGTTCGTAGAAAGGAGTTTGAAGGGCAAGGACTATGCCTACTTCGGCCCCGAAGAGACCTCCCGGGTCCTCGCCGACGGCGAGAACGTCCTGGAGCTCAGGATGGAGGACGAGCAGGGCAAGTTTTCCATAAACTCCATAGTCTATGCCAACGGCGAGGTGAATACCGAGTACTACGACGCCTTCACCAGGCTCCTTGAGGCCTCCGGGCTTGAGCCCGGACTCGCCGACACGGTCTCCGACTGGATAGACCTGGACGACGTGCCCAGACCCGAGGGCGCGGAAAACTTCGACTATTACGGCAAGCTGACACCAGCCTATTCCTCGAAGGGAGCTGCCCTCGACACGGTAGAGGAGCTCCTCGTCGTAAAGGGTTTTACGCAGGAGGAATACAGGAGGATAGCCCCCTTCGTCACCGTCTACACCGACGGGATGGTGAATATAAACACCGCGCCCAGGGAGGTCATAATGGCGCTCTCCGAGGAGATAACCGGTGATTTGGCCGATGCCGTGATAGACTACAGGAAGGAGACCCCCTTCATGACGACCGGGGAAATACGCAAGGTCTCCGGCTTCGAGACCCTGGGGTTTAACCTCCAGGGCAGGATCACGGTGGCGAGCTCCACCTTCAGGGTCTTCTCCAGGGGCTATGCCGGCGAGGGGATCCGCGAGGTCGAGGCGGTCGTAAGGACCGCAGAAGGCGCGGACATCCTTTATTGGAGGGAGAGGTAGTGACGAGACCGGTTCTTGTAATAGATATAGGCTGCGAGTCGGTAAGCGCCGGGCTCGTCTCCAACGGCACGGTGGACAACCTCGTCAGCCACGGCATAAACGGGGAGGTCCGGGAGGCCCTGAAATCCGTCCTCGAGGACATGGAGAAGATGGGCTACAGGGAGTTCTCGCGCGTGGTCGTGGGCCTGCCCGGGGACTCCATGAGCATGAGGATTATAAGGCTTCCCTTCGCGGACAGGAAAAAGCTCGAAGAGGTCCTGCCCTTCGAGCTCGAAACTACGCTCCTTAAAGGCACGGGGCAGACCATGACCGGGACCGTGCAGCTCGCCGACGAAAGGACACTCGCCGTCGTCATAGAAAAGGACGTCCTCAGGGGCTATATCGAGACGCTCGAGGAGCTGGGTCTCGAGCCCAACTGGGTGGGGAGCTCGATATTTTCAAGGGAGAGGCTCTTGAAAAAGATTTACGACGGAGAGGAGACGGCGGCCCTTGTGGACGACCGGGCGGTCGTGGTGCGTAAAGACGGCAAGCCCCTTTTCTTCAAGGGCATAAGGGATGAGGCGGAGCTCAAGCTCGCCCTTGCGAGCCTCGAGGCCGAGGGAGTGGAGATAAAGAGGTTTTACTGCACCGAGGGCTCGGCCAAAAGGCTCGAGGGGCTCGGCAAGGACCCGACCCCTGCGGGAGCGGGCCTTAAGAACGGGTACACGGGGGTGGAGGCCCTCGCCCTTCACCTCGCCGACGGGCTGAAGGACACGGTGAACTTCAGGACCGGGGAGTTCGCCGACACCACGGAGATGGAGGCGGCGAAGAAGGGGGCCAAGGTCGCGCTCGTCATGCTCGCCGTCCTCGCCGTACTCTGGGCCCTTAACCTCGTCGTTCAGTTCAGCACCCTTAACTCCTCCACCTCCCTTGTGGAGGAGCGCCTATCGGGCGCGTACTCCACCCTCTTCCCCGAGGAGAAGAACATCGTGGACGCCGCCTACCAGCTCGAGGTAAAGCTCAAGGAGTTGAGGGAGAAGAACATCATATTCGAGGGGAACATCGCCGTGCTCGAGGGCATGATGGCCCTTGCCGGCGCGGCCGGCCCGGAGACGAGGGTGCGCCTCTACAGGGTGCAGATGCACGGGGAGAAGATAACCGCGAAGGGCGAGACGGAGAGCTTCGAGACAGCGAGCCGCTTCAAGGACGCCCTTTCGAGGCTGCCCTATTTCGAGGAAATAAAACTAACGGACGTCAAGACAAAGGCCGGCGGCAGGGTGAGCTTCTCAGTCGCCCTGGTAACGGCCGGGGGTGCAACACGGCAATGAAGTTAAGCGAGCTCAAAGAGAGGATATCGCCGAAGAACCGTTTCTACGCCGCCTGCGTTGCGGCCCTTGTCTCGGTTGTCGTCTTTATCGCCGCTACACAGGGCATGGTCGCGAAGAGGC
>DATEAM010000114.1:0-11339 GCA_035288385.1 Thermodesulfobacteriota bacterium
TAAGGAACTACTCCATCGGCGACGTCATAGCCAGGTTCCTAATGATGAAGGGCAAGAACGTGCTCCACCCCATGGGATGGGACGCCTTCGGGCTCCCGGCGGAAAACGCCGCCATAGAGCGAGGCATACACCCGGCGAAGTGGACCTACGAGAACATAGACTACATGAGGGCGCAGCTTAAGAGGATGGGCTTTAGCTACGACTGGACCAGGGAGATCTCCACGTGCGCCCCTGACTACTACAGGTGGAACCAGTGGATATTCCTGAAGCTCTACGAGAAGGGGCTCGCCTATAAGAGGCTCTCCACGGTAAACTGGTGCCCCCGGTGCTTAACGGTGCTCGCAAACGAACAGGTCGAGGCGGGCCTGTGCTGGAGGTGCGACGCCATGGTGGAGGCAAAGGAGCTCGAGCAGTGGTTCTTCCGGATAACCGAGTACGCCGAGGAACTCCTCGACTATACCGAAAAACTTCCCGGCTGGCCCGAGAGGGTCCTTACCATGCAGAGGAACTGGATAGGGAAGAGCGTGGGGGCCGAGGTGGATTTTCCCATCGAGGGGTCGAAGGAGGCGATAAGGATATTCACCACCAGGCCCGACACCCTCTACGGCGTCACCTTCATGAGCCTCGCCCCTGAACACCCCCTCGTCGAAAGGATTACACCCGCCGACAGGCTCTCCGAGGTAAAATCCTTCGTCGAAGAGGTTAAAAGGGAGAAGAGCAGAGTGGGTGTAGAAGAGGTGGATAAGCTTGAAAAAAAGGGTGTCTTTACCGGGGCCCGGTGCATAAACCCCCTTGACGGGACAAGGGTTCCCGTCTACGTCGCCAACTTCGTGCTTATGGGGTACGGCACCGGGGCGGTCATGGCCGTGCCCGCCCACGACCAGAGGGACTTCGAGTTCGCCAGGGCCCACGGAATACCCGTAAAGGTGGTGATAAACCCGCCCGGCGAAAAGCTCGACGCGGAAACGATGGAGGCCGCCTATACAGACGAGGGGGTAATGGCCGATTCAGGGCCTTTCTCGGGGATGAAGAGCTCTGAGGGTATAGCCTCCGTAATCGGGCATATGGAGAAGGAAGGCCTGGGCAAGAGGTCCGTTAACTATAAGTTGAGGGACTGGGGCATATCGAGGCAGCGCTACTGGGGATGCCCCATACCTGTAGTCAACTGCGCGAGGTGCGGCGCCGTCGCGGTACCCTGCGAGAGCCTGCCGGTCATACTCCCGGAGAACGTGCGCTTTACGGGCAGGGGGCTCTCCCCGCTCGAGAGCGCCGAAGATTTTATAAACTCGGAGTGCCCGAAGTGCAAGGGGCCCGCAAGGCGCGAGACGGACACCATGGATACCTTCGTGGACTCATCGTGGTATTTCCTGCGCTACACCTCGCCAGCAGAGGAGTCCGCGCCCTTTGACAAACATGACGCCGGGTACTGGATGCCCGTGGACCGCTACATCGGGGGAATAGAGCACGCGGTCTTGCACCTCCTCTATGCCCGGTTCTTTACAAAGGCGCTCCGTGACCTGGGCCTCCACGGCCTTGACGAGCCTTTTCAAAACCTTCTGACCCAGGGCATGGTCTGCAAGGAGACCGTAAAGTGCCCCACCCACGGCTTTCTATCCCCCGCCGAGGTGGCCCCCGGGGCCCGGTGCGTCCACTGCGGGCTCGCCGTGGACGTGGGGGCCGTGGAGAAGATGTCGAAGTCGAAGAAGAACGTCGTGGACCCCGATAACCTCATAGAAAAATACGGCGCCGACACTACCCGCCTCTTTTCGCTCTTCGCCGCCCCGCCGGAGCGGGATCTCGAGTACACGGCCGAGGGGGTCGAGGGCTCATACAGGTTTCTCGGAAGGGTCTGGAGGCTCGTTGCCGATAACGCCGAGCTCCTCGGCACCGGGCCATATGACGGCAGCAAAGACGCGGCGCTGGAGGGCCTTCCGGAACTCAAGGCCCTCCACCAGGCCTCGCACAGGACCATTGACAAGGTAACGAGGGACATAGGAGAGAGGTTCCACTTCAATACGGCCATAAGCTCCATAATGGAGCTCGTAAACGCCCTCTACCTTTTCAGGCAGAAGGAAAAAACCGATGACGGCCTGGGCAGAAAGGTCTTCAGAGAGGCCGTGGAGGCAGTGGTGCTGCTCCTTGCCCCCTTCGCCCCCCACATCTCGGAAGAGCTCTGGAGGGGGCTCGGGGGAGAGGCCCCCGTGTACAAGACCCCCTGGCCCGAGGCCGACCCCACCGCCCTTGTTGCCGAGGAGGTGACCGTCGTGGTACAGATAAACGGCAAGGTCAGGAGCACCGTGACCCTCCCCGCGGACTCCTCCGAGGAGGAGGTCAGAGAGGTCGTGCTGAAGGACGAAAAGGTGGCGGAGTGGACAAAGGGCAGGGACGTAAAGAAGTTTATCTACGTGCCCAACAGGGTCGTAAACCTGGTGGTGGCGTGATGAAGATGATAAAAGCGGGCCGAACCTCCCTCGTGGTCGTCATGTCGCTCTTTCTTGCCCTCTTTGCCGCCGGATGCGGCTACCATATCGCGGGCAAGGCCGGCCAGATGCCAGGCGGCGTAAAATCCCTTTCCATACCGGTATTCGCCAACAACACGGGCAAACCGGACATAGAGTCAATAATGACGACGGCCTTTGTGGAGGAGTTCGTCACCACCGTAAATGTCTTCGATGATGCCGACGCCCTCCTTGCCGGCGTTGTAAAGTCCTACAGCCTGAAGGCCGTATCCTTCACCAAGGACGACATAAACCAGGAGTACAGGCTTACGGCTACGCTCTCGTTGAGGCTGGTCAGGAGGGACACTCAGGAGGTGCTCTGGAGCGATGAAAACGTCGTCGACTACGAGGACTTCATCGTCAACACTGAGGACGTCGCCGCCACCGAGGAGGCCGAGATAGAGGCCTTAAGGAAGCTCGCCGTCGATACGGCAAGGGTGGTAAAGGAAAGGATGCTCGAGAATTTTTGAGGAAACCTTTTTGAAAAAAGGTTTCCTCAAACTCCTTCCAAAAACTTTTGGCTATCCTGTGGGGGGAGACCCCCTCTTACGCGAATTTCATCTTCCGGGGGGTCTCCCCCCACAGGATAAATAGCTGAAAGTCTTTGAAGGGGGGGCCGGGGGAAACTTTCTTCAGAAAGCCTCCCCCGTAAAATAATGAAAGAACCTTTAAAACCAGTCTACTTCCTATACGGCGCCGAGGACTACCTCATGGGAGAGTACCTCGAGGGGATAAGGGCCCGCTCGCTCGCCCCGGGGTTCGAGTCCATGAACTACCACCTCTACTACCGCGACCAGATGGACGCCTCCGAGGTGCTCTCCTCCGCCGGGACCATGCCCGCATTCTCGGGCAAAAGGCTCGTTGTCGTAAAAGGGGCCGCGTCCCTCAACGCGGCGGAGAAAGACGTCTTCCTCGAATACATAAAAGACCCCTCTCCGACTACGTGTCTCGTATTCCTGGCCGAGACCAACAAGGTGGCCCGAGGGGAGGGGTTCTTCAAGGTCCTCGACGAGAAGGGCTATCTCAAGAGGTTCGCCCCCATGAACGACACCGAGACCCTCGCCTGGATAAAGAGGCAGGCCGGGGCCCTGGGCAAGTCCATCGAGGCTCCCGCCGCAGGGAAACTCCTCGAGCTGACGGGGGGGAGCCTGAGGGATATAAAAGGCGAGCTCGAAAAGATAGCGCTCTTCGTGGGGGAAAAACCGGCCATAGAGGCATCGGACGTAGAGGACGCCGGGCTCGACTGCAGGCAGGAGACGATCTTCAAGCTCTCGGACGCCATAGGCGCTAAAGACCTCGAGGCGGCGTTGAGGATTTACTCGAAGATATCGACGGAGCCGCCCGTTATGGTGCTCTCGGCGATCTCGCGCCACATAAGGATACTCCTGAAGATCAAGGGGCTCCTTAAAAAGAGGGTCCCCGGCTCAAGGTTCTCCTCTATGCTCGGCGTACCCCCGTGGTTTCTCGATACCTATCTGGCAGGCGCGAGGCACTTCAGGGAGGAGGAGCTCAAGGAGGCGTTAAAGAGGTTTTTAGTGGTGGACAGGACCCTCAAGACGGGACGCATGCCCGCGGAGCTCGCCATGTCGGGGCTTATTATAGAGCTGTGCACGGCCCGTTGAAGTCATTTTTCCCGGATTCATTGGAGGGGGATGGGTGGATGTTGCCCGCCGGCGGGCCTCGAAGGGGGTCTCCGAAGAGTCCCGCCGGGGCAGTGTCAGGTTACTTCGAGCCTGTGGAGTTTACCTCGGCAGTGAGGCGAGATATCCTCCTCGAGGCGTTGTTCCTGTGGAGCACACCTTTTGTAACAGCACGGTCAAGGAGTCTTACGGCAGTCTTGAGCCCCTCCAGGGCCTCGTCGGCCTTGCCGCCGGCCACGGATTCCCTGACCCTTTTTTCAGCCGTCTTTATGGAGGATTTTACTCCGGCGTTCCTTATCCTCTTTGTTTCACTCTGTCTGTGTCTTTTAATTGCTGACTTATGGTTAGCCAAACTCATTGCCTCCTTGTTCTGTATTGACTTTTTTCCGAATAGTTGGACATTTTATTCTTTTGAGGGCCTTTTGTCAAGTCATTCGAAGGGGAGCGAGGGGGGCCGGGGGGCCGGGGGGCCGGGAGGCCGGGGGGCGAGGGGGCGAGGGGGCGGCAGACAGAACAAACGGCCTGTTTTCGCGGCCCCAGGAATCTCTCCATGCGTTGCCGGAAAAGCCCTTTTACACGCCCCGGCCTTGAGGGCTTTTTCAGTCGTTTTTTTTATCCATGAGAAAGCGCGGGCATGAAATCGTTTGAAATTTCCCCTCGGGACAATACATGAAGCCAGGTGAGACGCAGGAGGGCAGGATCACCGGGGCCGCCTCGGTCGTGGGCTTGGCTACCGTGGCGAGCAGGCTCCTGGGCTACATAAGGGATATGGTCACAGCATATTTCTTCGGGGCAGGCTTCTTTTCAGACGCCTTCTTCGTCGCCTTCAGGATCTCGAACCTCCTGAGAAGACTCGTGGGAGAGGGGGCCCTTACCTCCTCCTTCATCCCCATATTTACCGAGGAGTACAACAGGCGGAGCAAGGAGAGCTCGAGGGCCATGGTCTCGAGCATGTTCACCCTCTTCGCCGTCATACTCATAATCGTCTCCATTATCGGGATATTCTTATCGGGTCCCCTGGTCTCGCTCCTCTCCCCCGGCTTCAGGTCGGACCCGGAGAAATTCACCCTTACCGTGAGTCTGACCCGCATCATGTTCCCCTACATGGTCTTTGTCGGGCTTATGGCCATAGCCATGGGTGTGCTCAACTCCATGAGGCACTTCGCGGCCCCGGCCCTCTCCCCGGTCTTCTTCAACCTCTCCATAATCTTCTGCATCCTCGTCGTCGCCCCCATGCTCGTGGAGCCGGTCTACGCCCTTGCCATAGGGGTCCTCGTAGGAGGGGCGCTTCAGTTCCTCGTCCAGCTCCCCTATCTCAAGAAGTACGGGTTTACGCCGATGCCGCTCTTCAGGTTCGCCGACCCGGCCATAAAAAAGATATTTACCCTCATGGGCCCCGCGGCCTTCGGCGTTGGCATCTATCAGCTGAACATCTTCGTAACCCTCTGGTTCGCCTCGAGGCTCTCCGAGGGCAGCGTTTCATACCTCTACTACGCCGGCAGGCTCATGGAACTCCCCCTCGGGGTATTCGGAGTGGCCATCTCCACGGCGGTGCTCCCGAGTCTTTCGGAGCACGTGGTCAATAAAAACTGGGATGACTTCCGCTCTTCGCTCTCCTTCGCCATGAGGCTCGTCGTCTTCGTGACCGTGCCGGCGGCCGTCGGGCTCTTTGTGTTGAGCCTGCCCGTAATAGAGGTGCTTTTCGGACACGGCGAGTTCGGCTCAAATGAGTCCTCGGCCACGGCCCTCGCCCTCTATTACTACTGCGTGGGGCTGGTGCCGGTAGCCGTATACAGGGTGCTCGTATCCGTCTTCTATTCGCTCAAGGATACGGTAACTCCCGTGATCGTCGCCTTTGTGGCCTTCGTCTTCAATATACTCATGTGCCTGTTGCTCGTAGGCCCCCTTGGGCACGGGGGTCTCGCGCTGGCTACGAGCCTTGCCGCGATATTCAACATGGCCGTCCTCGTTATAGTGCTCAAGATGAAGTTCGGCGCCTTCGGGGGCAGGGCCATAGCGTCTGTGGCGGCAAAGAGCTCGGCGGCCTCCATCGTTATGGGCCTCGTCGTATACGCCATAATAGTCATGTCGGATTACAATGCTCTCGCCGCCGGCGGGAAGGGCATCGTCCTGGGGGGCTCACTCGCGGCAGGCGTCATCGTGTACCTGGTACTCTCAAGGGTCCTGAGGGTCTCGGAACTCAGGTTTATCAGGGAGTTGGTGAGCAAGAGGAGGGGTTAAAAAAATTGTGCATTTCCGGGCAAATGATAAAGGCCCGTAAACGATGTAACTATCAGATATTTAAGACTAAAATCGTGGTTAAAAAATAGGCAAACAACCAAATCCCCTCTTAAAACGGTTTAAAGCAAATTTGCATATCGGGGGTTTTCAACACCTTATCCACAGCCAGTGGGGACATCTCTCAAATACTCCGTTTTTGTTCGGATTTTTTTCTCTCAACCTTTTTTGCCTCTTCCCAGAGCCTTTCAAGCTCTTCAATCGACGTGGTCGAGAGGGTGGAGCCGCCCTCTACGACCCTCTTCTCTACATGGTGGAACCTCGTTATGAACTTCCCTATTGTTTTTCTGAGCGCGTCTTCCGGGTTTACCTCGAGGAAGCGGGCGACGTTTACGATCGTAAATAAGAGGTCGCCCAACTCTTCCTCCATCCCGGCGGCGTCTCTTTTCTTTACGGCCCTCGAGAACTCGGCAACCTCCTCACCGACCTTTTCGAGCACACCGGAGACGTCCTTCCAGTCGAAACCCACTTTCGCCGCCTTCTCGCTTATCTTGTGGGCTCTCAGAAGGGCGGGCAGTACCTCCGGTACGCCGGAGAGAACCCCGCCACCCGTCTTTCCTTCCTTCTCCTTCTTTTTTATCTCCGCCCAGTGGACGAGGACCTCTTCGGGCGTGGATGCGGCCTTGTCGCCGAAGACGTGGGGATGGCGGCGTACCATCTTCTCGTGCGACGAGTCTATGACGTCGGCGAGGCTGAATTGCCTCGACTCGGCAGCTATCTGGGAGCAAAAGATTATCTGGAAGAGGAGGTCGCCGAGCTCTTCCCTGAGGGATTCGGGAGAACCGGAGTCTATTGCCGCCACGACCTCGTAGGCCTCTTCTATGATAAAGGGGACGAGGCTACCAAGCGACTGTGCCCTGTCCCAGGGGCACCCATCAGGGCCGCGAAGGCGCTCCATGAGTCTCTTGAGCTTCTCTATGTCGGGTTTTCCAACCCCTCCGGTCCCCCCGGCCCCCCCGGCCTCCGGTTTCACTTTCTTTTTCATCCGTCCATGCCCGCGCCTTTTAGCCTGGCGAGGTCTTCCTTCGTGTTTATGTTCTCCACCGAGGAGGCTATGGGAAGGCCCGCAAAGTCCTCGATTGTGAGCCTCCTTACCTTTATCTTCTCTATGAGATCGGATATCCTCAGGTTTCCCTCTTTTATCATCCCCTCCATGGTCTTCATGCACCTCTTCGAATAGAGGGCGTGCATGGGGTGGAACCTCCCGGAGATGAAGGGGATTACGGCGTCGCAGTCGTCTGTTGAGCTTACGACCCTTTTTATGCAGTCGATGTCGAGGCGGGGCATGTCGCAGGCCGCCACAAAGGCGTGCTCTCCGCGGGCGTGAAAGAGCGCCGTGAATATCCCGCCGAGGCTCCCGGCGCCCTTGTATATGTCGGCCACCACTTTGACGCCGAGGTTTTCGTAAAGGAGGACGTCGTTTGTGACGACCATCGTATCGTCGAAGACCTTCTGGAAGGTCCCCACGGTCCTCTGTATCAGGGTTTCCCCGTTGACCTCTATGAGGGCCTTGTTAAAGCCCATGCGCCTTGCAAGCCCCCCGGCCAGGACCGCCCCGGTCATTTCTTCCTCACCCTGATCTCTATCTCCTTGGCCTTGCTGCATCCCTTGAGACTCTTTATCATCCCCGCCACCCCCTCCCTCAGAAGGTCCTCTATGAAGGGTTTGAGGGTAACGAACTTGCCGTCTACGACGAGGGATACGGTGGCCTCCTTATGGGGCTTTATCACCTTGTTCACGATAAGGTCTGAAATCCCTATGAAATCCTCGAGGTCGTAGACGGGTTTTTTTAGCTTCAGCTTGAAGTCGCTTGCAAGGGCGAGGAGTTTTTCGTCCGTCGCGCACACGCTCTCCCTTGAGACGGCCTCTCTAAGGACCTCTATCTTGGGGAAAGGGCCCTTTTTATAGCCCTCTGTAACCACCACGTCGAGGTCGGAAACGAAGGAGCTTATGAGGCGCTCAACTGTCCATTCGTGGGAGGTCTCCTTTATTACGGCGAATTTATCCGGGCTCGATAGCACGACCGTAGCGGCCCCGGCCTTCCTGTGACGCCAGGAGTCCTTCCCCGGCCGGTCCGTCTCGAAGCCGTGGACGTCGTGCTTTACGGTGCCCACACGGTAGCCCCTCCTTGTGAGCTCGCCTATGACCTTCTCGAGGAGTGTGGTCTTTCCCGTGCCGGACCTGCCGACTATGGAGACTATGGGTGGCATTTTTCAAGTAATATCAAGTATGTCTCAAAGAATAGCAAAAGCCATCTCCAGGTGTCAAACTATTCTTGGGGGGAACTTTTTGAAAAAAGGGTTCCTCAGACTCCTCCCAAAAACTTTTAGCAATCTTCCTGAGGCAGACCCTCAGGGAGATAAAATTCGCGTAAGAGGGGGTCTGCCTCAGGAAGATAAATAGCAAAAAGTCTTTGGAGGGGGGGGTTGGGGGGAAACCTTTCTTACAGATTGTGTTTCCCCCCAAAGTTTTTGAAAGAGGTCCGGGGAAAACTTTTTACAAAAAGTTTTCCCCGGTGGCTTTTTCCGATATAATCACGGGTGGTTTCCGGACGACTTTCATTGACCGCCGTTTTGATAACGTGATAGATTGTTGGCAGCAATGGCCCTGAAGAAGAAAAGAACAGAGCTTCGTAACATCCCCTCGGTGGACGAGCTCGTAAGGAGCGAGGCCCTCTCCGGGGCCGTAACCCGGTATTCGGCCCCCCTTGTCACGGACGCGGCGAGAGAGGTGCTCGAAAGAGTGCGCTCGGACGTGCTTGCCGGCGGGAGGGAGTTCGCCTTAGAAGAGCTCCCCGGGCTCGTCATCGAATATATAGAGGGTATCCTTGCTGGGGGGATAAAGAGGGTGGTGAACGCCACGGGCACGATACTCCATACGAACCTCGGCAGGGCCGTACTCGCCGAGGAGGCCCTCGACGCCGTAATGACGGCCGGGGGGTCGTATACGAACCTCGAGTTCGACCTCGGGGAAGGCAGGAGGGGAGAGAGGGACAGCCACGTCGAGGGCCTCCTAAAGAGGCTCACCGGGGCCGAGAGCGCCTGTGTCGTCAACAACAACGCCGCCGGCGTGCTCCTCGCCTTGAACACCCTCGCGGAAGAGAGGGAGGTCGTCATATCGAGGGGGGAGCTTATCGAGATAGGCGGCTCTTTCAGGCTCCCGGAGATCATAAAAAAGAGCGGCTGCATTCTAAAAGAGGTGGGCACCACCAACAGGACCCACCCCGCCGATTACGAAAAAGCGGTTGGCGAAAATACGGCCCTCCTTTTAAAGGCCCACAGGAGCAACTACACGGTGGTGGGCTTTACAAGTGAGGTGGGCCTTAAGGATCTCGTGGATATAGGCAGGAAACACGCCCTTCCCGTTGTGGAGGACCTGGGCAGCGGCTCTCTTGTCGACCTGACCGAATACGGACTTCCCAGGGAGCCGGTCGTAAGGGAGAGCGTGGAAGCCGGGGCCGACCTCGTTACCTTTAGCGGAGACAAGCTCTTGGGAGGCCCGCAGGCCGGGATCATAGTAGGGAAAAAGGCGATTATGGACAGGGTCAGGACGAACCCGTTAAAAAGGGCCTTGCGGGCCGATAAGCTCACGCTTGCCGCCCTCCAGGCCACGCTGAAGCTCTATCTAAACAGGGACAAGCTTCCAGAGAGGCTCCCCACACTGAAGGTAATGACAACGGAGATGGGCGAGATAGAGGAGAAGGCGAAAAGGGCCTGCGCGCTGCTTAAAAAAAGACTGGGCAGTAGCTTCAAGGTAATCGTCGAGGAGGGGGAGTCGGTCGTCGGAGGGGGCTCTCTGCCCGGACGAAGCCTTCCCACAAGGGTTGTGGCCGTAACGCACGAGGAGATGAAGCCCGAGAGGATATACAGGCTCTTCCTCGAAAACGACCCCCCCATACTCGGCAGGATCAGCAGGGAGAGGTTCCTCCTTGATTTAAGGACCGTTGAGAGGCCCGAAGACGTCGTCCCGGGGGGACCTTTCTGAAGAAAGGTCCCCCCCGGACCCCCTCCAAAGACTTTTGGCTATCCCGTGGAGGGAGACCCCATGAGAGAATACTTCTAAAGAGGGGGTCTCCCTCCACGGGATAAATAGTTAAAAGTTTTTGAAGGGAGTTTGAGGGAAACTTCTTTCAAAAAGTTTCCCTCAAGAAAGGTGGCAATGCAAAAAAAATATCTTTTTATCTTTTTTTTAGCCTGTTTGTTTATCCTGCCGGGTCCTGGCCTTGCCGGAGGGAAGGGGTCCCGGACCATAGGCGAGGCCTTTGACGGAGAGGAGCTCACCTACGATATAGGCTTCTGGCTGTTCGACAGGGTGGCCGTGGGGGAGTTGAGGATCGAGAGGTCGGAGACCGGGGAGTACGTCGCCTCGCTTACGGCGTACACCACGGGGATGGTTGACAGGATACTCCAGCACAGGAAGGACATATACGTATCCCTTTTACAGAGCGTGGACGGAGGGAAGCGTTTTATGTCGAAGGCCTTCATAAAGACGGTGGACATAAACGGCAAGGTAAGGCAGGGCATAACAGAGCTCGACTACGAAAAGGGGCTCATGACCTGGAGCAGCTGGGGAGGGGGCAAGGCCGACAGGACAGGCACGGAGAGCTTCCAGCCGGGCACGTACATCGACGACCCGCTGGCGGCCTTCTACAACTTCCGCTTCGGCGTGTACGGGCCCGTCGAGGATGGCAGGGAGTACAGGATACTCACCTTCCCAAAAAAAGGTCGCATCCCCGAGATATACGCGAGGCTCGCCACGAGCGACGAGATGACGAAGAGGGTGCCTTCTGAAAAGGCCCACGCCAGGTACCTCGCCGACGCGAAGATAGACAAGGAGCTTTTCGGCTCGGGCTCCGGCTGGGTCGAGATACTCTTCGACAAGGAGCTTGTCCCGGTGGAGGCAG
>DATEAM010000115.1:0-5522 GCA_035288385.1 Thermodesulfobacteriota bacterium
TGGGTTCTTTACAAGGGCCGAGTAGCGGTACTCGTGGCCCCTCAAGATAGCGCCTTCTTTTATGAACGGACACCCCTTGAGCGCTTTGACCTCCCTGTACCCGAGGGCCTTTCTTTCAGGAGACATACGGGTCGTCCACGGAAAGACGCCCGCCATGGAATGACCTTTTCCAGTGGCGTCCTTTATTCTACTCCCGAGGTACATGAGCCCCCCGCATTCGGCGTAGACCGGGACCCCGGCCAGAGACGACCTCTTTATCTCCTCCCTCATGGAGAGGTTTTTTTCGAGGGTCCTGGCGTAAAGCTCGGGGTACCCGCCGCCTATGTATATGCCGTCTACGGGACGCGGGAGTCTTTTGTCTTTAAGGGGGCTGAAAAAGACGAGCTCGGCCCCAAACTCTCTTAAGATGTCGAAGTTCTCCTCGTAGTAAAAACAGAAGGCGCCGTCGAGGGCCACGGCTATCCTCGGTCTTTTTTTCGGTTTTACTTTTTTATCCGGTAGTGGTCTCTCATCTCTCCCTCGCCTGAGCCCCTTGCCGAGGAGTGTGTCCAGGTCCATAAACTCTTCGGCGATGTCGCCCGCCCTCTTTATGAAGCGCCTCCACTCGCCCCTTCCAAAATCACGTGAAGTTATAAGGCCGAGGTGGCGCTCGGGCATGGTTAGCGTTTTATCCCTCGGGATATGGCCGAGGACCTTAACCCCCTTTATAGCCGACACCGAGTCTTTGAGCATCTCGAAGTGCCGGGGGCTCCCGACCCTGTTGAAGAGGACCCACCGTACCTTCACCCCGGAGTCGAACTCTTTGAAGCCCTTTACCACGGCGGCCGCACTCCGGGCCGTCTTCTCGGCGTTAACTACGAGGAGGACCGGGACGTTCAGGACCTTTGCGAGGTGCGCCGTAGAGCCCTCCTCGCTCCTGCCGTCACGGCCGTCGAAGAGTCCCATGACGCCCTCGACGACGGCTACGTCCGAGCCTTTTACCTTCCGGCGAAAGGTCCTCCTGACGCCCTCTGCGCCCATCATCCAGGTATCGAGGTTGTAGGAGGGTCTGTTGAGGAGGGCGGCGTGGTGGCCCGGGTCTATGTAGTCGGGGCCTGCCTTGAAGGGCTGGACTGAGAGGCCCCTGCGTCTCAGGGCCTCCATGATGCCGAGGGTAGCGGTGGTCTTGCCGGCACTGCTCGCAGCAGCGGAAACGATAAAGGCCTTCATCGTCAGTAGAGCCTGGTGGCGAGCATCTCCTGGTTGGGCCCGCCGTTCAGGAGTTTAACGACCCTTATCCCGTCGTCGAAATAGTCGATGACGTCAAGGCACCCGTAGTCCTGCTCGATCTTGAAGAAGTTGTCGAGGGGAAGACCCATGGCGTCGCTAAGGATGACCCTGTTGACGCCGCCGTGGGCCACGACGAGGACGCTCCCGCCTGTGTGCCTTCCGAGGAGCTCGTCCACCGCAGGCAGCACCCTTTTGCCGAGGTCCACGAGGCTCTCGCCCCCGGCGACCTTGTCCGTGGAGAGCTTCCTGAAGCTGAACCCCCTGTCCTCGGGGTACTTCTCCACGGCCTCTTCCCTCGTAAGGCCCTCCCACCTGCCGAGATGCAGTTCTCTCAGGGCATGGAGCCTTACGGGCTTGAGGCCGATGGCGGATGCGATGATCTCCGCGCCCCTGTAAGCCCTCTTCAGGTCGCTCGTGTATACGGCGTCAATGGGTTCCGCGGAGAAGAACGCGGCGAGCCTCTCCATCTGCACCACCCCGGCATCCGTTATGTCGACGTCGGAGTGGCCGTTATAACGGTACTCGTGGTGGTTTACGACCTGCCCGTGACGCGCGAGATAAAGCCTTGTCGAATCCATCAGGACCTCTCTAAAAAGACCGTATGAGCTGGGGCACGAGAAGGAGGAAGAGCACCTCGGCCACCTCGCTCTGGAACCCGAAGACGTCGCCTGTTACTCCCCCGAGCTTGGAGCTGAAAAAAGCCGACAGGAGAAACACCACCGAGCCGAGGAATAGGAGGAAAAAAAGAGCGGGAACCCCGATAATAAATACGGACATGGCCGCGGCAAGTACCGTCGCGGTGATAAGCTCGCTTATACCGGCGCCGGTAAATGACTTACCGAGCCCGCCCTCCTTCCTCGCGTAACCCGACCAGTAGCTCATGGGCACCATGGACCAGCGCCCCGCCACGGGAAAGAGGAATATTATTCCCGATCTAAAACCATCCGGCGCGGCCCCGAGACACAGGTACTTGAGGAGGAGCACGAAGACTATGAAGACTACCCCCACGGCCCCGACCGAGGAGTCCCTCATTATGCCGAGGCGCTCCTCAGGGGTAGCCCCGCCGGCAAGAGCGTCCACGGTGTCGGCAAAACCGTCGAGGTGGAGCGCGCCGTTTATTACCACGAGCACGAGGAGCAGGAGCGCGTCCACGATGCTTAGGGGCAGAAACCGCGCGAGGAGGTAATCAGCTATAACCAGTATACCACCCTGAACTGCCCCGACCAAAGGGAAATAGGCCATGGAGCCGGAAAACTCCCCGGGCCGGGTTTCCATTGTCTTCTTAACCCTGAAGATGGTAAGGAACTGGAGCGCCACTATGAAACGGTTCATTGTTTTTTTGGGGGGAAACTTTCTGAAGAAAGTTTCCCCCCAACCCCCCCCTGCTACGCGGCTGCCTACAGGGAAATAGCTAAAAGTTTTTGGAAGGAGTCTGAGGAAACCTTTTTTCAAAAAGGTTTCCTCAGTCTTTCTCCTCCGAGACGCCCGCCTCGCCGAAGGTGGACATCTCGTTGTAAATTTTTACGCCCGCCTCTATGAGGGTCATGGCAAGCACGGCCCCGGTGCCTTCTCCGAGGCGAAGCTTCAAATCGAGGATGGGCTCGTGGCCGATCCTTTCGAGCATGGCGCGGTGTCCCCTTTCCACGGAGTTGTGCGAGGCGAAGATGTATTCCTTCACCCTCGGCTCGAGCTCGCAGGCGACAAGCGCCCCGGCCGTGGATATGAAGCCGTCGACGACCACGGGTATCCTCCTTGAGGCCGCCCCTATGAGGAGCCCGGCTATGGCGCCTATCTCCGGGCCGCCGACCTTGGCCAGGACGTCGAGGGGGTCGGCGGGGTCTGGGTCGTTAACCCTCAGAGCGTCCCTTATTACGCGGACCTTGTGCTCGAAGGTCCCGTCGTCGACTCCCGTGCCCCTTCCAGTGACCTCTTCGGGGTCCTTGCCCGTAAAGGCGGCCGCTATAGCGCTCGAAGGGGTGGTGTTGGCTATGCCCATGTCGCCTGTGCCGAAGAGGGCCCCATCCGTGGCGTATTCTTCGGCAAGGGAGATACCCGCCTCGATGCACTCGAGGGCCTTTTCCTTCGACATGGCAGGGCCCTTGCGGATGTTGGCGCTCCCCCTCATGACCTTTCTGTTAATAAGACCCTCGGCGTCCGAGAAGTCGTAGTCAACTCCAATGTCCACGACCTTGACCTCGGCCCCGACGTGTCTTGCGAGCACGTTTATCCCCGCCCCGCCACTGAGGAAGTTGAAGACCATCTGGGCGGTGACCTCCTTGGGGAAGGCGGACACCCCCTCGTCAGCCACACCGTGGTCCGAGGCGAAGGTGAATATGACCTTCCTTTTTATCTCGGGCCTGGGGTTACCCGTTATGGCGACGACCCTCCTGGCGAACTCCTCGAGCCTGCCGAGGCTGCCCCTTGGCTTGGTGAGCGAGTCGAGCCTCGCCTGCGCCTTTTCAAGGAGCGCGGAGTCGAGGGGCTCGATTGAAACGAAGGACTCTTTAAGTGTGCTCATGTAATTCCTCCTTTTTCCCTGAGGAAAACTTTTTGAAAATTGAAAAAAATTTTATGCTATTTATCCCGAGGAGGTAGACCCCCTCTTATGAATTATTCTTTCACGGGGTCTACCTCCTCGGGATAGTTAAAAGTCTTTGGAGGGGGTCTGGGGGGACCTTTCTTCAGAAAGGTCCCCCCAGAAAGGTTCCCCACAAAAATTATTTCACCTTAACCGGGATGCCCGCCGTAAGGAAGTAGACCTCGTCGGCGGCCTCGGCCATGAGCCTGTTGGCCGTACCGGAGAGGTCCCCGAACCTCCTCGCAAGCCGGTTCTCCGGGACGACACCGAGCCCTACCTCGTTGGATACGGCCACTATGCTCGCCCCCGAGGAGGCGCACGCCTCTGAGAGCGCCTTTACCCTGGAGAGTATCTCCTCGTCGCCAAGCCCCGCCCCCATGAGGTTCGTAAGCCACAGGGTAAGGCAGTCGAGGACTACCACACCGCCACCATCTACCGCCCTTATGCCCTCGACGACATCGACGGGCTCCTCGACGGTCTCCCACTTCTCACCCCTCGAGTCCCTGTGCCTCTCGATCCTCAGGCGCATCTCGTCGTCGAGGGGTTCGGCAGTGGCGAAAAAGACCTTCCTGCCGGAAAGGTCATCCGAGAGCCTTAGCGCGAAATCGCTCTTGCCGCTCCTGGCGCCGCCGAGGACAAAGACGAATTTTTTGTCCGCCCCCGAGCCTGTCATCTAAAATTCCATCCCCTTTCTCGCCGGTAGCCCCGAGTCGTAGGGATGCTTGATCTTGAGCATCTCGGTGACGTAGTCGGCCATTCTTACGAGCTCCACGGGAGCGTCTCTCCCGGTAAGCACTACCTCGAGACCTTCCGGGCGCCCGTCGAGGAATTCAATCAACTCATCGAGGGCGACCCATCCGCCGTTTACGACGCTCATGACCTCGTCGAGGACCAGGAGGTCAAGCCCGCCGCTTGCGACCTTACTCTTCACAAGCTCAAAGGTCTCTCTTAAGGCCTTTCTTACGGCCTCGGCATCGGTCCTCTTACCCGTAAACATGGGGTGCCTGCAGTTGGACCTTATGAGCTCTATATTGGGATTGGCCGCATCCTTTAAAAAGACCCTCTCCCCCGAAGGGGCCGCGTCTTCCTTGAAGAACTGTACGAAGAGGACCTTGAGCCCGTGGCCCGCCGCCCTTACGGCAAGGCCGAGGGCGGCGGTGGTCTTGCCCTTGCCCTCGCCCGTATATATATGCAAGAGACCTTTTTTCTTCATCCTGCCCCTCTCAAAAAGAAATAGAAAAACCCATCCCCGAAAAAGGGATGGGTCACGCGTCAGAGAGGCCGCTTTTCAGTAACGATGGTGAAACCGGCCTCGGACCTGACCGCGACCCTCTCCCTCGGAAGGTCACACTCACAGGCCGGGCAGGTCTCCTGGCTCGCGGGTCAGCCTACTCTCTTTGCCTTCCCGACCCGATCGGGCCAGTGGCATGGCATAAAGATTTCGTCACCGCTCACAGTTGCGGGGCAGCTCCCGACTCATCCGCCGCCGGGGACGGTCTCTTGAGGGAAACTTTTTGTAAAAAGTTTCCCTCAAACTCCCTTCAAAAACTTTTAGCTATTTATCCCCTGGGGGGAGACCCCTCTGGAGAAATCTTCTTTCAAGGTGGTCTCCCCCCAGGGGATAGCCATAAGTCTTTGGAGGGGGGTTTGGGGGGAACCTTTCTTCAGAAAGGTT
>DATEAM010000116.1:0-19731 GCA_035288385.1 Thermodesulfobacteriota bacterium
AACAGAAAAAACCCAACGCCCTGGGCCTTTACGATATGAGCGGGAACGTCTGGGAGTGGGTGGAAGACAACTTCGACTTCGACTATTACCAGTCGAGCCCCAAGGAAGACCCCTTCGGGCCCGATTTCGCCCTCTGGCGCATAATCCGCGGGGGGTCTTTCATCGAAGAGCCGCACAAGCTTCGCACCACTTACCGGCATGCCTATGAGCCTGCCTTAAGGAACAACAGTGTGGGGTTCCGCCTCGCCCAGTAGGCAGGCTTGTTTTTTTACGCGCCAGGCGTACCGGTTTTTTCAAGCGTCGCAATGTCAGGGTCTTTTTTTCCCTTATTACGAAAGGCCATTTCGCTTATGGAGATTCCCGGAGGACCCGTAACTAAAACCGCTTTTTTTTGCGCCTCTCTCATGGCTGTCCTCGTCCTGCTCTTTGCGGGTTGCGCGGCCAACAAGCAGGCCATAAGGCCGGAGTACTCCACGGTCCTCAATAAATGGACGAAGGGCAGGAAGATTTTCAAGGGGCTTGAGTCAAGGCTCTATATAAACGCCACTTACAAGGACCCGACCTTCAGGGAGGCTTACATAGACAGGTACGCCGAGAGCTACATGCTCGAAGAGTCCTACAGGGCGGCACTGGTGGAGAGGGAGAGGGAGCAGGCGGAGAAGTACAACGAGTTCTTCATGACCGCCTTCACCCCCGTTGACAGGTGGAACGACTTCGACAAGAAGGACTCGGTGTGGAAGCTCTACCTCGAGGACTCGGGAGGCAGCCGCCTGAGCCCGGTCTCAATAACGAAGGTCGACGCCTCCGACCCGTTGGTGAGGGAGTTTTTCCCATACCTCGACCTCTGGTCCTCTGGTTACGTGGTGAGATTCCCCAAGTACTCAGAGGCCGGTAGAGAGCCCATACCCGGGCCAGATACCGAGTTCATAAGGCTCGTGATTACCGGGGTCCTCGGCGAGGGGGAGCTTACATGGCCTCTGAAGGAAGAGCCATAACTCTATGTTTCAAGAGCCTTTTTATTCTTCCACCTGTCTTTGCGTCCATCGGCAAAAAGGCCTTTCAAGCGAATCTCCAACCTCCCGTAACCTCCACCCCAGCGTAAACAGGGTCGATGTTTCGGCTGACCGTATCCCTGCATGAACCTCTCAGGCGCAGACCCCGGTGGGGGGGGCGTCTTCGAGCTTTGGACGGAGTATCCCGAGAGACAAAAACCTCTTGCAACCGTCTATTTATTGTGATATTAAAAAAAGGTTTAAACTACACACGCATCGGTGCGGACTGGCGGTGCCCCCGAGGGGTTCCAGTTCCTTTATTTCCGGTGCGGAGGAATAAAACCAAGGAGGAGAGAAAATGGCATACCTTACGATGAAACAGCTTCTTGAGTCCGGTGTTCACTTCGGCCACCAGACGAGAAGGTGGAACCCCAAGATGAAGCCCTATATCTACGGGGCGAGAAACGGCATCTACATAATAGACCTTCAGCAGACGGTCAAGATGTTCAAGGACGCCTACGACTTCATAAGGAAGGCTTCCGAGCGCGGCGGCAAGGTCCTCTTCGTGGGCACTAAGAAGCAGGCCCAGAAGTCCATAGAGGAAGAGGCCAAGAGGGTGGGGATGTACTATGTGAACAACAGGTGGATAGGAGGGTTTCTCACCAACTTCTCCACCGTCAGGAAGAGCATAGACAGGCTCAACAAGCTCCAGGACATAGAAACGAACCCCGAGTTCGTCGAGATGACGAAGAAAGAGAAGCTCATGCTCTCCAGGGAGAAGGCGCGTCTCGAGAAGTACCTCGGGGGGGTGAGGGAGATGAAGAAGCTTCCCGAAGTCCTCTTCGTAATCGACTCGAAAAAAGAGTACATTTCCATAAGGGAGGCCCGGAAGATGGGGATTACCGTCGTGGCCGTCGTGGACAGCAACTGCGACCCCGACGAAGTGGACTTTATTATCCCCGGCAACGACGACGCGATCAGGGCTATAAAGCTCTTCAGCTCCTCTATTGCCGACGCATGCGCGGAAGGCGCCGCCGCGCACAAAGAGAGCGTCCAGGCGGCCGGCGAGGGCGAGGAGGCTCCTGTAGAGGCGGCCCCCGTAGCCCCGGTTAAAGCCGAAAAGGCCGCGCAGGCCGGGTCAACGGCAGCCGAGCCGGCGCCGGTCGGGGACGAAGAGGACGAAGAGGACTAAAGAGTGCGGACGGGAGAGCGCAGAAGGATAAAGGCTCACCGCGCGGTTTTTCCTCGACGGGGGTTTAAGTAAAATTTTTTTACGGGGGTTTCCGGTAATGGCTATTTCCGCTGAAATGATCAAGGGACTGAGGGAGAGGACAGGGGCAGGCATAATGGACTGCAAGAAGGCCCTTTCCGAGTCCGGAGGCGACATGGACAGGGCCGTTGATTTTCTGAGGGAGAAGGGACTCGCGGCGGCCCAGAAAAAGGCGGGCAGGGTCGCCTCCGAGGGCCTCGTATACTCCTACATCCATCCGGGCGGCAAGGTGGGCGTGCTCGTCGAGGTCAACTGCGAGAGCGACTTCGTGGCAAAGACCGAGGACTTCGCCGGCCTCGTAAAGGACATCGCCATGCACATAGCGGCGATGAACCCCCAACATGTCAGAAGGTCCGAGATCCCGCCGGAGGTTATCGAAAAAGAACGGGAGATATACGCAGCCCAGGCCCGTGAGTCGGGCAAACCCGAGAAGGTCCTGGATAAGATAGTGGAGGGGAAGGTCGAGAAGTTCTACAAGGAGGTCTGTCTCCTTGAACAGCCCTTTGTAAAGGACTCCGACCTTACGGTGGAGAAGCTCGTCATAGACGCGATAGCGAGGATTGGAGAGAACATCTCCGTGAGGCGTTTCGCGAGGTTCAAGGTGGGCGAGGGGATAGAAAAGAAGACCGCGGATTTTTCCGAGGAGGTCGCTGCCCTCCAAACATAGCGGTCACGGTGCCCCGGGGACCGGTTCCTTTTTTCCAGGAACTTGCGACAACACCCCCTGTGTCGTTACACGGGGGTTTATCTTAAGAAATAACCTCTTCATTACCTGAACTCCTTCTGACGTTAACGCGCCCCTTCCAGGGGCGCACGATTCGGCGGACTGACCATGCCCGAGCCCAGGTACAAGCGTATTATTTTGAAGCTCTCCGGCGAGGCGCTCCTCGGTGAGAGGGATTACGGCATTGACACGAACGTCATAAAGACGATCGCCTCCGAGGTGGCCGACGTAAGGGGCCTCGGGGTGGACGTGGCCGTAGTCATAGGCGGGGGCAACATCTTCAGGGGCGTTTCGGCGAGCGCCGAGGGCATGGACCGCGTCACCGCCGACTACGTGGGCATGCTCGCCACCGTCATAAACTCGCTCGTACTCCAGGACGCCCTTGAGAAGAAGGGCGTGCACACCAGGGTGATGTCGGCCATAGAGATGAAGGAACTCGCCGAGCCCTATATCAGGAGAAGGGCCATAAGGCACCTCGAAAAGGGCAGGGCCGTCATCTTCGCCGCCGGCACGGGAAACCCGTATTTTACCACCGACACGGCCGCCTCGCTGAGGGCCATGGAGATAAAGGCGGACGTGATAATGAAGGGCACGAAGGTGGACGGCGTATACGACCGCGACCCGGTGAAGTTCAAGGACGCCAGGAGGTACGAGAGCCTCAAGTACATAGACGTATTGAAGATGGGGCTCAAAGTCATGGACACGACGGCCGTCTCACTTTGCATGGACAACAATCTCCCCATAGTGGTCTTCGACATTAAGAGGAGAGGCAACCTCGAGAGGATAGTACGGGGCGAGGAGATAGGCACGGTAGTTACGTCTTAGGCCGTCTTACACAAACCGGAAGGGATGTGAACTCATGAGATCAGGCACAGTCTCTGACGCAAGGAAAAGGATGGACAAGGCGGCGGACGCCCTCGCCCACGAGTTCGCGGGCCTGAGGACGGGCAGGGCCTCGGTGGCGCTCTTCGACCACATTAGGGTCGATTACTACGGCACGCCCACCCCCGTAAACCAGCTCTCTACCCTCTCGGCGCCGGAGCCGAGGCTCATAACGATTCAGCCCTGGGACACCACCCAGATCCATGCGATAGAAAAGGCCATCCTCTCCTCAGACCTCGGCCTCAACCCCTCGAACGACGGGAAGATGATCCGCATAGCCATACCCCAGCTCACGGAGGAGAGGAGAAAAGAGCTCGTAAAGGTCGCCAAGAGGTACTCCGAGGAGGGCAAGGTCGCCATACGCAACATAAGAAGGGACGCAAACGAAGGCGCCAGGAAGCTCGAGAAGGATAAAGAGATATCCCAGGACGATCTTAAGAAACTCCAGCAGGAGATCCAGGACGCCACGGACGAGTACATCAAGAAGGTGGACGCGCTGCTCGAGAAAAAGGAAAAGGACATAATGGAGGTATAGCTCCTGCGACAGCGGTCTTGAGAGATCGACCCGTTTATGGTATTTTAGTGATATGTTGCCCTCCTTACTATCAAGTCGTTAAGGACCGAAGGGTTAAAGGGACGGAAGAGATGGACAGGGAGAAACTCCCCAGGCATATAGCCATAATAATGGACGGGAACGGCCGCTGGGCGGGCAGCAGGCTCCTTGCGAGGATTAACGGGCACCGCAAGGGCATAGAGGTGGCCAGGGACATCGTCACCTACTCGAGGGAGCTCGGGGTCGAGTACTTGACGCTCTATACCTTCTCCAAGGAGAACTGGAACCGTCCCGCCGAAGAGGTGGGGCTTCTGATGAAGCTCCTTGAGAGGCACCTTAAGAGCGAAGAGAAGACCCTTCTCGAAAACGACATACGCTTCAGGGCCATAGGCAAGACGCGGGACCTCCCGGAAAACGTCAGAGAGGCCGCCGCCTCGCTCGAGGCGAAGACAAAGGGGTGTGCCTCCATGACCCTTCAGCTCGCCTTAAGCTACAGCGGCCGCGAGGAGATAACCGAGGCGGCAAGGAGGATGGCGAGAAGGGTGGCCGAGGGGGCCTTGAGACCCGACGAAATAACGGAAGAGATGTTCTCGAACTTCCTTTACACCGCCGGCGCCCCTGACCCTGACCTTCTCGTAAGGACGAGCGGGGAGAAGAGGATAAGCAACTTCCTCCTCTGGCAGCTCGCCTATACGGAGATATACATAACCGACGTGCTCTGGCCGGACTTCACAAGGGGGCATCTCGACGAGGCCATACGCGACTACCAGGGAAGAGAACGCCGCTTCGGCCTCGTTGTGAAAAAAGAAGCGGGGATGGCTCTTTAGGCCTCTGCGGGCCTTAAAAGTCCAACCGGGTGAGCTTTCCATGGACCGCGCATGCGGTCTTCAGTTGTCATGACGAGCGTTAGGAGAGTGGGGTCTGAAAAGGGTAGCCACAGCCTTTTTTTTAATTCCCGTAGTAGTTTACCTGGTCCTCTACGTATCTTCCTTCTGGCTCTATGCGGTAGTATCCGGAATAACGCTTCTTGCCCTCCTGGAGTACAATAACCTGACTTTCGTAAAAACAAGGGACAGGTGGTTTGATATCCTGGGGATATTTTTCGGCGTCCTGACGCCGGCCGTCGTCTATAGATACGACATGGGCCATGTCCCCCCCCTTGTTGTCTGCGCCGTCTTTTTTTTCTTCCTCGCGGGGATTACGAGGCCGAGGGACCTCTCTGACGCCCTCGGTGACGTGGTCTTCAAGACCGCCGGCATGGTGTATATAGCGCTGCCGCTCTCCTATTTCATGCTCTTGAAAAAAATCGAGTCCGGCGAGTGGTGGATACTTTTCTTCCTGACGGTGATATGGTTTACCGATTCCTTCGCCTACGTGGGTGGTAGAGCCTTCGGCAGACACGCCCTTTCTCCCGTTATAAGCCCGAAGAAGACCGTAGAGGGCGCCGTGGCCGGTGTGGCGGCGGGGATGGCTGGGGCCTTTGCCTTCAACAATCTGGTCTCCCTCGACGCACCCACTGACGTGGTGCTTATTCTCGCCGCCATCATAAGCGTGGTCTCCATGGTGGGCGACCTCGCCGAATCGCTCTTGAAGAGGGCGGCCGGGGTGAAGGACTCGGGCTCAATAGTCCCGGGTCACGGAGGGGTGCTCGACAGGATAGACAGCATGCTCTTCCCGGCCCCTGCGCTCTATTATCTCTTGCTATGGTTGAAACCCCTGTGAGCCCGAAAGGACCCATAAAGACCCTTTCAATACTCGGCTCCTCCGGCTCCATCGGGACGAGCACCCTGGAGGTCGTAAGGAGCCACCCGGAGAGGTTCCGGGTAGCCGCCCTCGCCGCCGGCAACAACGTGGGGCTCCTCAAGGAACAGATAGAGGAGTTCGCCCCGAGGTTCGTCTCCGTTATTACGGAAGAGGCCGCCCTAAGGCTTAGAAACGAACTCAAGGGCACGGCGGTGGAGGTGGGTTTCGGGAGCGAGGGGGCCGTAAGGGCCGCCACCATCGAGGAGGCCGACACCGTCGTCTCGGCCATATCCGGCGCCGCCGGGCTTGTGCCCACCTTTGAGGCCGTAAGGGCCGGCAAGGACGTCGCCCTGGCCAACAAGGAAACCCTCGTCATGGCCGGGCCCCTCGTAATGGAAGAGGCGAGAAGGCGCGGGGCGAGGCTCCTTCCCGTGGACAGCGAGCACAGCGCCGTCTTCCAGGCCCTCTCGGGCCACAGGGGCGAGGACGTAAAGCGCATAATTCTGACCGCCTCGGGAGGGCCCTTCCTCGACCTCCCCACAGACAGGCTGGAAGGCGTCACCCCCGGGCAGGCCCTTAGGCACCCGAGGTGGTCCATGGGCAGGAAGATAACCGTCGATTCGGCCACCCTTATGAACAAGGGCCTCGAGGTCATAGAGGCGAGGTGGCTCTTCGATGTCCCGGCCGAAAAGATCTCCGTTTACATTCATCCTCAAAGTATCGTCCATTCTATGGTAGAATATCTTGACGGGTCAATTATCTCGCAGATGGGCTCCATTGACATGAGGGGGCCCATAGCCTATGCCCTGAGCTGGCCCGAAAGGATTGCCTCGGGTATACCCGAGCTTGAGCTAAGCGGCCTCTTTCTCGAGTTTTCGGAGCCCGACCCGGGGAGGTTCCCCTGCCTTGGGCTCGCCTACGATGCCCTCGTCATGGGAGGCACGGCCCCGGCGGCCTTAAACGCCGCTGACGAGGTGGCCGTTGAGATGTTCCTCGAAGGGAAGATAAAGTTTACTGACATATACGGCATAATATCGAGGGTCCTCAAAAGGTTCACGCCGGTAGAGGCCGATTCCATAGAGACGATACTCGAGGCCGACCGCCTCGCAAGGCGCTTGGCACGGGAGCTCACCGGGCCCTTAACCGGTTGAGGGGGCCTCGGGGGCCTCGGGGGACGGGAGGCCGAGTTGTGGGGCAGTTGGCAGAGGGGCAGAGGGGCAGGGGGGCAGGGATAAAAAAACTTATCCTCTCCGAATACGACGTGGAAGCGGACGAGGTCTTTATAACCGGGCTCAGCGACTCGCCTGGAATTCTTCGGAGTAATAAAATATGACTACGCTAATATCCTTCGTAATAGTCCTGGGCGTCCTTATATTCATCCACGAGCTGGGCCACTTCCTCGTAGCCAAGTTCAGCGGCGTGGGAGTGGAGAAGTTCTCCCTCGGCTTCGGCCCCAAGCTCATCGGGTTCAGGAAGGGGGAGACGGAGTACAGGGTCTCGCTCCTTCCCCTCGGCGGCTACGTGAAGATGGTTGGAGAAAACCCCGGAGAGGAGGTCACGGACCGGGAGAGGTCGAGGTCTTTCAAGGACCAGTCCGTGCTTGTGCGCGGCGCCATAGTCGCCTCGGGCCCCATCATGAACCTCGTGCTCGCGGTGATCCTTCTTCCCCTCATATTCATCATCGGGATCAATATCCCCGGCTACCTCGAAAAACCAGCCGAGATCGGCTACGTGGTGCGCGACGAGGCGGCCTCAAGGACGGGTCTTGAGAAGGGCGACGTCATAGAGAGGATAAACGGAAAGGAGATAGAGAACTGGGAAGACCTCCTTTCTACCCTCACTATAAACCCCGAGAAGGAGTTGAGGATAACCGTGGCCCGGGGGGGCGAGACCTTTGTAACGACCCTTACCCCCGGCACCTCGGACCTTACCGGAGTCGGCTCGGCGGGGATACTCCCGCCCATGGAGCCCGTCATAGGGGAGATCAACGCGGGTTACCCCGCCGAGGAGGCCGGCCTCAGGCCAGGGGACGTGATAAGGGCCATAGACGGAGTTGAGATAACCCACTGGGCTGAGCTCGAGTCGTTCATAAAAGACAACGGAGAGGAAAGACACCTGACCGTATCGAGGGGTAGCGAGACCTTCGAGGTGGAGTTGACCCCGAGGTATAACGAGAGCTCCGAGAGGTTCCTCATAGGCGTGACGAGGGAAGAGGGGATGGTCTTCAGAAGCTACGGTGTCGGCGAGTCGGTAAAGAAGGGGTTCGTGAGCACCTACGACATGGCGGGCAGGCTCTTTATAGTGATAAAGGGGCTCGTTGTGGGCGACTACTCCCTTAAGACCCTCGGAGGGCCCATAATGATAGCCCAGGTGGCTGGAAGGGCCGCTGAAGAGGGCCTCGTGGACCTCCTCTCTCTCGTCGCCTTCCTGAGCCTCCAGCTCGGCATAATAAACCTCTTTCCCATACCCGTGCTCGACGGCGGACACATAATGTTTCTCCTCGTCGAGCTCGTAAAGGGCAAACCCCTTAGCGAGAAGTTCCTGGGCATAGCCCATCAGGTAGGCATCGCCCTTATAGTCACGCTCATGGTCCTTGTTACCTATAATGACATATTCCGCATCTTCGGCTGAGCCTCCGGATGGCTGACGGTCTTCTCGCCGGTCCCCCGCCGCAGCCTATTATTGGTAAAAGCCATTGATACTCGCTATCGACACCTCGAGTGTTTCGGGCAGCATAGCACTCGTCGACGACGCAGGGCTCGTAGCCGAGCGCACGGTCTCGCACACCGGAACCCATTCCCAATGGCTCATGAGAAACATCTCCGGGGTTCTCGATGACTCGGGGGTGAAGCTCTCGGAGATAAGGCTCTTCGCCATGACCATCGGGCCGGGATCCTTTACGGGCCTGAGGATTGGAGTCAGCACTGTAAAGGCCCTTGCCTGGGCCGAGGGTAAAAAGGTCGCCGCCGTATCCACCCTCGAAGCGCTCGCCCTTAACCTCCCGCACTCCCACGTTCCCGTTTGCCCCGTGCTCGACGCAAGAAAGGGCGAGGTCTACACCGCCCTCTACGACACCTCGGGAGGAAGCGCCGAGGCGATTGTAAAGGACGGCGCCCTTGCCCCGGACTCGCTCTTCGGGCTCCTTCGCGAAAAGGGTTTTCACTCCGGGCCGGTAATCTTTACGGGAAGCGGGCTTGGCGCATATTCTGAAGAGATAAAAGGCGCCCTCAAGGGGGCCGTGCTCGCCCCGGAGCCCCTCTGGCATATAAGGGCATCCAACGTAGCCCTTATAGTCAAGGGCCGCGGCCTCAATGGGGTGGACCCGGGGCAATTGTCCCCGGTTTACCTCAGGAAATCAGAGGCGGAATTGAAGGCCGGACGCCCCGGCGCAGACCGGTAACGCCGTCCCCTCATAAGCCCTCACGGTCATTGACAAAACCATGCTCCTTGGGGTAATATGATTAATCTGTCTTTATGTCATTGAAAATGCTCGACAATCGCCTGTTTTTAAAACTTTCTTTCTAAGACAGGAGCGGCTATAACATAAAAAAACTGCATCCACAAAAGGAGGCGTTATGGCGAACCAGGAGGAACTCGTAGAGAAATTAATCAAGGAAGACGAGAACTTCAGACGCGTGTACACCACCCACAAGACTTACGGTAAGAAGATAGAGGAGATGGAGAAAAAGGCGCGTCTTTCCGCCGACGAAACCCTGGAGAAGAAGAGGCTCAAAAAACTCAAACTCGCGCTCAAGGACGAGATGGAGAAGATACTCTCCGAGCACAAGAAATAGGATTCTCCCCGTCTCGCGAATATATAGGGTTAACTCAGGACATTTATGCCGCAGAGAAGCGACAGGATAAAAAAGGGGCTCGAAAGGGTGCCCCACAGGGCCCTGCTATACGCAACCGGTATACCCCGGGGGGAGATGAAAAAGCCTTTTATAGGGATCGCATCGAGCTTTACGGACCTCATACCCGGACACATAGGCATGAGGGACCTCGAGCGCTTCATCGAAAAGGGCGTTCACACGGGTGGAGGCTACCCCTTTATCTTCGGGCTGCCGGGAGTGTGCGACGGTATAGCCATGGGGCACAGGGGCATGCATTACTCCCTGCCCCTGAGGGACCTCATCGCCGACATGGTGGAGAGTGTTGCCGAGGGGCACGCCTTTGACGGGCTCGTGCTCCTTACGAACTGCGACAAGATAACCCCCGGGATGCTCATGGCCGCCGCCCGGGTAAACATCCCGACGGTGGTCGTTACCGCAGGGCCCATGATGACCGGGCGGTACAAGGGAAAGAGGATCTCCTTCATAAGGAACACCTTCGAGGCGATGGGCCGCTTCCGCTCCGGTGAGATTTCCCTCGAGGAATTGAACGCCTGCGAGCTCGGGGCCTGCCCGGGCGCCGGGAGCTGCCAGGGCCTTTACACGGCCAACACCATGAACTGTCTTACCGAGGTTATGGGGTTGAGCCTGCCCATGTGCGGCACGGCGCTGGCTCAGACCTCGGAGAAGAGAAGGATAGCCTTTGAGAGCGGCGCTCTGTCGGTGGAGCTCGCGAAAAAAGGGACCCTTACCCCGAGGAAGATACTCACGAGGGCGGCCTTTGAAAACGCCGTCAGGGTGGACCTGGCGCTGGGCGGCTCGACGAATACCGTTCTCCATCTCCTTGCCATAGCCCACGAGGCGGGAGTAGAGCTCCCCCTCGAGGTCTTCGATGCCATCAGCAAGGAGACGCCCCATATAGCCTCCCTCGAGCCCGTGGGCAACTACTATCTCGAGGACCTCCACTGGGCGGGAGGCGTGCCGGCCGTGATGAAGAGGCTCGAAAGGAGCATGAAGGACAACCCCACGGTCTCGGGCCGGAGGGTAAAGGCTATAATAAAAAAGGTCGACTACATAGACTCCGACGTCATAAAACCTTTGACTGACGCTTACCACAAGGAGGGCGGCATAGCGATCCTCAAGGGAAACATCGCTCCCCTCGGGGCCGTCGTCAAGCAGTCCGGGGTAAGCTCGAGGATGATGAGGTTTACGGGAAGGGCCAGGGTCTTCGACTCCGAGGAAAAGGCGATGAAGGCAATACTCGGCAGGAAGATAAAAAAGGGCGACTGCGTGGTTATAAGATACGAGGGCCCGAAGGGGGGCCCGGGGATGAGAGAGATGCTCGCCCCAACGGCTACGCTCGTCGGCATGGGCCTTGGAGAGTCCGTGGCGCTTCTGACCGACGGGAGGTTTTCCGGGGGCACGAGGGGGCCGTGCATAGGACACATCTCCCCCGAGGCGATGGAGGGAGGCCCCATTGCCCTTGTAAGGGAAGGGGACGTAATCTCCCTCGACATACATAAAAGGAAGATTGAATTGAAGGTCGACTCCAAGGAACTCGAGAGGAGAAGGAAGGACTGGAGGCCCCCGGAGCCCAAGATAAAAACGGGGTGGCTCTCGAGGTACTCTAAATTGGTCACCTCGGCGTACACCGGGGCGGTCTTGAAATAATCGGATTAAAGGACATACTGATGCCTGTTAAGAAGAAGATAAATGCCGAGGTCGAAAAGATGACCGGGGCGAGGATGTTCATCGAGTGCCTCCTGAAGGAAGGGGTCGATACCATCTTCGGCTTCCCCGGAGGAGCGGTCCTGCCCATATACGACGAGCTCTTTGATGAGCCTCTTAACCATATACTCGTGCGCCACGAGCAGGGCGCCGTGCACATGGCAGACGGGTACGCGAGGGCCTCTGGCAGGCCCGGGGTCGTCCTCGTCACCTCGGGCCCCGGTGCCACCAACACCGTAACGGGCATAGCCACGGCGTACATTGACTCCATCCCCGTCGTGGTCTTCACGGGACAGGTCCCCACGGCCCTCATAGGAAACGACGCCTTTCAGGAGGCCGATATCGTGGGGATAACGCGCCCGTGCACCAAGCACAACTACCTCGTAAAGGACGTAGAAGAGCTTCCGAGGATAATAAAAGAGGCCTTTTACATAGCCACCACGGGCAGACCGGGGCCCGTGCTCGTGGACCTGCCCAAGGACGTGCTCACAGCCACCGCCAGGTTCCAATACCCCGAAAAGGTCTCCATCGAGAGCTACCAGCCGACCTACAGGGGCCATCCCGGGCAGATAAAGAAGGCCATCGACTTTATCCTCAAGTCGAGGAGGCCCGTCATATACTCGGGCGGCGGGGTCCTTCTCTCGAATGCGTCCAGGGAGCTCAAGACCTTCGCGGAAAAGCTCGGCATACCCACGACCACGACCCTTATGGGCCTCGGGGGCTTCCCGGGCACGCACCCGCTCTTCATGGGCATGCTCGGGATGCACGGGACCTACTGCGCGAACATGGCCGTGACCGACACGGACTGCCTCATAGCGGTGGGCGCGAGGTTCGACGACCGGGTCACGGGTAAGATTGACGAGTTCGCGCCCTATGCGGGCATAATACATATAGACATCGACCCCACCTCCATAAGCAAGAACGTCAAGGTCGACATCCCCATAGTGGGCGACGTCAAAGAGGTCCTGAAGGACATGGTAAGGGCCATACCGATGCAGAAGGCGACGAGCGAGTTCAAGGCCGGCTTGAAGGAGTGGCACGACCAGGTCGAGACCTGGGCCAATACCCACAAGCTCACCTACAAGTTCGACCCCAATGGCAAGATAAAGCCCCAGTACGTCATAGAGAAGCTCTACGAGGTCACCGGGGGCGATGCCATAATAACCACGGAGGTGGGACAGAACCAGATGTGGGCCGCCCAGTTCTTCAAGTACAAGAAGCCGAGGACCTTCCTTACCTCCGGGGGCCTCGGGACCATGGGCTTCGGGTTCCCGGCGGCCATAGGCGCTCAGGTCGCCTTTCCGAAAAAGACGGTCATCGACATAGCCGGGGACGGCTCCATCCAGATGAACATACAGGAGCTCGCCACCGCGGTCCAGTACAAGCTGCCCGTGAAGGTCGCCATTTTGAACAACATGGTCCTCGGGATGGTCCGCCAGTGGCAGGAGCTCTTCTACGACAAGAGATACTCCCACACCTGCGTGTCCGTGGCGCCCGACTACGTCAAGCTCGCCGAGAGTTACGGGGCCGTGGGTCTCAGGGCCGTGAAGCCCGACGAGGTCGTCGACGTCATAAAAGAGGCGATGAAGGTGAAGGACAGGCCCGTTTTCATGGACTTCAAGGTCGAGCCCTTTGAGGACGTCTACCCCATGGTCCCCGCAGGCCAGCCCCTTAACAAGATGCTTATCGTATAGAAGAAGCCCTTGAAATGCGTTATGCGGCGGCCCCCATCCATGATATAACGCATAACGGAGGTTTTTAGATGCGTCATACCATATCCGTGCTCGTACAGAACGAATTCGGGGTCCTCTCGAGGATCTCCGGGCTCTTCTCAGGCAGGGGCTTCAATATAGAGAGCCTCACCGTCGCCGAAACCCTCGACTCGAAGATTTCGAGGATGACCATAGTGACCAGCGGCGACGACAAGGTGCTCGAGCAGATAAACAAGCAGCTGAACAAGCTCATAAACGTCATAAAGGTGCACGACTTCACTGGCGAGGAACACATAGAGAGGGAACTCGCCCTCATAAAGGTGAACGCGAACGCGGAGAACAGGGCGGAGATACTCAGCATCGTGGACATATTCAGGGCCAAGGTGGTTGACGTGAGCCCGAGGTACTATACCGTGGAGATAACGGGCGACAGGGAAAAGGCCTCGGCCATGGTGGAGCTCCTTAGACCCTTCGGCATAAAGGAGATAGTGCGCACCGGGAGCGTGGCCATGGCGAGAAGCCCGAAGCAGAAGTAATTGGGGGGAAACCTTTCTGAAGAAAGGTTTCCCCCCAAGCCCCCTTTCCAAAGACTTTCGGCTATCCCTTGGAGGGAGACCCCCTCGGAAGAGAATTCTCACGCGGGGTCTCCCTCCAAGGGATAAATAGCTAAAAGTTTTTGAAGGGAGTTTGAGGGAAACTTTTTTCAAAAAGTTTCCCTCAATAAAACGAGGAGGCGGGTTGATGAAGGTTTACTACGACAGTGACGCTGAGCTTGAGAGGATACGCGGCAAGAAGGTAGCCGTTATCGGGTTCGGGAGCCAGGGGCACGCCCATGCCCAGAACATGAGGGAGAGCGGGGTAGACGTTACGGTGGGGCTGAGGAAGGGGAGCTCTTCCTGGAAGAAGGCGGAGGCCGCCGGGCTTGTCGTTAAGGAGGTCCCCGCGGCCGTTAAGGGCGCCGACGTTGTTATGGTGCTCATACCCGACGAGCTCCAGGGCGACGTTTACAGGGCGGAGATAGGGCCGAATCTAAAGAAGGGGGCTTATCTCGCCTTTGCCCACGGCTTCAGCATACACTTCAATCAGATCGTTCCCGAGGCGGCCGTCAACGTGTTCATGGTCGCGCCCAAGGGCCCAGGACACCTCGTCAGGCACGAGTTCACCAGGGGAGGGGGCGTGCCTACACTCGTGGCCGTACACCAGGACCCCTCGGGGGACACCCTCAAGGTGGCACTCGCCTACGCGAGCGCCATAGGAGGAGGAAGGGCCGGCATAATAGAGACCACCTTCAAGGACGAGACTGAAACGGACCTCTTCGGAGAGCAGGCCGTGCTCTGCGGGGGCGTGAGCGCCCTTATAACCGCGGGGTACGAGACCCTTGTCGAGGCCGGCTACCCCCCGGAGATGGCCTACTTCGAGTGCCTCCACGAGATGAAGCTCATAGTGGACCTCATCTACGAGGGCGGCATCTCCAACATGAGGTACTCAATAAGCAACACCGCCCAGTTCGGCGACCTTACGCGCGGACCGCGGATAATAACGGAAAGAACGAAGAAGGAGATGAAAAAGATACTCTCCGAGATACAATCCGGGGCCTTCGCAAGAGAGTGGATACTCGAGAACAGGGCCGGCAAGCCCGTCTTCAACGCCCTTACGAAAAACGGCGAGGGCCACGGGATCGAAGAGGTTGGAGGTAAACTCCGGGACATGATGCCATGGCTTAAGAAGGGGAGGATAGTTGACAAGGAAAAAAACTAAAGCTGTTTTTGAGGATTTCCCCGAAAGTGCCGGTTTGGAATACGAAATAAACGACGAGAGAAGGCGCGTTAGACTCCCGGTGGCTATCGAGGGTCTCCCCTTCATACTGGGCTCCCTCGTCGTCACGGCCCTCGTCTTCTGGCTCTTCGGCTTGAACTGGCCGGGCGCTCTCATGTCGGGCGTTACCCTCTTCGTTATCGCCTTTTTCAGGGACCCCGAGAGGGCGGTGCCGGCAGGAGACGAGTCCATAGTAAGCCCCGCCGACGGGAAGGTGATAAAGGTGGAGAGGATCTTTGACGACAGGTTCCTCAAGGCCGAGGCGAGGAGGATAAGCATCTTCATGACCGTATTTAACGTCCACGTTAACAGGGCCCCGGCCTCCGCGAGGGTCCTGAAGGTGGTATACAACCCCGGGAGGTTTTTCTCGGCGAACCTCGACAAGGCCTCTCTTGAGAACGAGCAGAACGCGGTAGTGGCCGAGGGACCCGGCGGCAGGACCTTCGTCTTCAACCAGATAGCCGGGTTAGTAGCCAGAAGGATAGTCTGCCGCGTAAAAGAGGGCATGAGGATAAGAAAAGGGGAGAGGTTCGGGCTCATAAGGTTCGGCTCAAGGCTCGACGTCTACCTCCCCGTTGAGTGCGAGATAGCCGTCGCCGTGGGCGACAAGGTGAGGGCGGGGTCTTCCATTCTGGGTTACTGGAGATGATAGACAAAGAGCTCGATAGAGAGGCGCAGGGCAGGAAGAAGAGGAAGAGGATCAAGAAGGGGGTCTATCTCCTTCCAAACCTCCTTACCTCCGCGAGCCTCTTCGGGGGTTTTTACTCCATAGTGGCCTGTCTCGACGGCAACTTCGAGATAGCCGCCATAGCCATACTCATATCCGCTGTCATCGACGGGCTCGACGGGAGGGTGGCCCGGCTTACGGGCACATCGAGCAGGTTCGGCGTGGAGTACGACTCCCTATCCGACCTCGTGGCCTTCGGGCTCGCCCCGGGGGTGCTGATATTCACCTGGGCGCTGAGGCCCTTCGGCCGCTACGGGTGGCTCGCGGCCTTTCTTTACGTCGTATGCGCTGCCTTGAGGCTCGCCCGGTTCAACGTGCAGATAACCACCATCGAGAGCAGGCGCTTCAACGGGCTCCCCGTGCCAGCGGCCGCCTCCCTCGTGGCAACGGCGGTGCTCATGTTCTTCTACCTCGGCAAGGGCCAGGATTTCGCCAAGCACGTTACCGTCTTGATACTCATATACCTCCTTGCCTTCCTCATGGTGAGCAACGTGAAGTACTACAGCTTCAAGGAGCTGAACCTCTCGCAGAGGATGCCCTTCATGCTCCTCGTGGGGCTCATATGCCTCCTGATACTCATCGCGGCTGAGCCCCAGGTAATGCTCTTCATACTCGCCTTCGGCTACGTGATCTCGGGGCCCGTTACCTCCATCCTCGGCAGGAGGCGCAGGGCCAGGGCCGCCGAAGGGCAGGAGGAAAAGCAGGAGGCAACAGAGACGGGAAGATACAATGGATAACAGGGTAAGGATATTCGACACGACTTTAAGGGACGGGGAACAGTCGCCGGGTGCCTCCATGAACGTGGAGGAGAAGATAATGGTGGCGCGCCAGCTCGCCAAGCTCGGGGTGGACATCATTGAGGCGGGCTTCGCCTTCAGCTCCCCCGGGGACTTCGAGGCCGTAAAACGCATCGCCCACGAGGTGGAGGGCCCCGTGATATGCTCTCTCGCCCGTGCCAAGCCAGAGGACATAGACTGCGCGTGGGAGGCCTTGAAGGGAGGGGAGAGGACCCGCATACATACCTTTATCTCCACCTCCGACATCCACTTGAAGCACCAGTTCAGGCTCACGAGAGAGGAGGCGTTGAAAAGGGCCGTCGAGATGGTCGAGAGGGCCAGGGGGTATGTAGAGGACGTGGAGTTCTCGCCCATGGACGCCTCCAGGACCGATCCCTCCTACCTCCACGAGGTGATAGAGGCGGTGATAGAAGCGGGGGCCACGACCGTCAACATCCCGGACACCGTGGGGTACGCGCTCCCTGACCAGTTCGGGGAGCTCATAAGGGGCATAAGGGGGAACGTCCCCAACATAGACAGGGCCATAATCTCCGTCCACTGCCACAACGACCTTGGGCTCGCGGTAGCCAATTCGCTCGCCGCCGTGATAAACGGGGCCCGCCAGGTGGAGTGCACAATAAACGGCATAGGCGAGAGGGCCGGGAACGCGAGCCTCGAGGAGATCGTGATGATTATAAAGACCCGAAAGGACCTCCTGGGCCTCGAGACCTCCATCGCCGCCGAGCAGATATACCCCGCCTCCCGGCTCGTAAGCAGCATAACGGGGATGATGGTCCAGCCCAACAAGGCCATCGTCGGCGACAACGCCTTCGCCCACGAGTCGGGCATACACCAGGACGGCCTTCTGAAGGAGAAGACCACATACGAGATAATGAGGCCAGAGAGCGTGGGCATATCGCGCTCCACCCTCGTCCTCGGCAAGCACTCTGGACGCCACGCCTTCAGGGCAAGGCTCGAGGAACTCGGCTACGACATAACGGGTGAACAGCTCGACAAGGCCTTCTCCAGGTTCAAGCTCCTCGCGGACAAGAAGAAGGAGGTCTTCGACGAGGACGTGGAGGCCATAGTGCAGGACGAGGTCCTGAGGATAGAGATGCCCGAGAGGTTCAAGCTCCTTAGCCTTAACGTCCGAAGTGGCACCGACACGCCTCCCGTGGCCGAGGTGGAGATGGAGGTCGACGGCAGGAGGATAAAGGACACCGGCAGGGGCGACGGTCCCGTCGACGCCGCATACAAGACCATAGCCGCCATGACGGCCACGAAGAGCACGCTCCTCAAGTACTCGGTCACCGCCATAACGGGAGGGACCGACGCCCAGGGCGAGGTCTCCGTAAGGCTCCGGGAAGGAGAGCACATCGTGCTCGGACAGGGCTCTCACACCGACATAATAGTGGCGAGCGCCAAGGCTTACATAAACGCCCTCAACAGGCTCGAATACAAGAAGAAGGAGACGCGGGAAACGCTTGTTTAACCGGGGGAAACCTTTCTGAAGAAAGGTTTCCCCCGGACCCCTTTCCAAAGACTTTTGGCTGTACCCTGAGCGATGCTTCTTTACAGGAAATAACCGAAAGTTTTTGGAAGATGTCTGGAGAAACCTTTTTTCAAAAAGGTTTCTCCAGGTTTTTCAAAAAGTTTCCCTCAATATACAAGTGATGAGACAGATGACGATAACGGAAAAGATCCTCGCGAGGCACTCCGGCAAGAGGCATGTGGCCCCCGGGGAGCTGATAAACGCCAGGGTGGACATCGCCCTGGGCAACGACATAACCGCCCCGATCGCCATAAACGAGTTCAAGAAGATAGGCGCGACCAGGGTCTTCAACAGGAACAGGGTCGTGCTCGTCCCCGACCACTTCACCCCGAACAAGGACATAAAATCGGCTACCCAGAGCAAGGCCTTGAAGGACTTCGCCGTGGAGCAGAGGCTCACCCATTACTATGAGGGCGGCGATGTGGGTGTGGAGCACGCCCTGCTCCCCGAAAAGGGCGTGGTCGTGCCGGGCGACCTGGTAATAGGCGCGGACTCGCACACATGCACCTATGGGGCGCTCGGCGCCTTTGCCACGGGCGTGGGCTCCACGGACCTCGCAGCCGCGATGATAACGGGCGAGTGCTGGTTCAAGGTCCCCGAGTCCATGAAGTTCGTCTTCCGCGGACGGCTCAACAGGTGGGTGAGCGGCAAGGACCTGATACTCCACATCATCGGCGACATAGGCGTGGACGGCGCCCTTTACAGGGCCATGGAGTTCACGGGGCCGACGATAGAAAAACTCTCGATGGAATCGAGGCTCGCCATGTGCAACATGGCCATAGAGGCGGGCGCAAAGAGCGGCATCATAGCCCCGGACGCCATAACCGAGGGGTACGTTAAAAAGAGGGCCGAGAGGAAGTATGAATTCTACTCGAGCGACCCGGACGCCGAATATTGCGATGCGCGGGAATACGACTGCAGGACCATAGAGCCGAAGGTGGCCCTGCCGCACCTTCCGGAGAACACGAAGAACGTCAGCGAGGTGGGCTACATCCCCATAGACCAGGTCGTAATAGGCTCCTGCACCAATGGGAGGATCGAGGACATGGCGGTCGCCGCAAAGGTCCTGAAGGGGAAAAAGGCGGCCAAGTACGTCAGGCTCATAATCATACCCGCCACACCTTTCGTCTATAACGAGTCGATCAAGAGGGGTTATTTCGACATCTTCCTGAAGGCCGGGGCGGTAATAAGCCCGCCCACATGCGGGCCATGCCTCGGAGGGCACATGGGGGTACTCGCCGCGGGAGAGAGGGCGGTGGCCACCACTAACAGGAACTTCCTCGGCCGCATGGGCCACGTCAAGAGCGAGGTGTACCTCGCCAACCCGGCGGTGGCCGCGGCCTCTGCCGTAAAAGGCAGGGTCGCTCACCCCGACGAGGTCGTAAAGTCATAGGGTTTTCTATTCATCCACTCTGGCGCTCTCCTGG
>DATEAM010000117.1:0-6944 GCA_035288385.1 Thermodesulfobacteriota bacterium
CCTCTCGAGGCCTTCGGCACCGTCTCACACACGATCCCCATGCTCTCCCTTGAGAACGCGTTGAAAGAGGAGGAGGCCGTGGAGTTCGACGGGCGCATCAAGAGGTTTTTGAAGCTCCCCGGGGATACGGTCATCGAGTACGCGGCCGAGCCGAAGATGGACGGCCTCGCCGTGGAGCTCGTCTACGAGGACGGGGCCCTCGCCAGGGGCTCAACGCGCGGTGACGGGTACACCGGGGAGGACGTCACCCAGAACCTTAAGACCGTAAGGAGCATCCCGCTAACGCTCGCGCCCGAGCGAGTAAAAAAGGGCGCGGGGCAAAAAATCCCCCCGTACCTTGAGGTCCGCGGCGAGGTCTTCCTTCCCCTGAAGAGTTTCAGGAAACTGAACAAGGAGAGGGAGGCCAAGGGCGAGCCCGTCTTCGCCAACCCACGTAACGCGGCCGCCGGGTCCCTAAGGCAGCTCGACTCGAGGATAACGGCGAGGAGGCCCCTCGACATCTTCTGCTACGGCGTGGGCTCAGTAAAGGGGGTATCCTTCAAGACGCACTTCGAGACCCTCGATTTCATGAAGAAGCTCGGGTTGAAGGTAAACCCCTTTGTAAAGGTGGTAAAGGGAATAGATGGGGTCCTCAAGTACCACGTAAGCATGGAGGAAAAACGCGAAGGGCTCGACTACGAGCTCGACGGGGTCGTTGTGAAGGTAAACGACCTCGGGCTCCAGGAGAGGCTCGGGGTGCTCACCAGGAGGCCCCGCTGGGCCCTTGCCTACAAGTTCGCCCCAAAGCAGGAATCCACCCGCGTGAAGGAGATCTTCGTGGGCGTTGGCAGGACCGGGGCGCTTACGCCCGTTGCGCTGCTCGAACCGGTTATTGTCGGGGGGGTCACAATAGAGAGGGCCACGCTCCACAACCAGGACGAGGTGGAGAGGAAGGACGTAAGGGTAGGCGACGAGGTGGTGGTTGAGAGGGCCGGGGACGTCATACCCGAGGTCGCCTACGTGATGAAGGAAAAGAGGCCCGCCAAAAAGGAGCTTAAGAAGTTCAAGATGCCGGAGGAGTGCCCGGTATGCGGCTCGAGGGTGGAAAGGGTCGGGGCGATACACTTCTGCACGGCGGGCCTTTCGTGCCCGGCGCAACTGAAGGAGAGCATCCGGCACTTCGCGAGCAAACGCGCCATGGACATAGAGGGTCTTGGCTTCATGCACGTGGACCAGTTCGTGGATAAGGGGGTCATAAAGGACGTGGCGGAGATCTATGGTCTAAAAAAGGAGGATATCCTCGGCCTCGAGAGGTGGGCCGAGAAGTCCGCCGACAACCTCCTTGCCGCCATAGAGGCGAGCAAGACCCCCACCCTTGAGAGGTTCATATACGCCCTGGGCGTAAAGGGCGTGGGCGAGCACATGGCAGGGGTCCTCGCAAAGAGGTTCGGCGACCTCGAGGCCCTGATGAAGGCCACGGAGGAGGAATTATTGGAGACCCCCGATATAGGCCCCGAGACGGCCCTGAGCATAATGGACTTTTTCAAGGAAAGGCACAACCTCGAGGTCTTGAAGAAGCTCAGGAAGGCGGGCGTGGGATACAAAAGACCGGTGAAGAAAAAGGGCAGCCTCGAGGGCCTTACCTTCCTCTTTACCGGGGTCCTCAAAGGGCTTACCAGAGACGAGGCGAAGGACCTCGTTGAGGCCGGGGGGGGATCTACCGCGTCGAGCGTGAGCAAAAAGGTGGACTACGTCGTCATTGGAGAAGAGCCGGGGAGCAAATACGCTAAGGCCAGGAAACTCGGGCTTAAGATAATAGACGAGAAGGAGTTCAAGAGGATGGCGGGCAAGGGGTAAGACGGATCGGCTTACGGGGGAGGATTCCTTCCCGAGACACCTCAATCCTTTAAATTATTTTCCATATTACGATAGTGATATTCAAATCCCTCCCCGCGGATTTCTAAAAAGCCCTTTCTTTGATGAATAAAAAAGCGCTGATATATTAATTGATATACTAAGAGCATCGTTGTTCTGCTGTTTCTCCATCTCTGGAGGTGCGTGTTTGCGTCAGGGGCGTTTGTGTTAGGCCCGCTTGCCTATGGCCAAGCCCGGCTCATCAGGCAAAAATCATCGCATCATCCCTGAAGCCCGCACTTTTGGGTCCCGGCGGAAACCTCCATATTCCTTTTGTAAATCAACAGCTTCACGGCCTCAGGCCCGCGTTGGTCCGGAAAATCTCGCACACTCTGACCTCGACGGGACTTTTCTCATCCCCCCTTAATCTTTTTTTATCTATACTATTCCCGTATCTTCCATATGGCGCGATTACGGGTGAAGCGGCATTACCCATCAACCCTTAAACGAAGGGAGTGTGGAAAGGAGAAAGTAATGAAAAGAACGTTTGTGAGCGCCCTGGTCTTTGCAACCTGTGTTAGCCTTGCGGGAGCGGCTGTGGCCGCAGACGGCGCGGCTGTCTATAAAGCCAAATGCCTCTCCTGCCACGGCGCGCAGGGCGTGGGCACCGCCATGGGGCCCGCCTTCAGGGGGAGCGCGTTTATTGCATCCGGCAGCGACGAGGAGATAACCGAAGTAATCCTGAAAGGGCGTACCGGACCCGATAAGAAGTACAAGGTGTTTGTTCTGGGTATGCCGGCACAGGGTCTCGGTGACGACGACGTCAGCGCCATGGTCAAGCACCTGAAATCACTCGCCGCCAAATAGGACGGATAACCGAAGGCGTGATTTATAATGGCGAATATCGTTCCCTGAATTCGATTCTCGCCGGTTTTACGGGCATGAGCATCATCTTCTGGAGGGTGAACTGACATGGCTTCCAATTCCGATAGACTGCGCTGGCTGGAGACCCTGGACCCGGGATATTTTACCCTGACCATGGCTACGGGGATCGTCGCGATAGCCCTCGACCTGCTTGAGATGCCCGGGCTCTCGGACGCGCTGCATTGGGTTACGCTCTTTTCCTGGGGGGCGCTATACGTTATATACGTCTGGCGCCTCATACGTTTCCCGAGGGCCGTATGGGCCGACCTGGTAAACCCGCGCCTGACGTTCAACTTCTTTTCCTTTGTCGCGGCAACGAGCGTCTCCGGGCTCCTGCTTCATCTCCACGGTCATGATCTACTGGCGCTTTCATGCTGGGCGGCGGCGTTCCTGGTATGGTCGGGGCTCCTCTACTGCAGTTTCGGCGCCCTGATTCTCCGCCATCCCGATCGTGATATAAACGTCATTAATGGCGGCTGGCTTATTTGCATCGTGGGCACGCAGTCCCTTGTCCTGCTCGGCCTGAAGATTATTCCCCAACTCGGGGAGCACGCCTCCTACATGATGGTGGGAATCTACATGTTATGGGGGCTGGGGTTGATCCTTTACGGCATTCTCGTAACGCTGATCTCTTACCGCATCTTCTTTCTGGAGATGAAAGACGAAGACTATTCCCCGCGGATGTGGGTCATCATGGGGGCCGCCGCCATCAGCGCCAACGCCAGCAGCGGCCTGGATATGGCGCCTCCCGTCATCACCGTTCTTTACGAAGTGCACGCCGTCATAGACAGCATGGCGCTTCTGACCTGGGCCTGGGCCACGTGGTGGATCCCCTTGCTCGTCGTCATCGGTTTCTGGAGGCATTTCGTTCTCAAGATTCCGCTTCGCTACGAGCCCTCGCAGTGGAGCATCGTTTTCCCTCTCGGCATGTATACCGTGGCCAGCGTCCAGCTCTCACTTGCGGCAGAGTTCGAGCCGCTGCACTGGATATCTCATGTCACGGTATTGGCGGCTCTCGGGGTGTGGGGCCTGCTGATGTTCTCGGTTCTCCGTCGCGTGGCGTTCTGGCTTTTTATAAGGGAACACGAGACGGCATAAGCAGGAGGCCCTTTTCCCGCCTCTTGAAAGAGGCGCTCATGTAAACAGGCCGACTTTGCAGTGAACATTTCCTCCTGAATTTACCCCTTGACATCGTTTGCCGGAATGCGTAGATTTCTACAAGAAATAAAACGGTGGATTTCCGTAGAGTGGATATGCGAAAATACCGCCCTGCCGCGCTGGGACCCATAAGGGCCTGAAACACGCTTCAGGCGCGGGGCCCGTCAATCCAATCAGAGAGGTTGGCTCAAATGATCAGTTCAAAGATGGCCAAGGCATTGAACGTGCACCTCAATGCCGAGTTGTACTCCTCGTACCTGTATTTGTCCATGTCGGCGTACGCTTCCTTCAAGGGATGGAAAGGGGCGGCCAACTGGTTATACGTGCAGGTCCAGGAAGAGATCGTTCATGTCCAGAAGATGTACGCCTTTATTGACAGCCGGGGCTCTCAGATAGTCCTCGAGGCCGTAGAAAAGCCGCCTACGGGGTTCGGCTCCCTGCTCGGTCTCTACGAGGCCGTGCTCTCTCACGAGCAGAAGGTCACGGGCCTTGTAAACGGCCTTACGACCCTTGCCGTGAAAGAGTCCGACCATGCGACGGAGACGTTCCTGCAGTGGTTTGTGACGGAGCAGACTGAGGAGGAAAAGAGCGCAAAGGATATAATCGACAGGTTGAAATTTGCCGGCGACACGGGTGTCGCCGTATTCATGATAGATAACGAGCTCGCCGCAAGGGTCTTCGTTCCTCCCGCGCCGTGAGCGACTTCGTCGGGAATCTCCAGCAGGGCCCGCCGCCACACCGTGTCCAGGGCAAAGGGGCCAGGGAAGAGTGGCGACTTCCACCGGAGTTGGGTGATCCCGGGCCTTGCCACGACCCGGGAGCTTACGGGTCTAACCCCCGGAAAGGGCCCTCGCGGATAAGCCCTCAGTTCGTTTTATCCAGGCCCCACCTATCTGAAAATATCCTCCTTCTTGTAAACGATCGTCTCTCCCTCGCGTAAAATCCCTCCGTCGATGACCTCTCCTATGACGAGGGTGTGGTCTCCGGCGTCGTGGTGGGAGACGACCCTGCAGTCCATCCAGGCGAGCGCGTCCTTCAGGATGGGGGCGCCCGTTACCTTCGTGTCGTATGCGACCCCGGCGAACTTGTCCGTCTTCCTCCCTGTCTTGAGCCCGAAGTGCTTTGCCGTGGCGATGTTGTCGGGCCCGAGGGCGTTCACGCTGAAGACCCCGGACTCGATTATCATGTCGTGGGAGAAACGGGTCTTGCCCACGGCCACGGTTATCAGGGGCGGGTCGAAACTTGCGCGGCACACCCAAGCGGCGGTCATGGCGTTCACACGCTCACCGAGCCTCGCCCCGATTACGTAAACGCCGCTTATGATGTCGCGCTGGGCGAGGGAAATCTCCTTTTTTACCGTCATGGCAAAACCTCCGTTTTTAATGGGGGAAACAATTTGCAAGAAGGTTTCCCCCAAGCCCCCTTCACAGGATAGCCAAAAATTTTTGGAAGGAGTTTGAGGAAACCTTTTTATAAAAAGGTTTCCTCAATCAATCGGCCTTTTTAAAAATTATGTCGTCGTAGTACCCGACGGCGCTCTCCTCGGTGTTGTCCGAGTCCGTCATCACGGCCACCCCGGTAACCTTCGGGGGCTCCTCCCCGAAGAACCTCTTATAGTCCTCGTAGACGTTCCTCTCCTCCTCTATCCATCTGCCCGCGAGGGCGGGGCCCGACTCGACGGCTATCATCATCGCCTTTTCGGTGAAGGGGTTCGGCACGCCAGAGCCCTTTTCGAGCCTGTTCGCCCAGATGTAGTTTATGGAGGTGCCCGGGGGGGTAGTGCCGTAGACGGCCTCGACGAGCCTGTACTTGAGCTTCTCGAGGAAGGGGGTCTTTTCCGGGTCGTACTCGAAGGTTACGTAGACTCTACCCGAGTAGTCGTCGCCCTCCTTAATCGTCTCGTCTCCCTTTTTCAAGACCCCCTCGACCTTCCAGCGCCAGGAGAGCACGGGGTGCCCCTTGAGGTCTATCTCGACCTTCCTGTAAAGGGCCGAGGCGGACCGGATGCTTTCGGCCCTGAGGAAATAATTCCCGTCTTCCAGCTCGACGGTGTACTTCGTCTGCTCTTTTATCTTGGGGAACCTGAGGGGCTTCCACCCATAGGGCCTGCCCATGGTGTCGGTCTCGATGGAGAAGAGATCCACGACGACTCTCCCTTCGCCGGCCCCGGAAGGGGCAACGGTAGCGAGCGCCGAAAAGAGGAGAAATACGGGAAAATATCTTAAGAAGGACGCCATAGGCTCCTGGGGGGAAACACAATCTGTAAGAAAGGTTTCCCCCCAAACCCCCTTTCCAAAGACTTTTGGCTATCCCCTGGAGAGAGACCCCGTGGGAGAAATCTCTTACGAGGGGGTCTCCCCCGAGGGGATAATAACTAAAAGTTTTTGAGGGGAGTTTGGGGGGAACTTTTTTCAGAAAGTTCCCCCCAACAAAAATCACTTCGAGTGTTTGTCCGCGACCTTGCTCGCGCCGTAGGAGTCGGGTTTTGTCACGGCGTGGTAGCCCGAGCCCGTTACCATGCCCACGACCTCGCGCACGATCTCGCGGGTGTCACCGTTGTTGCCCACGTCGAGGTGTATTTCGGCGGGTAGTTTCCTAAGGCCGTTCTCGTTGAGCTTCGTCCTTAAGAAAGAGGCGATCTCTATGCTCATCGTCGCCTCGTAAAATATCCTCTGACGGAGGCTCTCGAGCTTTTTCCTCTGCTTTTTCGTGTAGAAGTACCTGCCGCCGTGGCCGACCTTGTGTATTATCACGGCTGTTACGAAAAGGGTGGAGGAGTTGACGAAGGAATCGGTGCCGATGATGAGGTTGTATGTCTGGGACGGGTCTTCCTTGACGTACCGGCTTAACTTCTCGAACATCTCGTCGAAGGTAAGACGGCCGAAGGTGGGGCTGAAGAAGTCCCCCTCGGGTTTATAATCGCCGCAGGAACTCATCCGTCAAATGGTACTACACGGGAGGTCTGAAAACAAGGGATTTTATGTGGAGCGCCTCATAAGGGACCCTGTGTGACGGGGGGGACGGGGGGG
>DATEAM010000118.1:0-2308 GCA_035288385.1 Thermodesulfobacteriota bacterium
CCTCCCCGGTGTCGTTGTGCCTGTACTGCGATACAGGGGCGTGCGGGGCGAGTCTTTCGAGCCAGGCCTCGAAGTCCTCGTGGAGGCCCGGTTCGTCGTCGTTAATGAAGACAGAGGCCGTTATGTGCATGGAGTTTACGAGGACAAGCCCCTCGTAAACTCCGCTCTCGACAACACAGGAGCTTATCTCCGGGGTAATGTTGACAAAGCCCCTCCTCTCCGGGATGTTGAAATAAAGCTCTTTACGGTGGCTCTTCACGGCGTTTTCTCCAGTGTGCTCATCCGGATATCTTAAAGGGCAAGCGAATTTTAAGCCCCCCGGCCCCTTGAGGTTTCTGAGACGTAAAATCCCTTCCTATTTAAGGTGGCACCCCGTACAGAGCGCGCTCCCGGTGTTGTCCATAACGAGCATGGGGTCGGGGATGTCCGGCTCCTCGGCCCTCTTTTTGGAGAGCATCAGGTGGTCGTATTCGTTGTATGGCACGTGGCACGTGGCGCAACCGATCATGCCGTCAAAGAGCCTCAGCGCGGGGTCGAGGGCCGAGGGGTCCTCGAGTGAGGGGTTCGTGGATGAGAGCTGCGCGTAGTCCACGGCGATCGCGTGTTCTGCCCCATCTCCGTGGGACACACCCGGGGGCGGGCCCTCGTGGTAATAGCCCTCGTGGCACTCGAGGCACTTCCTGGATTCCCCGTCGAGCCCCTCGTATTGGGCCCGGACAGGCGGCGCCGCATAGGCCGTGATGGCACCGAGGAGCGCAAGGGTCCACGCAAAACGTCGCTTCGTCATTGATGCGAAAATCCTTTTCATGCCGTCACCCCCTGAGTGTAAAGACGTTGGGAAGACCTAAAACCTGCAGCCGAGGCCCAGTGTAGCCGAGAGGGAATCCCAGTTGACCTCGTTAAGCCTCGTATCCGACGTGCTCCCGTCGGAGAAAAAGGTCCTGTCTACTCCGTAGTCCGTCTGCCAGTCCTGGTAGTCGACCCCTCCCCTTACGCTCCACCTTTCTGTCACCGCGTAGTCTATCAAAAGGGCGACGAGGTACCCTGAGCCGTCAGCCGTGTGCTCGAAGCTTACGGGGTGGGCGAAGTCGCTTCTAAGGTTCCAGTCGGCGAGGGCCCTGTAGCTCGCCGCATGGTACTCGAAGGTGCCCCTGAGAGTGAGGTCCTTCTGGGTAAAGGAGATGTCGGCCCCGTACCACGGCCCCTTCCAGCGCGCCTCGTAGGTGGAGTCGAGCCCGGAGAAGGCCCCTGTAGCCGGTATGGTCTGAAAGCCGTCGGTTATGGTCAGGTCCTGTCTGTGATAGGACCAGCCCACAAGCGGCATTATAGCGAGAGTGCCTGAGTCGAAAGAGAGCTCGGCCCTCAACCCCACGCCGGCTGAGGCGTCCCACACCGCTCCGTCATCGGAGCTGTTGTTCGAACGCGAGAACTCGAGGGTCCTAAAGTTCCCGAGGTAATCCGAGTCCTGGTTTTCGCCGCTGAATATTAAGCCTCTGTCCACGGAGCCCCTTATATGGACATACCTCAGGAGATTAACCCTCGTGGCGGCCTTTAGCTCCAGGATCTCGAGGTCCTTCCACGCAAGCTCGCTCAATACGTTCGGGCCAGTGCCCGCGGAAGTACCCGCTATGTTCCAGTCGAGGTTATCCCTCCTGTAGCCGGCGTCGATGGAGAACTCGGCGCTTAAAGGGGGCTCGCCCCTGGCCATGGAGGGTATGAAGAACAGCAGGAATAAGACCGCTACGATAAAAAGGTTCAAACCCTCGATTCTCTCTTTCATTCATCTGCCCCCGGGTTAAGTGTTGTTTACGGCTGACTGAAATCCGCCCATAGAGCTCCTGCACGGGGTCTGTCCGCAGATGAATTTTTCCTCGTAGCCTAACCCCCCTTTATCCCGTAACGCGTCTCGGTTATCTCCTCTGACCTGCACACCGGGCATTTGCCCGGTGTCTTGAGCCTCGCCCTCTTCCTGAAGACGAAGCCGCAGCCGAGGCACTCCGAGGGCTCGGTAACTAATTTTTCCTCGCGCCCCCCTTCATGGGGCCCCTTGTGACCAAGGGACCTTGCCACGTGGGGCAGGTGCTCGAGGACCTCTTTCTCCTTTATCCCCACCTCCCGGGAGATATCCTTCGCCGTGAGCATCCGGTCCCTGAGGACCTCTGAAATCATCTGGCGCACTGTCTTGTTCAACGGGCGGCTTCTATAATCAGAGGGTTCGGAAAGTTGAATTGTCCGGAAGAGGCGTGGAATACCCGGCAGCCTTGCAGATTATAACACAAATGGAAAAAGCGTCAATGGGGGGAAACCT
>DATEAM010000119.1:0-4063 GCA_035288385.1 Thermodesulfobacteriota bacterium
CCCCCCCGGTCCCCCCGGCCTGCCGTAGGCCTCTTGACCACGTTGGTTACGGGCCTGTAGTGCTGAATGAAGTCCATGTTGACGGTGGTAAAACCTTCTACCCTGTGGCCGAGGTTCCTCGAGAGGGTAAGCGCCTTTAAAAAGACCTCGGGAAGTATTACCGCCGAGCCGATGTTTATATAGACCCCGCCCTCGAGGGAGGCCACGACCGAGCAGAAGAGCCGGAAGTCCTTCATAGAGGCCTCGCCAGTGGCCGCGCCGTCCACGGAGGGGTGAATGTGCACTATGTCGGTCCCGAGGGCTACGTGCACGGTTGCCGGGACGTTGCGCCTGTAGCAGGCCGCCAGTATGCTCGTATCCTTGTAAGGGTACTTCGACCCCTCTATCAACCTCCCCACACTCCTGCCGAGGCCCTCTTTTCTCCCCTTTTTTATCGCCCCGTTCAGGATAGACGCCGTCTCTCTGGCCATGCCGAAGCCCCCGGTGAGGAGCTCCGAGTCCACGTCCTCGGAGGTAGACCCGGCGAAGGCGCTCTCGAAGTCGTGGACTATGCAGGCCCCGTTCATTGCTACGGCACCTATTACGCCTCGCTCCACGAGGTCAATTATAACCGGGGCGAGGCCGACCTTTATGACGTGCGCTCCCATCCCAACGGCCACGGTCCTGCCTCTGGCGTGGGCCTCCACCACGGCGGCGGCCACTTCGTTTAAGTCCTTTGAGCCGAGTATCCGGGGCAGGCCCTCGAGAAACCCCTTGAAAGTGTCTCCTGTACGGTAGACCCGGGCGAAGTCCCGTACCTGGACCTTGCTCTTTCTATCCTTCAAAGAGTATGTCTTGATGCCCCTGGGGGAGAGCCCCTTGAATTTCATAGGATAGACCCGGACTATACCTTCTGGAAGAGTATGTAGTCGACAAGCTCGCAGAGTATGTGCCCCACCGTTATGTGGACCTCCTGGACCCTCGAGGTCCTGGTGCTCTCTACGCTCAAAACCACGTCGGCCCTCTCTTTAAGCGCCCCTCCGTCCTTTCCCGTAAGGGCTATGACCTTCATCTCCATGGCCCTCGCCGTATCCGCCGCCCTCACCACGTTGGGGGAGTTCCCGCTCGTGGATATTGCAAGGAGGACGTCACTGGACTTTCCGAGGGCCCTTATCTGCTTTGAGAAGACCTCTTCGAAGGAGTAGTCGTTTCCTATGCTCGTCAGGTTGGAGGTGTCGGTGGTAAGGGAGAGCGCCGGAAGAGGCGGCCTTTCTATCTCGAACCTGTTGACGAACTCGGCCGCCAGGTGCTGGGCGTCGGCAGCCGAGCCGCCGTTGCCTATTATGATGAGCTTGCCTCCCGCCTTGAAGCTCTCGGCTATAAGAAGGGCGCTCTCGGAGATAAGGGCGGTGTTCCCGGAGTTGAAAAAATCTTCCTTTACCCTCACGCTGTCTTTGAAGGATTTTAGGATTATATCCTTTTCCATAAGGAGTTCGTTCTGCCCAAGATTTTTTAATTTAAACGGGGGAATAGAGTTTAGATGATATCTTCTGCGTTGAAGGGTGTCAAGATTTTTCACCGGGTGTTGCGCCTACCTGCCCCGGGAGCCTTCGTCGAGGAGCCTCAAATTACGCAATACGAGCGGGTCGTCGGGGGAGACCTCCAGGGCCTTAAAGTAGCTTGAGCGCGCGTCCCCTGGCATGCCCTTGCCCGCGTAGACGTTGCCCATGTTCAAGTAGGTGTCCCTCAGGTCTTCGGACCCTTTAAAGCGCCTCGCCGCCTCGCGGTAATGGAAGAGGGCGTCGTCGAGGAGGCCCTTTTGCTGGTATATGAAGCCTGCCTGGTAGTTGAGGAGCGGGTTTTCGGGGTCGGTCTTCAGGAGCCCCTCATACTCGGCGAGCGCCTGGTCCGTCTTTCCCGTCGAGAAGTAGGCGTCCGCGAGGGCGGTCCTCGCAAACCCGAGTATCTCGGCGTCGGGGTATCTCTGTCGGGAGATAATTTCGATAGCCTCCCTGTACCTCGGGACCGCCTCCTCGTAGCGGTCAAGTCCGGCCAGTTCGTTCCCTATCTGGTAGAGGGCGAAGTAGTTGTCGGGAGAGCCCCGGAGCGCAGAGCCTGCCAGCGTAAGGTTGGTCCTCCAGTAGAGGTTCTTCCTGGCCGCGGCTATGGAAGAGGCCGCGATTACCAGACAGAGAAGAACAACACCCACCCTCTTTTCCGCGGGGCCCCGACCTGCGACCCAACGGAAGACCAAAGCCACAAAGAGCGCGAACCCCGCGGAGGAGAAATAGAGGTACCGTTCGGCGAAGGAAAACCGGGTTATCGCCGGGGTATAGAGGGCTGGCAGCATGGGAAGGACGATTATCGCGGAGGCGAGGTAGTAGAGCGGGTGTATCTTCCTCCTGAAGAGGAATAAAAAAACGGGGATGGAAAGGGTGAGGACGACCGAGACGAGGGCCCTGGGCTCGGAGATCGAAAGCACGGGTTCCAGTATCTGGAAGGGATAGACGCCGACGGGGAAGACGAGCATCCTCAAGCCCTCTATGAAGAGCACGACGGCGTTCAAAGCGAACTGGGCGGCGCTCAAATAGTAGTGGAACCAGCTCCCCGGAGTCACCCCGCCGATGGCAAAGAGCCTTATAAGCGTGTAGAGGGCAACGGCTATGACATAAGGTATGTATGCCCTGGTCCTGGCTACACTTAGAAGCCTCTTCTCCTTCAACCAGTCATGGATAAAAATAATTACGGGCAGAACGACGGCGGTCTCCTTCAGGAAAAGGGCGATGAGGAAAAAGAGTGCCGGCAGGACCCGGCGGAAAAGGACCGAGCCCCCCCCGCCCCCCCCGCCCTCCCCGGCCCCTCCGGCCCCCTTCTCACCCTTCTCCAAAGAGAGGGACCTGATGTGGATGTAAAAGGCGAGGAGGACGAAGAGCGTAAAGAGGAGCTCCGTAGCCGAAGAGACCCAGGCCACGGGTTCGCTGTTTACGGGGTGCGAGGCGAAGACCGCCGAACCAAGGAGGGCCGGGAGGTATACCGGGGAGCCCGGGCCTTCGGCCTCTCCCCTCGGGGGGTATTCGGCGAGGAGGAAGGAGAGGATGAAAAAGACGACGACGCCAACCGAGGCGTGGAGGACCACGCTTATGAGGTGCCAGCCCTGAGGGTTAAGACCGAAGAGCATGTACTCGAAGATGAAGAGGACGAACATCATGGGCCGGTAGGTGCTCTGCTGAAGGTTCGCCTCTGAAAAGCCTCCCGTAAAGGAGGTGAAGACCTCGGGGAGGTTTTTTACGCTCCTTATCCAGGGGTTTCCCGTTATGAGGAAGCCGTCGTCCGAGACGAAGCCGTTGGAGAGGGTGTTCGAGTAGACTATGAAGGTTAACGCCACGAGCACCGCCGCGGCGGCGAGGCGGGCGGCGCGGTGGCCGGCAGGCACGGTGGCGTTAGATGGGGGGCTCTTCCTTTTCACCGGTCCCTATATGGAAAACCTGCCGTTTTTCTGGATCATCTTCCCGTCGAGGTGGATGGCCCCGCCCTTTCTCAGGTCCTTTATCATGTCCCAGTGCACGGCCGAGACGTTCTTTCCGCCCGCCTCCTCGTAGGACTTGCCCACGGCGAGGTGCACGGTTCCACCTATCTTCTCGTCGAAGAGTATGTCCTTGGAGAATTTTTTTATCCCGTAGTTGACCCCTATGCCGAGCTCCCCCAGGTACCTCGCCCCCCTGTCGGTATCGAGCATGGCGAGGAGAAAGTCCTCGTTCTTCTCCGCGCTCGCCTCCACAACCTTTCCCTTCCTGAACCTGAGCCTTATGCCCGTTACCTCGCGGCCCTGGTATATGGCGGGCATCTCGTAGTATATGTGACCATCGGCGCTGTTCTCCCGGGGGGAGAGGAAGACCTCGCCGTCGGGCATGTTGCGCTCTCCGTAGCAGGGTATGGCCTTTCTCCCCTTTATGCCGATGGTGAGGTCCGTATCCTCTCCCGTTATCCTCACCACCGAGGCCCTGTCGAGGGCCCTCTTGAGCTTCATCTCGCCCGACTTTACCCTGTTCCAGTCTATGTTCGTGGCGCCGTAGAGGAAGTCCTC
>DATEAM010000120.1:0-18288 GCA_035288385.1 Thermodesulfobacteriota bacterium
TGGGAGAGGGAGGCCTCCCGTTTCATAGGAGACCTTGAGTGCGCCTACTTCAGATACCAGGCCCTTACGGACCACGTGCAGGGTACATTCAAGGGCCACGCCATCGAGCTCCTTAACCTCGCTACTCGCGGGAAGGCCGCCTGGACCAGGTGCAACGACAACCCCGTGAACACCCTCTTCGATGAGTCGAGGTTGGAGGACTACCACTGGGTCCCTGAAACCCTCAACAACAGGGGACAGATCCTCAAATATCTCTTGGAGATACAGACGCAAGCCCAGGGGCTCTAAAGCGCCGGGTGCCCGAGGAGCCCTCTTTGTACAAGATAATCAACAGGAAGAAACTCTACGCCACCATGGTAGCAGACGTCGTGGGAAACCTGGTCTACCTGCCTTCTTCGCTACTTAAGAGGCGAGAGGAGATAAGGCCCGGGTCCGTAAAGGAGATACTTCTTATCAGGACCGCTTATATCGGAGACGTGGTGATGACGCTGCCTGTATTAAAACCCCTGAGCGAAAGGTTTCCCGGGGCGAGGATAACCTTTTTAACGTCCAGGGGCGCAGAAGGCGTGCTCACGAACAACCCCTATGTGGATGAAATCCTGACCCATGACCCCTTCTGGTTCTATCCGGGCGGGAAGTCGGGGTACAGGGAGTTCATGAGGTCGCTGAAGGAGAGGGCATTCGACCTCGTAATAGAGGCCCGGGGGGATATAAGGGAGCTCTTGTTCCTCGTAAGGCCCATCAAGGCGAGGTACAAGGTAAGCTACGACGTGGGCGGAGGGGGGTATCTCCTTACGCACGTGGTGCCCTACGGGGGATTAAAGCACAAGGTCGAGTACCACCTCGACATAGCACGGTTCCTCGGCTGCGAGGTAAAAGAACCCCCGGAGGCTGAGATATATCTAACGGACAGCGAGAAAAAGAGGGCCGCCTCGATACTCGAGGACGCGGGTATAAGGGGGGAAGAGTTTGTAGCCCTTCACCCCGGAGGGAGAAAGCCGCTTAAGTGCTGGCCCCACGAGAGGTACGCCGAGGTCGCAGACCGGGTGGCAGAGGAGTTCGGCATGCCCGTCGTCCTTACCGGCACCCCTGCAGAGCTCGGCCTCGCAGAAAGGGTCCGGGGCGCCATGAGGAACAAGCCCGTAGTCCTTGCAGGCAAGACCGACCTGAGGGGGCTTGCAGGGGTGCTTTCGAGAGCGAGTCTTCTTGTGGCAAACGACTCCTCGCCCATGCACATAGCCGCCGCCGTAAAGACGGCGGTAGTCGCCCTCTTCGGCCCCTCGAAGAGTGTGGAGACCGCACCCTGGGGCGAGGGCCACGTGGTCGTTGAAAAGGATTTTCCCTGCCGGGCAAGGTGCGACGAGGACGTATGCAAATTCGTTCACCACAACCAGTGCATGAAGGATATAAAGGTAGAAGACGTTTTTTCGGCCCTGAGGGCCGTCTTGAAAGCGAAGAGAGATGACGGAAAAAAGAGACAAAAGACTCTACATTAAGGGCGCCGAGACACTCGTTGAGATAAGGGAGAGGGTCTCCGAGGTCTTTGAGCGCTTCTCCGAGACCCTCCCGGCCTCAAGGGACGCCTCCATACTCCTGAAGCCCAACCTCAACGCCAACATGAACGCCCTTACGGGCAACACCACGGACTTGAGGGTCATGGCCGCGGTTATAGAGGCCCTTAAGGACCTGGGCTACGGGCGCATTCGCATCGGCGAGGGCACGAACTCCGGGTACTACAGGCACGGCATAAGCGTCATCTCGAGGCTCAAGGTGGACGAACTCGCCCGGCACTACGGTATCCGGGTCGTGGACCTGAACTACTCGGAGCCCCGGGAGATTCCTTTCGAGGACGGGGTCGTGGCCTCCGTGGCGAGAGAGGTCGTGGAGGCCGACCTCCTTATAAACATGCCCAAATTGAAGACCCACTTCGAGGCGGGGATGAGCGTGTGCCTTAAAAACCTCATGGGCTGTCTCGTGGGCCAGGAGAACAAGAAGAAGACCCACAGGAGGCTCGCCGCCAACATCATACGCATAAACGACGCCGTAAGGCCCGCCCTCCACATAGTGGACGGCCTTATCGCCATGGAGGGCCTCGGGCCCACGAGGGGGATCCCGGTGAAGACGGGCCTTGTAATCGCAGGAGCGGACCCCTATCTCGTGGACCTCGTGTGCGCGAGGCTGGCTGGTTTCGACTACTCCGACGTAAGGACGCTTAAGGCCGCTCATGAACTCGGCAGACTGACCCCCGCCCACCACGAGTACGTAAACGCCCTTGACATAAAAGAATACGAGCGCGCCTTCGCCCCGCCCAAGGCGGGCCCCATCGCGAGCTTCATCCACAACCCGAGCCGCCAGAAATACTTTCTCGCCGTCAGGAACACGAAACTCTTCAACTACATCTGCTCGACGAAGACCGTCGGCAAGGTCCTCTACGCAACGGGCCTCAGGCAGGATGTCTTCATCGAAGAGGAGATGAGACTTGAGAGCCTGAGCGTGGATTGGGACAGGTGCACGAGGTGCAGCAAGTGCCTGGAGTACTGCCCCGTGGGCATAAACCTCCCCGACGACCTCGAAAGAGAGGGCAACGGCTGCATCGACTGCCTTTACTGCTTCATGGTCTGCCCCGAGAGGGCGATAATCTTTACGGGCGAGCTCGGGTTTGTCGAAGAGCAGCTTCGCCAGTATGACGATATAGTAAGGGAGAGGGCATAGCCTTTTCCAATTCCTGTTCAAGGACATATTCATCATGAAGATACTTCTTTTGAACCCGCCCTTTCTCGAAAAATTCTCCCGCCCGCAGCGAAGCCCCGCCGTGACCAAGTCCGGCACCCTTTACTTTCCCATATGGCTCGCCTCTGCCGCAGGAGTGCTCGAAGACCGGGGGTTCGAGGTGGACCTTGTTGACGCCCCTGCCGACGGCCACGGGCTTGAGCATGTGGTCGAGAGGGCGCGGAGACTGAACCCCTCTCTTATAGTCCTCGACACGAGCACCCCGAGCATCCATAATGACGTGGCGGTGGCGGCAAGGCTCAAGGACGAGGTGCCCGGGGCCTTCGTAACGCTCGTGGGCACCCATGTATCGGCCCTCCCTGGAGAGACCCTGGAGTTGAACGCGAAGGTGGACGCCGTTGCGAGATACGAGTACGACTACACAATAGCCGAGCTCGCCAGGACCATCTCAGAAGGGGGAGACCCGAAGGACGTAGCGGGCTTGAGCCTCCGTGTGGACGGGAAGATAGTCCACAACCCCCCTCGCCCCTTCATAGAGGACCTCGACGGGCTTCCCTTCGTGAGCAGGGTATATAAAAAGTTCCTCGACATAGAGAACTACTTCAACCCCAACGCCCTCTACCCCATGGTCACCATCACCACCTCCAGGGGCTGTCCCTTCCCCTGCACCTTCTGCGTCTACCCCCAGACCCTTATGGGAAGGGGTTTCAGAGTGAGAAGTGTGGAGAACGTCGTAGCCGAGATGGAATACATAGTCGAGAACTTTCCAAAGGCCAGGGCGGTCTTCTTCGAGGACGACACGCTGACGGTGAACAAGAAGCGGTGCAAGGCCCTCTCCGAGCTCATCATAAAAAGGGGGGTGAAGATATCATGGACGGCGAACTCGAGGGTGGGCCTCGACTACGAGACCATGAGGCTCATGAAGGAAGCCGGGTGCAGGTCCCTTTGCGTGGGTTTTGAGAGCGGCAGCCAGAAGATACTCGACAACATGAAGAAGAGGACGAGGGCCGAGGAGATGGTAAGCTTCATGAACGACGCCAAGAGGGCCGGGGTCCTCGTCCACGGCTGCTTCATGGCCGGGCTCCCGGGAGAGACTGAAGAGACCCTTCGAGAGACCCTTGAGCTTGCGAAGAGGCTCAGCCCGGATACCGCGCAGTTCTACCCCGTCATGGTCTATCCGGGCACCGAGGCCTACGCGTGGTACAGCGAACGGGGGCTTATAAACACATCCGACTTCTCCAGGTGGCTTACCCCCGAGGGGCTCCACAACACGGTAATCTCCACCGATGCGCTTACCTCGGAGGAGATCGTGAGGTTCTGCGACCGGGCGAGAAGGGAGTTCTACCTGAGGCCCGGGTACATAATATACAAGCTCGGCCAGATGTTCTCCCACCCCAGGGAGATAAGGAGGACCTTCAAGGCGTCGAGGACCTTCCTCAAGTACCTCTTCAGGGGCTCCGACATCGTAAGCAAAGATATGAAGGCTTAGTCTCCCATGTTACCCAGGGTATCAGTCATCGTCCCGGCCTACAACTCGGGAAAAACGATAGCCGAGTGCCTCGAGGCCCTCGCAAGCCAGACCTACCCCGCAGGGCTCTACGAGACGATAGTCGTGGACGACGGCTCCACGGACTCCACACCCTCGCTAATTAAAAAATTCCCAGTAAAGTATCTGCGGCAGAAGAACTCGGGGCCCGCCACCGCGCGAAACAGAGGGGCAAGAGAGGCCTCGGGGGAGATAATCCTCTTTACCGATTCGGATTGCGTTGCCGACCCCGACTGGATAGAGGAGATGACGGGGCCCTTCAAGGACCCGGAGGTCATGGCCGTAAAGGGCGCGTACAGGACGAACCAGAGGAGCATTGTGGCCAGGTTCGCCCAGCTCGAGTTCGAGGAGAGGTTCGAGATGCTCAAAAAGGCCGAGAGCATAGACATGGTGGACACCTATTCGGCAGGATACCGAAGGGACCTCTTCATGGCCGCGGGCGGCTTCGACGCGAGTTTCCCCGTGGCGAACAACGAGGACACGGAACTCTCCTACAGGCTCTCTGTTCTCGGGCACAAGATGGTCTTCAACCCCGGGGCACGGGTCTGCCATTTGAGGCACCCCGACTCCGTAAAGAGGTACGCGAGCCTCAAGTTCTGGAGGGGCTACTGGAGGATGGCGGTGTACAAGAGGTTTCCCGGCAAGATGCTCAAGGACCACTATACGCCCCAGAGCTTGAAGCTCGGCATACTCTTTGTCTTCCTCTTCGCCGCCGGGGCCGCCTTTGCCGCCCTTGTCCCCCGGCCGGGAGTCTACGTGCCCATGCTCGCGGCCCTGTGCTTCGCTCTTACGTGCGTACCTTTCACACTTTCGGCCCTGAGGAAGGACCCGGCCGTCGCTCTTTTCAGCCCCTTTCTACTCCTTGTGAGGGCCTCTGCAATCGGGGCCGGGGCCCTCTGGGGGGCAGTGGGGGGGATGCGCCCGGGGCTCGGCTGAGGGCCGGTTTTCATGTGCCGGGACCCTAAGAAGACCAGGTTATCCACAGCCGGGGGACCTTCCGAAATCATGCCCTTACCGGGCCCCACCCGCGACTATTTCCTTATGAAATTCGCCATGTTAAAGCACCACCGCAGGCGGATGAAGACTCTTAATTAAAAGTGGACTTCACAACCCGAAGATGTTAGAATTTTTAACCACACTGGAGGAAGTTTTTTGCACCACAGGACGCAGCACATAATCGACCTCGTAGTTGTCCTCACCCATAAAGAGATGAAGGTGAGGTACAAGAACAACGTACTGGGCTATCTCTGGTCGATAGTCCACCCCCTCGCCTTCGCCTTTGTCTTCTTCGTCGCCTTCAAGGTGGTGATGAGGATAGACATGGAGAACTATACCCTTTTCCTCATAGCCGGGCTCTTTCCATGGCAGTGGTTCTCCAACTCGGTGATGGCCGCCCCCACCGTATTCCTGAACAACGCGTCGATCATAAAGAAGGTGAACTTTCCCAGAAGTGTTGTCATGCTGGCTGCCGTCTTACAGGACGCCATACACTATATCCTCTCCATTCCGGTAATAGTCCTCTTCCTTTTCATATTCCACCAGAGACCCTCCCTTTCGTGGCTCTGGGGGATACCGATGCTCATGGCGATCCAATTTCTCATGACCTACGGGGTCTCGCTCCTTATCTCGTCTATAAACCTCTTTTTCCGCGACCTCGAGCGTCTGACCGGGATAATCATAACCTTTATGTTCTATCTTACGCCCATCATATACCCGGAGACCATGATCCCCGAGAATTACAGGGACCTTATAAACTTGAACCCCCTTTCGCCTCTCATGATCAGCTGGAGGAAGCTCTTCCTCGAAGGTACGATCGATCCCTTATCCATCATGACCTCCTTCGTATACGCGCTGGTCGCGGCGGCCGTAGGTCACATGGTCTACAAGAGGCTCGTCTGGAAGTTCGCGGAGGTCTTATGACGGGAGAGCCGGTGATAGTATTCGACCGGGTAAGCAAGAGCTACCCCCTCTACCATCACATAACGGGCGGGGTAAAGCACTTCATCTTCAACCTCCCGAAGGCCATACGGTCCATGAACTCGAGCTACGAGGTCTTGCGGGAAATATCCTTCAAGGTCCACAAGGGCGAGACCTTCGGGATAATAGGGAAAAACGGCGCCGGAAAGTCCACGGCCCTGGGCATCATGGCCGGCGTCATAAAACAATCGAGCGGCCACGTCGAGGTCCGGGGCAGGATCTCCCCGCTGCTTGCCCTGGGCGGCGGCTTCCACCCCGAGCTCTCCGGGAGAGAGAACATAATGTTGAACGGCGTCCTCCTCGGACTTACGAGGGCCGAGGTGACGGCGAGGATGGCGGAGATCATAGAGTTCTCCGAGCTCTCCGACTTCATGGACCAGCCCCTTCGGACCTATTCCTCGGGGATGTTCGCCAGGCTCGGTTTTTCCGTCGTGGCGCATCTCGACCCCGAGATACTCCTCATAGACGAGATACTCGCCGTGGGGGACATCGATTTCCAGAAAAAGTGCTTTCTCAAGATGGAAGAGTTCAAGAAGAAGGGCGTGACTATCGTTATCGTCACCCATTCCCTCGGCGACGTGGAGACGATATGCGACCGCGCCATGTGGATAGAGGGCCACGAGGCGAAGATGATAGAGGGCCCGGGGGAGGTGGTGGCCCGCTACAAGGGCTCGAGCTCCAACGGGGCCGGGGGGGACGGGGGGGACGGGGGGGACGGGGGTGACGCAGGGGAAGGCCCCGCGAGCAACCTCTTCGAAGGCCATGAGGCAATAGACACGAAGAAGCACGCCTCACGGCTTTTTTCCCACGGCAGGAGCAGGCCCGTAATGGTCATCTGCGAGACGGTTAACTCCTGCACGAACGACTGCGTAATATGCGCCTACGGCAAGATGACGCGTCCCAGGTCCGTCATGCCCATGGAGACCTTCGAGAAGTTCCTTGCCGACTATTCGGCAATGGGGGGCGGGGCCCTTTCCCTGACCCCCGTGGTGGGCGACGTCTTCCTCGACGACTTTCTGATGGAGAGGATAGCGGCTATAAGGAAGCATGAGTTGATAACATCGCTAAGCTTCACGACAAACGCGGTGGCCTCGGACCGTTTGACCGACGAGGAGCTGAAATTCGTGCTCGACAACACCGACAGGGTCCACATCTCCGTCTACGGCATAGACGACGAGGAATACTCCGCGATGACCAGGAGGGACCATTACAAGAGGACGGTCAGGAACATAAAGAGGATTATGGGGCTCTCCGCGGATAAGGGCCGGTTGAGGCTCGGCTTCAGGTTCCTTAAAAAACGAGATGAAGGCGAGGTGCAGGCCTGGCTCCTTGAAAACTTCGGAGCATTGATACCGTACACGGGCACGAACCGCTTCGCAAACTGGGGCGCCGCGATGGATACGACAAGTGGTCTCCCCTTTTCGGCCGAATGGCTCGAGGAGAAGACCAACAGGAGCCAGTGCCTCATACCGCTCGTGGCCTGCCAGGTCTTCGCCGACGGAGGCGTATCCTTCTGCCACTGCGACGACTATGACGCCGATGAGGAGCTTTCCCTGGGCAACATCGCCGAAAACACGCTCATCGACCTCTACAACAGCGAAAAGGCGCGCTCTCTCTGGGACTTCGAGCACAGGGTCCCGGACTTCTGCAGGAAGTGTTCGTTCCATATCCCGCTCTCGGAGCTCCCCAGGTATGAGTCCGCCTTTGAAAACCCCCTTGACTTCATAGGGGGATAGGGTCTCAATATTTGGAAAATCCGTACCCAAAACACATCCTGGAGTGTTAACCGATGCAGTCACCGACCTCAAGACGCCCGATCATAAGAAGACTGGTCGCGGCGTATAAAAGACTCCTCAAGCGGCTCATAGACCCATATATGAGGGAGCACCAGATACTGGCCACGAGGTTCGAGGCCGGGGAGAAGCGGCTTGATTTTCTGGAAAACTGGATGAACCACCATGCCAACAGGAGGCTCGACAATGCCGAAAAGGGCCTCGACGAGCTCATTGAGCTCGGGGACGAATTGGTAAAGAGGATGGACAGCATTGCCGTACTCCTCAACCGGAGGCAGGAGGAGATAGAAAAGAGGCAGGAGGGGATAGAAGGTAGGCAGGAAGGTATCGACAGGATACAGGAAGAGACGGACTACAAGTACAAGAGCCTGTTCAACAGGGTCGAAACGCTCCGTTACAGGTTCGACACTATCGTCGACGCGGGACTCAAGGGCGTTCATCCTCTCGAGGCGCCGGGAAATTCCACGGAAGAGCTGGAGAAGAACTGTTTCGATTTTCCCGGTTTCGAGAAGAGGTTCAGGGGGACGAGGGAGGAGGTCAAGAAAAGGCAGGCGGTCTATCTCCCTGTGTTTTCGGACAACTCCTCTGTGGGTCGCGTCGTTGACGTCAAGTGCGGCCGGGGGGAGTTCATGGAGCTCCTCAGGGAAAAGGGAATCGAGGCGACAGGGGTCGACTCAAACCCCTCCATGGTCTCATGTTGCAGGGACCTCGGCCTTGAATGCGAGGAGTCGGACGCCATAAACTTTCTCCACGCGCAGAGGGACGGCTCGCTGGGGGGGGTCGTGGCCTTCCAGTTCATAGAGCACCTCTCTACCGGGAGCCTTATCGAGTTCGTGGGGCTTTGCAGCAGGAAGCTCCTTCCCGGCGGGTATCTCATACTCGAGACCCCAAACCCCACGTGCCTCACCGTCTTCTCCGGCGCCTTCTACGTCGACCCCACGCACACAAGACCCGTGCACCCGGAGTTCATAAAGTTCGTCGCCGAGAGTTCGGGCCTTGCCGTTGAGGACACCTGGTTTCTCAATTCCCCCGAGGAAAAACTCTCCATGGTAGAGTGCCCCGCTGACAGGTCCACCGAGGGTCTCCTGAACGACAACTTCGCCAGGCTGAACTCCTTTTTGTACTCCGCCCCCGATTACGCCATCATCGCAAAGAAGGTATGACCGATGTCAAAAGGGGTCACGTTCGTAACACCATGGTACGGGGCGTTCGCGGGAGGCGCAGAGGTGGCGGCCAGGAGGCTCGCCCTGAACCTCTCGATGAGAGGTATGGACGTGAGTGTTTACACCACCTGCTGCCCAACCCCCTTTGACGACTGGTGGACGGACGGCCTCGCCCCTGGCCGCTACGACACGGACGGCCTTAAGGTAAGGCGCTTCCCGGTAAACACCGAGGGCTCCGAGACCTTCCACCGGTTGAACGCAAAGCTCGTCAATGGCCGGGGGCTGTCAGGGGCAGAGGAGCTCGACTACATGAGGAGCACCATAGGCAGCCACGAGCTCATCTCCCGCATAAAGGCCGACAGGAGCTCCACCTACGTCTTTATCCCCTACCTCTACGGCACCACCTTCTGGGGCGTGAACGCCGTTGCCGAGAGGTCCGTAGTCATACCCTGCCTCCACGACGAGGCAGTGGCCTGGTGGGGTTCTACAAGGGATATGATGCTTAAAGCGAAGATGCTCATCTTCCTCTCCGAGGAAGAGAGGGCGCTCGCCGAACGCCTCTACAAAAAGGACCTCTCCCACATGCCGGTCCTCGGCGTTGGCGTGAACACCGATGTTCGCGCAGATGGGCAAAGGTTCAGGGTAAAATACGGAATAAAGGGGCCCTTCATCGTATACATGGGCAGGAAGGACAGGGGCAAGAACCTCCTGGTCCTCATCGATTACGTGAAGTCCCATACGGAGTCCTTCGGGGCGGACCTCAAACTCGTCCTTATAGGAGGGGGGGACGACTCGCTCGTGCCCTCAGGAGACCCGCGCTTCGTGGACCTCGGGTTCGTGCCGGAAGAGGACAAGTACGACGCCCTTGCCGCCTCCACGGCCCTTTGTAACCTCTCCGTTAACGAGAGCTTTTCCTTCGTCGTAATGGAGAGCTGGCTTGCCGGCGCCCCGGTTATCGTATCATCCGGCAGTAGCGTTACCAGGGGCCACGTCGAAAGGAGCGGCGGGGGGTTCTCAGTGGGAAACTCCGGGGAGTTTTCCCGATGCGTGGAGGAACTGACCAGGAAGCCGGCCCTCGGCAGAAGGCTCGCCCAGATGGGCCGGCGCTACGTGGTTGAAAACTACTCCTGGGACCGCGTGGCCCCGGCTTACATGGAGGCATTCAGAAAGGCATGAGGATACTCGTCGACGGTCAGACCCTCCATACCCCCGAGCTTAAAAGGGGGATAGGCTCGTATACGCTCCACATGCTCGAGCAGATGGTTGAAAGGGGCGCCGGCCACGACTTCTTTGTAAGTGTTTGCAGGGAGGTGGACACTGAGGAAATTCCCGAGGCACTGAGGAGTGGTTGCACCTTCCTGAGGGTGGCGGTGGAGGGTAAGGAAAAGGGCGTAAGGGAGACAAACGCCCTTCATGAGCTCCAGTACACCCAGGGCATAGCGGAAATCATCGCCCGGGAGAGAATAGACGTCTACTGGAACCCGAACCCCCTTATGACGAACGTCTTCTTCCCTGGCAGGGTAAAGGGGGCGGCGAACATCATTACGGTCCATGACCTCATCCCCCTCGTCTTTCCAGAGGCCTATCTCGACACGCTGTCGAGGGAGGTCTTTGAAGACTATATAAGAAGGCTTGCAGACCTCCGGTACTTTGACCGGATAGTCGCCGTCTCGCATTCAACGGCAAGGGACATTGAAAGGTTCCTCGCCATCCCCGCGGAAAAGACTTTTGTCATACACGAAGGAGTTGATGAGGGCTTTTTCAAAACGGCCCCCGCCGACTATACCCCTGAGATAAAGCTCCGGTACGGGCTCCCAGACCGTTTCATCTTCTACCTCGGGGGCGCGAACTTCAGGAAAAATACGGCGAACCTCGTCCGGGCCTTATCGAGGCTCGTAAAGGATTACGGATCGGACCTTCACCTCGTGCTCGGGAGTTTTTACGACAAAAGCTCGAGGGAAGGGCTAAAAGCCGTTGCCGAAGAGGCCGGGGTTTCCGGGAGGGTGGTCTTTACCGGGACCATCCCCGAGGGGGACAAACTCGGGTTCTACGAGCTTTCCACACTCTTTGTCTTCCCCTCCCTCTACGAGGGTTTCGGGCTGCCAGTGCTCGAGGCAATGGCCGCGGGAACGCCTGTAGCAGCCTCAAGGAACTCCTCCATACCCGAAGTCCTGGGGGACTCGGGCGTTTACTTTAATCCCGAGGACCCGGGGGATATCGCCGAGAAGGTACACGGGCTCATTAAAGACAAGGGGGCTTGCGAAAAACTCTCCGCCGAATCCCGGGGCGCGGCCAGAAAATTCAGCTGGAGCGCGGCCGCCGACGCGATGCTCGAACTGATGGAGAGAGTAAGCTCGGAAAGGCCAGTCGGGCAACGCGCCGCCCACGCAGGCGTGACAAGAGCCCGCACCCCGAGGATTGCGTGGTTCAGCCCCTTGAACCCCCAGCACTCGGGTATAGCCGACTACAGCGAAGAGCTCCTCTTGCACCTAAAGGGCCGCGCCGAGATAGACCTCTTCGTAGACGGGATAACCCCTTCAAACCCGGAGATAGCGGACAACTTCAGGCATTACGACTTCCGCGACTTCGAGAGGCTCAACTCCGAGCTCCCCTACGACTGCGCCGTCTACCACATGGGCAACAACACCTGCCATGAATACATCTACTCGACCCTAAAGCGCCACCCGGGCATAACGGTGCTACACGACTACAACATCCACCCCTTCGTAAGGGAGGTGACTTACAAGAAGGGAAGCCCCGAGGCCTACCTCGAAGAGATAAGGCAGTGCTACGGGGTAGCGGGTGAATTTTTGTGCGAAAGGCTGAAAAAGGAAAAATTCGACATAGACGTCAACCGCTTCCCCTTGAACGACAGGGTCGTGGAGGCGAGCCGGGCCGTCGTCGTGCACAGCGAATGGATAAAAGACCGGTTATCGGGCTGCGCCGATAAAATTTCCGTCTTCCCCCTGGGAACGAACCCGGCGCCGGAGCTTGGCGAGGAGGATATCATGGCCGAGAGGAAAAGGCTCGGCATAGCCCCGGATGCCCTCATGCTCGCCTGTTTCGGGGACATCGTCTCCACGAAGAGGATAGACCGGGTCATAAAGGCCTTCTCGGTCTTCAGGCTTTTTTCCGAAAAGGCCAGCCTCTTTTTAGTGGGAAAATGCTACCCGGAGATGGAGGAGGTGGTCTTCAAGCTCACCGAGAGGTACGGCCTCGAAAGGGCCGTGCACCTTACGGGCAGGGTTACCCTCGAAGAGTTCAAATCGTACATGAGGGCCTCGGACGTCGTCATCAACCTCCGGTGGCCCACCATGGGCGAGACCTCTGCGAGCCTCCTGAGGGCGCTCTCCTACGGCAAACCGGTCATGGTCTCAAACGTCAACCAGTTCAGGGAGTTCCCCGGCGAGTGCACCCTCAAGGTGGACGTGGGCGATAGGGAACAGGATATTATTCTCGCACACCTGATGCGCCTTAAGGGTCCCACCTGCAGGGAAGAAATAGGGGGGAGGGCGAGAAAGTATATTAAGGAAAAACACTCATTCGATATTGTCTCAAAAAGACTCTTGAATCTAATCACAAACATTCAATTTGAGGAATCAAAAATGGACAAGTCGACGATCACCTTCAACTTTAACGTCCCCTCCGTAGGAAACTTCGTCCTCGAAGGCGACCGCCATGACAGGAGTGTAGTTCAACCCATCATCAACGACGGTTCTTACGAGGACGACCTGATTAATTATCTGAAAAACACCCTCAAGGAAGGAGATGTCTTTCTTGACCTCGGGGGTAACATCGGCGTAATATCCGTTGTCGCGTCCCGCCTGGTGGGTAGCTCCGGCAGGGTCATAGCCGTTGAAGCGGGGAAGACCAATTTTTCGCACCTCGAGAACAACATGCAAAGGGTGGGCCTTGACAACCACACCTTGTTGAACTGCGGGGTGTGGGACTGCGAGACCACCATGAAGTTCTCCTATGTCCCCGAGGTCGCCGCATGCTCCTTCTTCTCCACCACGGGCGTTCAGGAAGGGCGCGTTGAAGAGGTAAGGTGCACCACCGTGGACAATTTAGCCGCCGAATTGAACCTTGAGAGACTCGACCTGGTGAAGATGGACATCGAGGGCGCGGAGTTCAAGGCCCTGTGCGGCATGGAAGAGACCATCGCCAGGTTCAGACCATATATCGTATTCGAGTTGAACATCGGGACCCTCAAGAGGTTTTTCAACACCGACCCGAAGGAGATCTGGGACTTTTTCGAAAAGAGACGTTACTCCCTCTTTTCCCTCGGCGACGGGGGAGCGGAAAGGATCGAGTCCCTTGACGACTTCCTCCCCTCGAAAGAGGGGCAAAAGGCCTGGACGGAGATACTGGCCAGGCCCTCCGGGAAAAAATAATTTCACGATTTACAGCGGGTTTTTTAGACCACACTGACATGAGTCTTTCCGAGTCCAGGATAAAATACTATCTTATAGCCTTCACACCCGTAGTCGCCGTCTTCTTCCTCATCCCCTTCGAGCTTTACTACAACGCGAGGGAGTACTGGAACTGGGACTACGGGATCGCCGTCGACTTCGTCCTCGCCGGGTTGGCCGCGTGCGTGGTTCTGGCCGCCATTATAAGGGGCCTTTTCGCGTTTAACGAGAAGTCTGCCGTAAATCTCTCGGTATTCCTTTTCTGGCTCGGCCTTTTCGTGCTCCTATCCGACGTTCTCTCCCCCCTTCAATCGAACCTCCTCTCCGGTGACGAGCTTGTAAGCACGGAGCCGTTGGTTTATTCCATGGTCGAGGGTCTTATCCTTCTGGCCCTCGCGGCGGCTGCCGTAAGGCTCGGCGCCCGGTCCGTGGTCTCTCTCTCCGTTCCCCTCACAATCGTACTCGTTCTTATATCGGCAGGTTATTTTGGCCTCATACTGAGTACGCCAAAACCCCCGGCCGGAGGCTCGGGACACCAGACGGCCGACCCGGACATCAAGGGCAATGTCTATCATATCGTGCTCGACGAGATGCAGACAGACGCGGCGCTGCTTTATATGGAGGAAAAGGGGCTCGCAGAGGACTTCGAGGGTTTCACCATCTACAAGAACAACGTATCCAACTACCTTTATACCAGTTCATCCCTGCCGAGTTATCTAACGGGGACCGTTTATAACGGAGGCCGCGGGGGTTTAGTGGAATGGAAGGAAGGTTTCAAAAGAGAAGGGCTGTTAAAGGGCCTGAATGAAAAGGGTTATCGGATCTCGATGTTCACCCCTCTCTCTTCCTGGTCCACCCCCTTTGCATATGAATTCCTGACCCTCGACGATATTTATATGGAGGACACGGGGATAAAAGACGCAAAGTACGGCGACTTCGTCCGGATATGGTTTGCGAGGATACTGCCGAACTTTCTGTCAAACGAGGCGTTGTCCGCGGGGAAAGGCCTTGGGAAGACCGTATACGAGTTCAAGAACGGCTCAGTCGGGCCTGCTACAGGGGATATCCCGGTCACCACACCCGAGGGCAAAGAACCTTTCTCCACCGTGTTGATGCTCAAGAGGGTTATCGAGGAGGAGAAAGACCGACCACAAAACGGCCAATACCTTTACATCCACAGTATCCTCCCCCACGGCCCCTATGTATTTACGAGCGAATGCGAATATGACCCCGCCCTCATCGACAAGGGGACGGGTGCTTATTATGGGCAGGTCGGCTGCGCCTTCAAGCTGGTAACCGGGTTTATCGAGGAGCTAAAGCGCCTCGGGCACTACGATGCCTCGACCATCATAATCCATGCCGACACGGGGCACGGTCACAGGGGTTTTATCAATGACACAGGCTCAGGGCCAGTCGGGAGCCTGGATACGAGGGGCGACGCCGCGGCCCAGGCATACCTTGATAACAGGCTCGGCTGGTCGGAGGACCAGGTCCTCTCAAGGACAATGGCCCTCCTCATGATAAAGCCGGCGCATTCAGCGGGAAAAGTAAAGACCTCTGAACTCCCCACGCAGCTTATCGACCTTTATCCAACGCTGGCGGGGCTGCTCGGTCTCGGCCCCGTTGCGCCTGAGGCCCGCGGAGTGAATCTCTCAGGGGAAGGGTTCCCGGAAAAGCGCCAGGCCTTTTTCTTCCTCTATCCCCATAACGAAAACGACCCGAGCGAAATAACAAGGGTTGATATCTCGGACCAGAAGGACCTTGCCAGGGCCAGGCTCAGTGTGGCTGGTTACGTCAGGAAATACCTCGTAACCGACCTTGAGGGCAGAAAGGAATTCGCCATAGGGTCGGAGGAGGGGGGGCTGAAATTTACGGGGTTTTCAGGAAAGGAGAGTTACCCGGAAAGTTCGCTCCATTTCCGGTGGGCGACGGGGAAAAAGGGCACCATGGTCTTCAGGGACACGAGGCTGAAGGAAAAAGGTCCCGTCTCGGTTACCTTTGAAGTTGAACCCTTTATGGTAAATATAGACAAGGAAATGGTGATAAAATCAAAATTCTCCACGGCCAGGGTGAGACTCGAGCCGGGGTGGAGGCAATACAACGTGACCCTCGAATTCCCCGGAGGCGAGGCCCCTGCCATGGATATATACTACGAGGAGTCCGAAAGCCCGAAGGCCCTCGGTATAAGCGATGAATCGAGGAAGCTTTCGGCGCGCTGGAAAAGGGTGAGCCTGGAGTATGCGTCCCCCGGGAGACCTGAAGAGGAAAGATGAACATACTCGTTGACGGACAGACCCTCCAGACCCCGGAGAGGAACCGCGGCATAGGCAGATACCTCCTGAACACCCTCGAGGCCATGGTCAAGCTCGACAAGGGCCACAGGTTCTTTGTCCTCACCACAGAAGAGCCGGAGATGGAGGTAGTCCCCAGTGCCATAAGAGAGAAGGCGACTTTTCTGAGGCTCGACTCGGGCGGCGCAAAAAAAGCCCCCATGGCGGGCCTCGGCCCTGAGCAGCGCTTCCAGCGCTCTTTAGCAGACCTTATAGGCGAAAAAAAGATCGACCTCTACTGGAACCCGAACCCCCTCATGCCCAACGTAACGCTCCCGGCGAGGGTCTCCCGGTGCGCCTTCGTCGCCACCGTCTTCGACCTGATACCCCTTATCTTCGAAGAGAGGTACCTGAAGAGGTGGCCCGGGGAGGTAAGGAGAGACTACTCGAGGAGGCTTATGGAAAAACTGCCCGGCTACGACAGGCTCCTTGCCATATCCGTCTCGACGAAGGTGGACTTCATAGAATACCTCGGCCTACCCGGGGATATGATCGAGGTAACGCACCTCGGGGTGGACAGCGTTTTTTTCCAGGACCCCTCTGCCGGGGATATTAAAAGTGTAAGGGAAAAATTCTCCCTGAAGGAAGGCTTCATGCTCTATACCGGCGGCTTCGACTTCAGAAAAAATCTCGAAAGGCTCGTCTCGGGATTCTCGAGGTTCATCGAAATGTCACCCGACTCCGAGCTCACCCTCGTCGTTGTCTGCGCCTTTGATGCCGAGAACCTCGACTGGTTCAACCGCCTCGTCGGAAGAGAGGGTGTTGCCGACAGGGTCGTGTTAACGGGGTACGTGACAGAAGGAGAGCTCGTCGCGCTCTACGCCCTCTCCGGCCGATTCATCTTCCCCTCGCTCTACGAGGGCTTCGGGCTTCCGGTCCTCGAGGCCATGGCCTCTGGAAAACCCGTTGCGGCCTCCGCCTTCTCCTCTGTGCCGGAGATACTCGGGGGGTGCGGCTCGTACTTCGACCCCTACGACGTCGAAGAGATAGCCAACGCCATAAAGGCCCTCCTTAAAAGGAAAAGCGACCCCCGGTTGAAAAAAACCGCCCTTGAGAGGGCGAAGGGGTTCACCTGGGAAGATACGGCAAGGAAGACTCTTAAAACCTTCGAAGACCTGATTGAAGATGATTAGATTAAAGGAAAAAATCTCGTTTTTTTCGATCCCCCTCTCCGTATTCGTCGTCTCGAGGTTCGTGGTCTTTTTGGGGCTGATATTTTCCGGAAACATCCCCCATAACCCGGGCCTTCCCGCCGAGGGAGCCGGCTCCATCGCGGACCTCCTCATGCGCTGGGACTCGGGCTGGTACAAGGGGATCGCCACCTCGGGCTATGCCCCCGGACCCGACGGTGGCATACCGCTTAGCGTACAGTTCTTCCCCATGTACCCCCTTGTCGCCGCGGCTCTCCACAAGATATCGGGGCTCTCAATGCCATGGTCGCTCTTTGCCATATCCAACTCGTGCTTCCTTGCGGCCCTGGTCTTTCTCTACATCTTCGTTAAAGAGAACTACGGGGAGGAGCGGGCGCTTTGGACGGTGCTCTTTATCTCATTCATACCCACCTCTGTATTCTTCTCCGCGGGATACACCGAGGCCATTGCCCTCCTCTTCATAACCCTCTCCTTCTATCTTATATACAGGAAAAGGTTCTTCCCCGCGGCCCTTGTCATCGCCATGGCCACCGCCACTCGGTTTACCATGATAGCCCTCACGGCGCCGTTGCTCTGGGCCCTTATCGCCGACGAGAGGACGAGAAGGAACGTCCCACTTACCCTTGGCCTGATGGCCCTGTCAGCAAGCGGCGTCTCACTCTACATGCTCTTTCTCTGGCACGGCTTCTCGGACTTCTTCGCCTTCGGCAGCGTCATCGGCCACTGGCAGACAAGGTCCTATACCTTCGCCGAGACGGCCGCCTTCGTCGTCGTCTACAGGGAGTTCGTCTCGGCGCTTTACTGGGGGTTCACAAAGGGATTTAGCTCTTCCATCACAAACTTTATCGGCATTTTTATATTCCTCGCTTTTTTGATATCCTCTTTATGGGGGCTCGCAAGGTACAGGCGCCCCGAGTTCCTCTTCGCCGTCCTTCTTCTCCTCCTCTCCTACTTCGGGGTAGCCTCGAAGATGGGGCTCGTCTCCATAGGCAGGTACTCCACCCTCGCCTTCCCGGCCCTCGTGGTCATATCGGGCCTGAACGCCAGGGCGCGCTCTCTTTTGCTTGCGGTCCTTGCGGCGCTGCTGCCTTTGTATGCCGCGCTCTTCGCCAGGTGGTACTGGATAGGTTAAGTTATGGACGTAAGGGAACAGGAGAGGTATTACAGGCTCGGCAAGGACTACTGG
>DATEAM010000121.1:0-2738 GCA_035288385.1 Thermodesulfobacteriota bacterium
CCCCCCCCGGCCCCCCCGGCCCCCCCCGGCCCCCCGGCAAGCACGGCCTATTCCTTGTTCTCCTCGAAGAATTTGTTGAAGGTGTTGCCGCACTCGATGAAGGCCCTGTATATCTTCGGGTCTATCCCGTCTTTTTCATGCTCGTCCATCATCTTTATGGTTGTTTCATGGTCCACCCCTTTCTTGTAAGGGCGCGTGGACCTCAAGGCGTCGTATATGTCAACGGTGTGGACGATCCTGCCGGATATGGGTATGTCTTCGCCCTCGAGACCCCGGGGATACCCCCTCCCGTTCCACCTCTCGTGATGGGTTAAGGCCACCTCCATGCCTGTCTTGATGATTTCCGAGTCCGGGTTTTTAAGGATATTGGCCCCGATGGTGGTGTGGGTCTTCATTATCTCGAACTCCTCCTTTGTAAGTTTTCCGGGTTTCAGGAGGATGTGGTCGGGGATGCCGATTTTCCCGATATCGTGCATGGGGCTTGCGAAGAAAATGGCCTCGGCCTTCGCTTCGTCGAGGCCGAGGTAGCGGGCGAGGTGCTGGGAGTAGAGGCTTATCCTCTTGATGTGGGCGCCCGTTTCCCTGTCCCTGTACTCGGCGGCGAGCGTCAACCTGTAGACCGTCTCGACGAGGCCGCCGCGTATCTTCTCGTAGGCCTCCTCGAGTTGAAGGGATTTGTCCTTCACCTCGCCCTCGAGGGCCTTTCCGTGTTTGAGGAGAAAGTCCTCGTAGCTTTTCACCTTGAGGAGGTTTCTGATCCTTATGCGGAACTCTGTCGCGTCCACCGGTTTGTTCAGGAGCTCGTCCGCTCCGCTTGCAAGACCGCGCACCTTCGAGTCCCTGTCCGTGAGGGAGGTTATTATTATGACGGGTATGTGTGTGGTGACGGGGTCGTCTTTGAGCCTCCTGGTGACCTCGAAGCCGTTTATGCCGGGCATGACAACGTCGGTTATTATTATGTCGGGACGGAAAGCGCGGACGTTTTCGAGGGCCTCTACTCCGTTGGTGACGGCGAGGCACTCGTGGCCCGCCTCCTCTATGAGGTCGGTAAAGACCTTGAGGAAAAACCCGTCGTCGTCTGCCACGAGAATGCGCGCGGTTTTTTTCTCCGGCCCCACGTCAGGCGAATGTGACTTTTTTTGTTGTGCCAAAAGGACCCCCCTGCAAAACTGTTCTCCCGTCAAAAAGGCCGCCAAAAAAACGGCCCCCCGTGAAGTTATTCCTTGCAAACACTGGTGAAGGTCTTCGGTGTGGTTTTAGTGCGATCTCGGGTTGTGATTTAAGTAACAGATAAAGTCTCGAGGAAGTGGTAAAAACTTAAACTAAGGCTTGACATGCTGGGCCAATTCTACTATTATTTAGCGGAATTTGAAAGAGAAAAATGCGAATGACTGATGGTTTCCTGAAAAAAATTACCGACGCCGGTTCTCTAAGGCCTGCCATACTCGCCGTAATGGTGGGTATTTCTCTCCTCCTTTCCCTTGTATTCCTCATAAGCCCGGACGCATCCTCCAGGAAGCTCAACGAGGTAGCCGCATCAGTTGAGGACAGTGCCGCGAGGATGGAGAGGCATGACGTAATGCTCTCCAGCAAAGACACCTTCTACGGCACCATGAGCCTTTTCAACCTCACGGGCTCGGATATAATCAAGATAACCAGGAAGGCGAAGCCTCTTTACAACCTCGCGAGCCTCCAGGCGGACACTGTCCTGAGTGTTTTTACCACGGAGGACCAGCTCGAGAGGGTCGAGTACAGGTTCAACGACTTCGAGGTTCTCGTCATAGAGAAGGACGACAACGAAGAGGAGGGCTACAGTGTTTCGAGGGTCGAGCTTCCGAAAGAGGTAAGGACCGAGAGGGTCTCGGGCGTCATAGACAACTCCCTTTACGAGGCTGGTCTTAAGGCCGGGGCCGAGCCCGGGCTGATCATCTCGCTCTCGGACGTATTCGCCTGGGACGTGGACTTCGCCTCCGACATAAGGAAGGGCGATACCTTCAGGATACTCTACGAGACGATTTACGTGGAGGGCAGGCCCGTTAAGACAGGAAGCATACTCGGCGCCGAGATTACGAACGACGGCAAGACCTTTACCGCCGTATACTACGAGGATTCCAAGGGCAGGGGCGGGTATTACGACCTTGACGGCAAGTCCCTTAAGAGGACGTTGCTGAGGTCGCCGCTCCGGTACAGCCGCATTTCGAGCCATTTCACCAACCGCCGCTACCACCCCATACACAAGAAGTACCGGCCCCACCACGGCATAGATTACGCAGCGCCCACGGGCACGCCGGTAGAGGCCGCGGGGAGCGGGAGGGTGGTCTTCGCTGGATGGAAGAGAGGGTACGGGAAGTATATAGTCATCAAGCACAATAACTCCTACACCACCGCCTACGGACACCTTTCGAGGATAGCAAAGGGCATAACGAGCGGGGCTCGGGTCGAGCAGGGCCGGGTCATCGGCTACGTGGGCTCAACTGGCATCTCCACCGGGCCGCACCTGCACTACGAGGTGAGGGTGGGCAACAGGCTTATAAACCCGCTGAGCATAAAACCCACGCCTACGAAGTCGATCCACGAGAGCGAGCTGCCGAGGTTCACGCTCGTCAAGCAGGAAGTGATGGGATGGCTTTCAGACGGCGATGCCCTTGTAATGGCCGGGAGTTCAGAGGAGAAAAAGGGCGGCGGCTAAAAAAAAGTTTTTGAAAGGGGTCCGGGGAAAACTTTTTACAAAAAGTTTT
>DATEAM010000122.1:0-4672 GCA_035288385.1 Thermodesulfobacteriota bacterium
TGGAGAAAGTTTCCCCCCAAACCCCCCTTCAAAGACTTTTGGCTATCGTATGGGGGGAGGCCCCTTGCAAGAGTACCTCCGAAGAGGGGTCTCCCCCCATACGATAAACAGCTAAAAGTTTTTGTGGGGAGTTTGAGGGGAACTTTTTTCAAAAAGTTCCCCTCAATTTTTGCCTTGCTTTTTTTCGTCAAAGAAGTAAAATATCCAATTACCTATTATCCGGGTTCTCGATAAAATGTTTATCGCAGTCATCGCCATACACATACTCGTAAGCGTAGTGCTTATCATCTCGATCCTTCTCCAGGCCGGCAAGGGCGCGAGCATCGGGGCCACCTTCGGCGGGGCGTCGAGCCAGACCCTCTTCGGAAGCGCCGGGCCGGCGACCTTCCTTGCGAAGATAACGGGGGTGTGCGCGGCCGTTTTCATGGTCACCTCCATCTACCTCACGGTCTCCTCGGGCAAGGTGAGCAAGGAGTCGATAATGATGGACGTGCCCGGTGTGGCGGCCCCTGCCGTCGAAGAGGGCGCTGGAGAGCCAGCCGCGGAGGCAGCTCCGGCCGCACAAAAGCTCGTGCCGGCCCCCATAGTGGATGAGCCCAGGCCCTCGGAACCGGCCCCGGGGACAAAGCCGGCAGGTCGGTAGAGCTCGAAGGGTTTTCCGGATTTTTATAGAACAACAGTAGAGATAAAAAGCCCCTCTTTAAAGAACCCGTCCTGGACTGCCGTGCCGAAGTGGTGGAACTGGTAGACACGCCATCTTGAGGGGGTGGTGGGGAGACCCGTGGGGGTTCGAGTCCCCCCTTCGGCACCATCTTTCTTATAAGACCGCTCACCGGTCTTGTATCCCGTCAACCATGGATGCTAAAAAGCCCCGGCAGAGAATGTCCGGGGCTTTTTTTAATCGCGTACACCAGGCTTTTCTTCAGCACCTCGAAAACCCTCCCCGCTTTTCAAGGTACCTCTGATGGTACTCCTCGGCGCGGTAAAATTTTTGCGCTGGGACTATCTCGGTAACTACGGGGTTTTTGTAGGCGCCGCTCTTTTCGAGATTGGCCTTCGAGGCCTCGGCCGAGGTCTTTTGCTCCGGGGTATGGTAGAAGATTGCGGACCTGTACTGGCTCCCGATGTCAGGGCCCTGGCGGTCCGGGGTCGTGGGGTCGTGTATCTTCCAGAAGACTTTCAGAAGCTCCTCGTAGGATACGACCCCCGGGTCGTACTCGACGAGGACGACCTCGGCATGGCCCGTCTCGTCGGTGCATACGTCCCCGTACGAGGGGTCTTCTAAATGGCCCCCCGTGTATCCCGCCTGCGTGGAGGCTACCCCCTTAACCTTCCTGAAGGCCTCCTCCACGTGCCAGAAGCATCCCGCTCCGAAAGTCGCCTTCTCCATCTTTTTCCCCCGTTTTTATTCATAATTATACCTCAAAAAAAGAGGACGGGCGGGGGGCCTCAGCCCCTGCGCTCGCGCAGGAGGTCGGAGCGGACGCACTGGAGGACCTCGTAGGTGTATGCGCCTCCGAGAGAGTCGTAAGCCGGTTTGAGGGCCATTTTCCATCCGCCCCCGCCGCCCCCGCCGCCCCCGGGCTGGACGAGGAAGGCGTTCTTTATATTCAGGACCTCTTTGTCCTGAATATCGAGGACGTCCCTGAGCTTTAAAACCCCCTTCTCTATGGCGGTTGCGAGGTGGTTATAGATGCTCCTCTCGCCAAGCCCCCTCTCCGTTGCTATCCTTTCGGGCACGAGGCCCAGGCGGAAGAGATCGACGGTTTCGGCTATCGTCTCCGTAAGCTCCTCGGCGAGCCTTTTATGTTCCCTTATGATTTCAAGGAAAGATTCCCCGTACCGTTCGAGCTTGTGCTCTCCCATGCCCGTTATGCGGCGCATGCCCGAGAGGTCAGCTGGCAGATACCGAGCCATCTCCTTTATGGCGAAGTCGTCGAGTATATGATGGGGGAGCACGCCGGCGGCCTCGGCAAGCCCCCTCGTTAGCCTTTTAAGGGCCTCGGCAAGCCCGGTATTTTCACCCTTCTCGGTGCGTCTGCCCCTCCTCCCCTTCCTCTCCTTTTTCTCCTCCACTTTATCCCCCCTCTCCCCACTCTTATCCTCTCTGAGGAAGAGCCTCTTCTCGCCCCTTAAGACGGGCCAGGCGTCTTTTGTGAGTTTTAAAGAGCCGAAGCCCCCTATGTCGAGGGATAAGAACCCCCCGGCCACGAGCTGGCGGAATACCGAGCGCCACCCTCCGGCGTCGAGCTCCATTCCTATCCCGAAGGTAGTGAGCCTCCCGTGGCCGAGCATCTTGATGCGGCCCGTCTCCTTGCCGAGGAGGACGTTTACGAGGTGAGCGGCGCCGAAGCGCTGCCCCGTTCTGTATACGCAGGAGAGGGCCTTCTGAGCGGGCACCGTAGCGTCCCAGGTCTCCACGGGCTCAATACAGGTGTCGCAGTTGCCGCACTTTCCGGGAAAGGTCTCCCCGAAATATTTCAGGATGACCCGTCGCCTGCACTCCGTGGTCTCCGAGAGGCCCACAAGGGCGTCAAGCCTCCTCGTCTCCATCGCCTTTCTCTCTTCGCCGAGGCCAGAGGAGTCTATCATCTGCTTGAGCATGAAGATATCCTGGAGCCCGTAGGTCATCCATGCCTCCGAAGGAAGGCCGTCTCTGCCCGCCCGGCCAGTCTCCTGGTAATAGGCCTCGATGCTCTTGGGCATGTCGAGGTGCACCACGAACCGGACGTCCGGCTTGTCTATGCCCATGCCGAAGGCTATGGTGGCTACCATTATGACCCCGTCCTCCTTAAGGAACCTCTCCTGGTTGGCTCGCCTCACCTCCGCCGGAAGGCCCGCGTGGTAGGGCAGAGCCTTAAAACCCTTTTCAACGAGCCAGCCGGCGATTGCTTCCACCTTCTTTCTCGTAAGGCAGTAGACTATCCCGGCTTCTCCCCTGTGGGACTCTTCTATGAAGTTTATCAGCTGTTCCCTGGGTTTCGTCTTTTCGGTGATGCTGTAGCGGATGTTGGGGCGGTTGAAGCCGGTAACGACCACCTTCGCCCCTTCGAGGCCGAGGCGCTGTGCTATTTCGCGGCGCGTCACCTCGTCAGCGGTAGCTGTCAACGCCACCCTGGGGACCTCCGGGAAGCGCTCGTGGAGGATGTTGAGCTCGAGGTAGTCACGCCTGAAGTCATGCCCCCACTGAGAGACGCAGTGCGCCTCGTCGATGGCGAAGAGCGCGATCTCGGACTTTTCCATCAACTCGATGAAGCGCGGCGTAAGGAGCCTCTCGGGGGCGACGTAGAGGAGGTCGAGCTCGTTTTTAACGAAGCGCTCCTCCACGGAAAAGGCCTCCCCGGCGTTGAGCGTGGAATTAAGATAGGAGGCCCTCACCCCGGACTGCCTTAGAGCGCCGACCTGGTCCTCCATCAAAGATATGAGGGGGGAGACTACTATACCCACCCCGGGCCTTATGATGGAGGGTATCTGGTAGCACAGAGACTTTCCCCCGGCCGTGGGCATGACCACGAGGGCGTCGCCGCCGGAGACGAGATGTTCTATTATCTCGCGCTGGCGCGGACGAAAATCTTTGTAACCGAATACTTCCTTGAGTACCTGTTGGGGTCTGTCGTTCATGGCAAAAGGTCGTTTAAGGGAAAAAAGCGGATGGTCTTTAGTCTTCCGGGTCTTCCGGATTATAACACACGGACCCTGCCCTTGAAAGGATCGAGACCCCGTGAGGGGGGGTTGCCCTAAAACTCCCGGAGGATATCAATGCCAGAGCTCGTCCCGATCCTGTCGGCCCCGGCCTCTATCATCTCGAGGGCCGCGGCGAGGGTCTTTATGCCCCCGGCGGCCTTTACCCTTACCCTCCCGGCTGAGGCCTCCTTAAGAAGCCTTACGTCATCGACAATGGCCCCGCCCGGGGCGAAGCCCGTCGAGGTCTTGACAAAGGCCGCGCCCGAGCTTATTACGACCCCGCAGGCCCGGACCTTCTCCGTGTCCGTAAGGTAGGCCGCCTCTATTATGACCTTTACCGCCGCTTCCGGAAGCTCCCCGACGATACGCGAGAGCTCCTCCTCGACGACCGAGAGATAACCGGACTTGAAGGCCGAGATGTTCATCACCACGTCTATCTCAAGGGCGCCCGAAGAGAAGGCCTCTACAGCCTCTCTGACCTTTATCTCCGTGGTCTGGTACCCGAGGGGGAAGCCCGAGACGGTCCCCACCCGGACGGGGGAGCCTGCGAGGAGCGTTGAGGCGAGCCTTACGTAACATGGCGGGATGCAGACCGAGGCGAAGGGGTAGCAGAGGGCGCCCCTTAAGAGGCCCTCGACTTCCCTTTTCGTCGCATCGGGCCTGAGTAGAGAAAGGTCTATCTTTGCGGCAAGCTCATCTCGCGTCATGGTTGAAAACTACCAGATTAACAGCCCGGGGGCAAGGTCAAAAGCGGCAAAAAAATTCGGGCCTGGAGCTTTTTATGAAAAACTCCCCTCAAGAAATAAAAAAAGGGGACTCAAGTCCCCTTTTTTTATCGAAGGCCTTTCGGACTTCTTATGGGATCGCGCCAATGGCCAGGACTATGTCGTTCCACTCCGTTGGGGGGCGGGGGGGGCGGGGGGGGAGAACCGTTTAAACGAAGAGTTACAGGGCCGGGGGGCCGGGGGGGGCAGGGGGGCGGGGGGGG
>DATEAM010000123.1:0-4644 GCA_035288385.1 Thermodesulfobacteriota bacterium
TCGAAGATGAAATTCGCTCAAGAGGGGGTCTCCCTCCACGGGATAAATAGCTAAAAGTTTTTGAAAGGAGTTTGAGGAAAACTTTTTTCAAAAAGTTTTCCTCAATAGAAATGAAAAACAACGTGTACATAAACGGCCGCATAGTGTCCGGTGAAAGGGCCCTTGTCTCGGTCTTCGACAGGGGTTTGAGGTACGGCGACGGGGTCTTCGAGACGCTGAAGGCCTATGACGGGAGGCCCGTTTTTTTAAAGGAGCACCTCCTGAGGCTCTCCGGGGGTATGAAGGCCCTGGGCATACCAGTTAAGGCGTTAAAGACCCTAAGGTCGGACATAAGGGACAGGGTGTTGGAGAGGCTCTTAAAAAAGAACGGGCTGACCAGGGGCGTGGCTCATATAAGGATCACCGTCACGCGGGGGGTCGATGTCGGGGGGCACCTTCCGGTGCGCGGCACCTCTCCGACAGTGGTGGTCGTAGCGGGAGCGGTAGACGAAAGGGCTATAAAAAGGAAGGGGGCCCGAGGCGTAAGGGCCGTTACGATAAAAGGCCCGGGCCAGGTGGTGCCGGGTGTAAAGTCCCTCAATTACCTCCCCAATGTGCTCGGCAGGATCGAGGCGAAGAGGCAGGGTGCCGTGGAGGGTATCTTTGTAGCAGAAGACGGGTCTATTACGGAGGGCACGTCCTCGAATGTTTTCGTGGTCAAGGCAGGGGTAATAAAAACCCCCCTTCTCTCGGCCGGGGTCCTTCCCGGCATAACCAGAAGCGTCGTCATCGAGCTCGCCCGGAAGAAGAGGATACCGGTCAAGGAGACGAAGGTCCTGTTAAGAGACCTCTACAAGGGCGACGAGGTCTTCATTACGAACTCCGTCTCCGAGGTAGTGCCCGTTGTAAGGGTCGACTCGAAAAAAATAGGCAGGGGAACTCCTGGCGGGATAACGAGGGTCGTACAGGGGGAGTACTCCAAAAAATTGAGGGGGGCCTTTCTGTAGAAAGGTCCCCCTCAAACTCCCCTCTTGGAGAAACCTTTTTGAAAAAAGGTTTCTCCAAACCTCTTCCAAAAACTTTCAGCTATTCCCTGCCAAGTGGCCGCCTACCGGGGAACAGCCGAAAGTTTTTGAAAGGAGCCTGAGGAAAACTTTTTACAAAAAGTTTTCCTCGGAAAAAGTTTTCCCCTGTTATTTTTTAAGGACCCTTATGAATATCTCCTCGAGCTGCCGGGGGCTGACGGTAGAAGGGGCGTCGCTCATCATGCAAACGGCCTTCTGCGTCTTCGGGAAGGCGATCACGTCCCTTATGGACTCGGACCCCGTCATTACCGCGAGGATCCTGTCGAGGCCGAAGGCGATTCCTCCGTGGGGGGGCGTGCCGTACTTCAGGGCCTCGAGGAGAAAGCCGAACCTCTCTGCCGCCTCTTCCCTCGATATGCCCAGGAGGTCGAATACCCTCGATTGGACGTCGCTTCTGTGTATGCGAATGCTGCCTCCCCCTATCTCGACCCCGTTAAGGACCAGGTCGTAGGCCTTGGCCCTGACGGAGAGGGGGTGGGTTGCGAGCTTGTCCATATCCTCTTCCATGGGGGAGGTGAAGGGGTGGTGCACGGCAACGTATCTCTTCTCTGTTTCGTCGTACTCGAACATGGGGAAGTCCGTCACCCATACGAAGTTAAAGACCCCTTCTGTGACGAGGCCGAGGCGTCTTGCCAGGCTTATCCTTAGTCTGCCGAGGGAGGTATTTGCCACCGCGGCCCTGTCGGCGACGAACAAAAGGAGGTCCCCGACCCCGGCACCGAGGGCGGCAACAATATCTTCCTTCTCCTTATCGGAGAGAAACTTCTCTATGGGCGACTGCCAGCCGGCCTCCGTCACCTTTACCCAGGCGAGCCCCTTCGCCCCGTAGGTGGTGGCTACACCCGTAAGGTCGTCGAGGTCCTTTCGGGAAAACTCCGCGCCCCCCTTTACGGAGAGGGCCTTTACTATCCCGCCGCCCTCCACGGTAACTCTAAAGACCTTGAAGCCCGAGTCCTTTACTATCTTCGTAACGTCTGTGAGTTCGAGGCCGAAGCGGGTGTCGGGGTTGTCTACTCCGAACCTCCTGATGGCCTCCTCGTGGGTGAGTGAGGGGAAGGGGGTCTTCAACTCCACGCCTATCTCGGCGAACATACCAACTATGAGCCCCTCCATTACGGCCATGACGTCAGTTCTATCCACGAAGCTCATCTCGGCGTCTATCTGGGTGAACTCCGGCTGGCGGTCGGCACGGAGGTCCTCGTCCCTGAAGCACTTTACCACCTGGAAGTACCTGTCAAAGCCCGAGATCATGAGTATCTGCTTGAAGAGCTGCGGGCTCTGTGGCAACGCGTAGAAATGCCCGGGGCTAAGCCTGCTCGGCACGAGAAAGTCCCTGGCGCCCTCTGGAGTGCTCTTGGTCAGCACCGGGGTCTCTATCTCTATGAACCCCTTTGCCGAGAGGTAGTTCCTCGCGGCAAAGGTCACTTTGTGCCTTAATACGAGCTTCCTCTGGAGGGTGGGTCTTCTAAGGTCCAGGTACCTGTACCTGAGCCGGGTCTCCTCGGCGACCTCGGTATCGTCCTCTATCATGAAGGGAAGAGCCGCCGAGTCGTTCAGGAGGTCAAGCTCGTTCACCACCACCTCCACGGTGCCAGTTTTGAGCTCCGGGTTCTCGGTGCCCTGGGGCCTCTTGCCCACGGTCCCCTTTACGGCGATTACGAACTCGCTTCTGAGCTCATGGGCCCTGGCGTGAACGTCACCTGAGACCCCGGGGTTGAAAACGAGCTGCACCAGCCCCTCCCGGTCCCTCAGGTCCACGAAAATAAGGCCCCCGTGGTCTCTTCGCCTCTGGACCCAGCCAGAGAGAGAGACCACTTTACCGAGGAGGTCTTCCGAGACCTCTCCCGAGTAGCAGGTCCTCATCCATTTTTCCAGCTTTTCCAGCAACTTATACCTCCTAAGGGGCGATTCCGCCGGATTGCCTCCGGCCAGACCCCGGGATTGAAATAATCGTGGATATATACCATATCACATTCTAATTTTCAATTTATTAGAATTTTCTTGCCAAAATCTCAATTTTTCGCTTGACACAATATATTCATGGGTTTATATTGTAACTATTATCACCCCAAAAATTAAATAATTAAAGAGCAACCTGCCTCAAAATAAGGAGGGATACATAATGAAGAGAATACGCTCCTGGGTTCTCCTTCTGGCGTGCCTTGTCTTCACTGCCGGCGTTTTCATTGCCGACACCGGTCAGGCGGAGTACGGGGACGTGGTCCTGAACTCCAAGGCCGAGAGCATGGAGAAGGCCGGCGTGAGCCCCGTGGTCTTTCCCCACTGGTTCCACAGGATCAGGTTCAAATGCAAGGTATGCCACGAGGACATCTTTATCCTCAAAAAGGGCGCAAACGACATTAACATGTCGAAGATAATGGGCGGGGAGTACTGCGGCAAGTGCCACAACGGGCTCGTTGCGTGGGAACCCCTTTACTGCGACAGGTGTCATTCGTACACCGGGGACAAACCAAACGCCCCGACAAACGAGAACTAATGATTTGAAAAGGAGGAAGTGATGAGATCGTCAAAGTATGCAAGTATATCCCTCCTCTTCTCGCTCATTGTGTTTGTGGGTTTTGCCCTGACCGGTGGTTTCACCTATGCCGAGAGCGCGGAGAAGAACTCCAAGATAGACCCCGCAGACCCGTCGAGCGTAATATACCTCGACACATCGGGCAAGCTCGCCGGCACTGGGGACCCCACAAAGCCCGCGAGCATGGCTTATAAGGCCGGGCACGGATGGCACCCCCAGGCCCTTTCGGCCGCAGGGCTGCCCAAGGACAGGTACGGCCTTATAGACTGGGCGAAGCTCGTAAGAGAAGGCGTAATAAAGCCGAAGCACTCCCTTGACCCGAAGGCCGATGAGCTGCCTCCCCTTCAGCTCGACATACTTATATTGGCAAAGGGCGATTTCGTCGACGACGTAATCTACCCTCACGAGATGCACACCTTCTGGCTCAAGTGCGAGGTCTGCCACCCGAAGATATTCGTCCCGGCCAAGGGGCAGAACAACATGACCATGGTGGGCATCGCCAACGGCGAGTGGTGCGGAAGGTGCCACAACAGGATCGCCTTCCCTCTGACGGACTGCAAGAGGTGCCATACTTCACCTAAAAAAGCGTCAAAGTAGGAGCATGGTAAGGCTCGTACTATTTACACTCTGTCTTGTCCTGGCAACTCCGGCTCTCTCTTCCGGCGGCCTGGGGAATATCGTCATAGACAACCAGGTGGCGAGCAAGAAAAAGGCCGGAGTCGGCCCGGTGGTCTTCCCCCATACCCGCCACGAAGAGATCTACAAGTGCGCCGACTGCCACCCGAAGATTTTCGTGGACAAGCGCGGGGCGAACAAGATCACCATGAAGCTCAACATGGATAAGCAGTACTGCGGCTCCCCAAACTGCCACAACAGCCCCAGGGCCTTCCCCCTCTTCCAGTGCGAGAAATGCCACAATAACGCGAGTGCGTCGAGATAGCCCTCGCCTTTTTACCGCCCCCGCCCCCCCGCCCCCACGACCACTTGACACAAAAAAAGAGCCGGTAAAAACCGGCCTGATACTTCGTAAGATAATGAAGGGGT
>DATEAM010000124.1:0-32092 GCA_035288385.1 Thermodesulfobacteriota bacterium
AGGTTTCCCCCTACAATAAATGGAAACAGGACCGATAAAAGGCGCGGCGAGCCGGGTCTTCGGCTTCGCCCTCATATCCCTCGCCTTCCTCAACTCGCTCTTCTCGCTCAAGACCGGGGCGTTGCCGGGGGTGTTCAACTATCTCATAATAGCTTCGGGTCTGCTTTTTCTGGGAATCGGGCTCCTCAAGTCGCGGCATGGCTCATCTCCTTCGAACGCTGCCAAGCCACAAGAGCTCGAGGACGAGGACTACTAAGGCCGCCGCCGCACTCCATGCGTAAACCCCCGGGGAGCTCACTGTCTCGAGAACGAGGCTTTGCCACGCAGTCATGACGTGCCTGGAGCCAGTATCCCCGTTGGAGCCGTCCCAGGCGGCGAAGGCGATGGGTATGAAGACACCCTCTTTAAACTGGATGTCCTTTCCCTCCTCTCCCGCAAGAAGAGGCCTTTTAATCACGACCCGCCATGTGCCCCTGTCGTAGTAGCCCTCTGCCCTGAAGCCCGCGCCTTCGGCCTCCCTCTTCTCCATATCCTCAATGCCCCGGGCGTTAATAATCTCCAGGCCCTGTGGTTCCTCAGCAGTCCCGCCCTGCCAGAACCAGATGTTTACGGGCCGGGTAGGGCTGCCCATGCCGAAATAGGGTTTCTGGCCGTCTCCCGTCGGCGAAGAGGGGAACTCCACGGCAACGGCGTCCCTGAAGACCTCGCCTCCCGCTATCTCCTCCGATTCCTTGTCCCCGGGCACGCTCCCGGTATGGTCGTCCCATTCAATGAGCAACGCGAGTTCTCTATCGTTATAGACGGCTTTCACCGAGATCGAATCTATGGAGGGTTTGAAAAGCCTTTCCCCTGCCATTATCTGCGGGACCATGTAAAAGCTCTTATACTCAACCTCTTCCCACGCCGCGTCTTCGGGTCCTGAGGGCACCTCTCCCTCCATGCGCCTCGCCTTTATAACGGCGTCGTCTCCCGGCTTCTTATAAGGCTCGTTAAGAGTGGATACGTAGTTCGCGATATCCCATCTTTCATTTTCAGTCAGTTTCTTTATACTCTCCGGGTCCGCGAAGCTCGGCATCTGCGTAAAGTGTACACCAGCGGTAACGCGCGTATATATGTCCTCGGGGCTCCTCCCGGCCCTGAAGGTCCAGTGCTTCGTCAGGTTCCTCGGCCAGGTTCGGTCCCCGTAATCGTCCTTTAGCTTCTTCTGCCCGTCCCCCCTTCCGAGCTCCCCGTGGCACTCGGAGCACCTGTCCCGGAAGAGCTCCCCTCCCCTCTCCATGCCCTCTTCAGTCGGCCTTACCCGGCCGGAGAGGTCTACGGGCTCCTTTACGGGGGCTTGGAGCATGGCGAGGCTCTTTATATACTCGATGACGTCTTCTATCTCCCTGTCGTTCAAGACGTCAGACCACCCGGGCATCGATGTCCCGTTAAGCCCGTCCCAGCCAGGGACCCTCTCCTCCGTAAGGCCCCCTATTATCATTCCCCTGAGGTCCTCGCCGGACGGGGCGTACTCGTCAAAGGGCGTGGACTTCCACTTGTAGAGCCCGAAGGTAAAATCCCTCGGGGGCGGGTTCAGGAATTCGAAGGCAGGGCCGTCGCCAGAACCATCCTCGCCGTGACACCACCAGCAGTACTTTTCATATACTGCCCTGCCGCGCTCCACATCTCCTGCAGAGGCTTGTGCGGCGCTGAATACGGCTATGAGGAGTATGTATAAGATAGTTTTTCGCACATTATATTGAGGAAAACTTTTTGAAAAAAGTTTTCCTCAAACTCCTTTCAAAAACTTTTAGCTATTCATCCTTTTCAGGGAGACCCCCTCGTGAGAGAATTCCTCCACGGGGTCTCCCTGAAAAGGATAGCCAAGAGTCTTTGGAAGGGGGTTAGGGGGAAACCTTTCTGCAGATTGTGTTTCCACCTGACCCCCTTAATCCCACCTCAAGGGCCTGTTGCCCGTGTAGTCATATAAGAAAAGTATCGTCTTCCACACCTCGTCCTCACTGAGGGTATCTTCCCACGCAGGCATCGTAGAACTCCAGGGGGCAGATTCCCTCGGAAGGCCCTCTCCCCCCTTTACTATCCTCCAGAAGAGATATGACTCCCGGAGCTGAGCTATGGTATCAGTGCCCTTGAAGGGAAGCGGCGGCGGGTTAAGCCCTCTGGAGAAGTGCCCCCTGCCGTCGAGCTTGGCGCCGTGGCAGTAAAAACACTCCTCGAAGTAAATTATCCCACCTTCCCTGACCAGCTCTTCAAACCTCCCGGGGTCTTCCGTCTCAAGCGCCCTGAAGGGATTTTCAAGGCCCTGGAGATTAAAGGTCCTACCGTAGGCCCTTATCACCGCCGGCGGTGCGGGGTGAACAGACCTCAGCTCAACGGGGGCCTCGAGCCCTGCCTTTACAGAACGGTAGGTGACTATGGCGGCTATAAGGGGCAACGCGACAAAGACTATATTCCGAAGGGTCTTTTTCGAGGGGTCAATAACGAGGGCACTCAAAGGTGCGGCCAGCTCCCTCGTACCCTCCTCGGTAGCCGTCATGACGAGGAGTATCACAACGACGGCAAAGAAGATGTAGAGTATGAGAAGGCTTTCGGGCACCGGTTTCCCGAAAAGAGAGGGGGCCTTGAATATCCCGTATGCCGCGATGACGAGTATGATGAATTTTACGAGGGCCGGTATCTTCATTTTCCCTTTGGGGCTCTTATTGAGCGATATCTTCCGAGGGCGGGGCCACCGTAACCTCCACGCCCGCGATACTCTGGAGATAGGCTATAACCGCCTTTATCTCGACCTCGTTAAGCCCTATGGTGGAGCCCCTCACATCCGGCATGGGGCTAACCGTATCGTCCGTTCCGGCAACTCCGAAGCCGGGCACGACGTACACCGAGGGTTCCACCATCGACTCGTGAAGGTAGCCCTCGATATCGACCGCCCTGCCCCTGTATCCCGGGTCCTTAAGCCTCCCGGCGGCCTTTAAGGCGATATCGTCGAGGACCGGGGCCCTTCCCATGGGGTTGTGGCAAAGCGTGCACGCGCCCTTTCCGAGGTAGACCTCCTCGCCGAAGGCCACAAACTCCTCGGGCCCCATGTTGCTTACATCGATTGCCTTCTCCTCCGGGGGCTCTTCAGGGGTAATCTCGGGTATGTACCCCACGGCGAAGAACGTATAAAAACCCACGACTATGAGGCTGAACACCGCTATTTTTATAAAAACCTTCATATGCTTCTCTGGGGGGAACTTTCTGAAGAAAGTTTCCCCCAGACCCCCTTCAAAGACTTTTGGCTATTTCCCGGCAGGTAGCCGCTTAGCAGGAAATAGCTAAAAGTTTTTGGAAGGAGTCTGAGGAAACCTTTTTTCAAAAAGGTTCCCTCAAGCCTTTTCCCCGAGCTGGCTCAACCAGAATATGAATACCACGATAGCCATGAAGACTATGGTCCCGGCGGAGACCACCTTCACGGCATAGGCGATAGTTGGGGTATAGGCGTCCGGGGAGGCGTCCCTCATTATGGAGTAGACGTGCCAGTGCTGCCTTATGGCCGACCTCACGTATCCCATGAGCCCCATGAGCCATGTAAAGGATACGGCGAGGAGCACGAGGGCGTACTGGCTCCTCTGTGGCACATGGCCCCACTGGAAGGGGCCCACCTCTTCGGCGCCCCGGAGCATTGCCGACTCCACGACCAGGGAGACGATTATAACTAAAGCCGTTGTCGCCACCTGCGGTATCGAGGAGGCCACCTTGTAAGAGGCGTCGGTAAAGTATCCGTAGTAAACGCCGAGGAAGACGATGTTCATGATGCCTGCCGCGAAGAGCGCTACTATAAAGACATTACCGTACCTTGCCCAGGATACGACGGGGACCTTGTTCGCCCTCCTGTATAGAAGGAAACTCAGGTATGTAAAGACGACCATGATGTTTACGGCTATGTTCTTGGCGGGCATGAGCCCGAGAGGCGCGAGGTACGGGTGGTACTGGCCCCCGAGGGCCCTCGTCTCCGCCGGTTTGAGAATAATCGTGTGCGGGGTGAACCAGACGAGAAAGCAGAGGAATATGACGAAGGCGATATACTTTACGTATGGGGTGTACCTGTAGGCACCGGGGCTTCTCGCCATGCCGCACCATAGGTAATAGTTCGCCGAGAGGAATAGCGACCCTATGAGTACGGCCTGGATTATGAATAGCCACGCGAAGACCCCTCCCATGAGCGTTATACCCATCTGCTGGCTGTAAGCGTATATCTCGGCGGTAAGCCAGTACCCTGCGAAGGGCAGAGGTATGAGGGCGCCTATGGCAATGAAGTTGGCCGTGTAACCCATCCAGTCGTAATGGGCCCTGTCTTCGGTGGTCCTCGAGCTCAGGAACTTGAAGGCCGCGTAAGCGCCGACTATGGAGCCACCGTAGGCTATGTTGGAGATGAACCTGTGGAGGTTCATCGGGTTCCATAGGTTGTTGTGGACAGCCGCCCCGAGGTTTCCCTGAAAGGCCCCTGAGGGGTCGACCCCGGCAGGGCTCATCATGAAGGTGGTCCAGGCGTTCGCTATGAACATGAGGGTCGTACCCGCGGCGTTCAACACTAACCCCACGGCGAGGTGCAGCCACTTCAAGCCCCCGGTGCTCATCGGCTTCCATCCGTAGTAATAGACGTAGAGGGCGCCGCTTTCAACGAAGAAAAGGAGCGCATAGAGGAGCATGGTGGAGCCGAAGATGGAGGCGAGGTATTTCAGGAGGTCCGGGTAAAAGACGAGGAGGCTGAAAAGGAGGATGCCCCCGGTAATGGCCGTTATCGAATAGGCCGTGATGCTTACCCTTATGAACTCATAGGCCACGCGGTCGTATCTGGAGTCCTTCTTGAAGACACCCAGGGCCTCGATGATGAAGACGAATATGGGCACGGCGAGGACGAAGGCCGCGAACCAGAGGTGCATCTGCGCTGCGAACCAGACGGCGAGCCTGCTCGGGACCCCTTTTATCCTCGGGTAGTCTTCGGCCTTGAGCTTCGGTGCGGGGCGGTAACGCACCTCGCCCGCATCCTTAAAGCCGGCCTTCTCTACGACCTCCCCTCCCTTGACTTCCGGCATGTCGGTTTGAGCGTAGGAAGATGAGACGGGTACGGCAAAGGCCGCGAGCAGGAGAAAGGCCGTAAGGACAAGGAGAGATTTTTTCAGCACTCTTGACGACAATCGCATAACAGCACTAAAAACCTTGATAGATAAAGGAAAGACCCCTGGCGTTGAATATGACCTTATCCATAAGGATAAAGAGGCCGGAAAGGACAAGGAAAGAGACGATAAAGGCCGCGATTGATTTCATCTTAACAACTCCCGGCATTGCGTTTTAAAATAAAAGACCCTCCCGCGGGCGTTGACAAACCCTTCGGTATCGAATATTCTCAAGCCATGCGGAGAACAAGAAAACCCGGGCCGGTTGATATCGTAATACTTTTGGGTGCGTTTGTAAATCTGGTTGTTATAACGCTTTTGGTCGCGCTCTGGCTCTCCGGCGGATAATATCGGAAGGGAACCTTAAGGCAGGAAGTTTCGGGCTGAGGGGTGTCTTCCGGTAGGGTCAATACACTTCGTTAAAGACGCTCAGGACGTGGGGGACTACCTGCTTTTTCCTCGAGATGACGTTTTTGAGCTCGTAGACGTTCTCCTCAAGCTCGGGGTATCCGAGGTTATAGAGGACCTTCTTTTCCCCGACGGCAAGAAGCAGCGAGGTGCCGTAGACTATGTCGGTGACAAGGAGCGCCGAGAGCTTCAGGTCCTTTTCCCTTTTCGTCTTTTCGAGCACTCCTTTTAATCTTTCCTTCTCCTCGTAAAACTCCTCGAAGCCTATAGTCTCCACCTGGCCTATGCCGAACCTCTTTCCCTTCGCCTCGAAGACCTTGTGGTCCCCGATGACCACCTCCCCAGGGGTCCTTTTCTTGAGGCTCGACGTGGCGCGGAATATCTCGGCCCCGAAGTCCTTGTAATCGAGCCCCGAGTTCTCCTCGAGCCACTTTACTATGGAGGCGTCCCTTTCCGTGGTCGTGGGGGACTTGAGCATGACGGTGTCCGAGAGGACCCCGCCGAGGAGCAACCCGGCGGTCTCTTTCTTGATGGGCACGCCCCTTCTCATATAGAGCTCCGCCACGAGGGTGGAGGTGGAACCCACGGGGTCGCAGAGGAAGGGTATGGCCTGGTGGGTATGTATGCCCCCTATCCTGTGGTGGTCTATTACCTCGAGTATGTTGACTCTCTCGGCGCCGTCAACGGCCTGGGATAGCTCGTTGTGGTCCACGAGGATAAGGGAGGTGGTCGAGGGTTTGAGCATGTTGCTCTTCGTTATTATCCCATGCATTACCCCCTCGCCGTCGAGGACTATTATCCCGCTGGTCTTAGCCATCCTGTACTTGAGGTCGTCTGCGAGCTCGTCTGGAGAGGCCTTCTCGAAGTCTCGGTCGCACGTCTTGTAGGCGGGGGTGCTGAGCCTTACGAGGAGCGCCGTCGTTGCGGAGTCGTAAGGGGATACGGCGATGCTGACCCTTTTTTTCTTCGCCTCCTCGACTATCCGCCCTTCGACCCTTAACCCCCCGCTTATTACGAGAAGCCCCACGCCGACCTCGATGGACCTCTTCTGTATCTCCGTTCTGTCGCCGACGATTACTACGCATTCCCCGGGTTCTTTTTCCCCGATGATCCTCAAAAAGGACTCCTCCTCCATGGCTGCTACGTAAACGGAAAAGACCTTCTCCTCGTCCCCGAGGAAGTCCAGGACCTTGTCGGCGTTAAGGGTACTGACGACGTTTCCAAAGGAGGTGAAGACCTCGCGAACACCCTCGGCCTCTATCTTCTCGAAGTACCTCTTTGCCAGCTCCATGATGGTAACGACACCCGAGGGCCTTCCACGGGGGTCGAGGACCGGGATGAAACGTATATCCTGGCGCCTCATCACCTCCATGACCTTGAGGAGTGGAGTAGCCTCCGGGACCGTAACCACGTCTTCGCTCATGATGTCCCTTGCCTTCGGGTATACGTCCGGCAGGTACCTCGGGGGCTTGATGCCGAGGTAATCGAGTATGAAGGCCGTCTGGGGGTTAATGTCCCCCGCCCTCGCGGCCACTACGTTATCCATCCCCTCGGCCGCCTTCAACTCGGCGAGCGCGATGGCCGAACAGACCGAGTCGGTGTCGGGGTTCTTGTGACCTATTACATATACTACGTTTTTACTCACCAGGCTTTTACTCCCTTTTTAGCCCCTACGTCGATTATGACCTTGAGCACCCCTTTTTTAGAGGCATAGTCGAGGGCTGAGGCGCCCTCTTCGAGGCGGAATTTTTTCGTTATAAGAGGCCTTACATCCACCGTGCCTTCAACCAGCGACTCTATGGCGGGGTCGAAAGGGCCGCAGCGCGAACCCAGAACCGTCAACTCGTCTATCACCACACAGTTCAAGTCAACGGGGCCCCTCTCGGCAACCGTGGTCTTCATGACGACGGTTCCCCTCGGTCTTACAAGGGCAAGAGCGTCACTGAGCCCCGAGGGTGAGCCGGTGCAATCAACGACGATGTCGAAATCTTTATCGAGCCCCTTGACGCCTAAGACCGTGCGTATTCCTTTTTCGGAGAGGATGGATAACTTCTCCCCGTGCCTCCCGCAGACCGTAAGGTCGCACCCCGTGCTTGAAAGGACCTGGGCCACGATAAGGCCGAGCCTGCCGTCGCCGAGCACGCACACCCGGGCCCCGAGACCTGCCTCCACCTGCTCAAGGACCTCAAAGGCCGCTGCTACGGGTTCCGCGAAGAGGGCCTCTTCGTCAGAGAGGGAATCCGGGACGACATGGAGGTTTTTCACGGGAAGCGTAAGGTAATCGGCAAAGGCGCCGTCCTTGTTCAGAATGCCGAGCACGGTCCTTCGCGGGCAGTGGTTCTTGAGGCCCTCAGAGCACCAGCCACACTCGCCGCAGCCGATGTTTATCTCTCCAACCACCCTCCTGCCGACGAGCGGCTTATCGGCGCACTCCTCGACCACCCCCACGAACTCGTGCCCCATGACGCCCTTGAAGCCCATGTACCCCCTGGCGATCTCGAGGTCGGTAGCGCAGACCCCCGCAAAGCCCACCCTCACGAGGGCCTCGCCCGAAGAGACCGCCGGCTCAGGCCAGTCGTCCCTGTAACAAAGTTTACCATCAAAGACAAGGGCCCGCATTTTAAGAACCGGGGGGAACACAATCGGTAAGAAAGGTTTCCCCCGGACCCCCTTCCAAAGACTTTTGGCTATTTCCTGTCAAGGGACTCCCTACCGGGAAATAGCTAAAAGTTTTTGAGGGGAGTTTGAGGGGAACTTTTTTCAAAAAGTTCCCCTCAATGTCCTTTCTTATAAACCGTCTTATAGTAATCCGAGTAGTCGCTCACGGGGCAGGTCTCGCAGCCGGGGTTTCTCGCCTTGCAGGTCTTTCTTCCGTGGAGAATGAACAGGTGCGTCGTCATGGTCCAGCGCCTCTCCGGGATAATCCTGCAAAGGTCTTGCTCTATCTCGTCTGGGTCGTCCGAGTCGGTGAGGCCGAGCCTCTTACTCACCCTCTTTACATGGGTGTCCACGGCGAGGGCCTGCTTTTTGAAAGCGTTGCCGAGCACTATGTTGGCGGTCTTTCTTCCCACCCCTGGAAGACTCACGAGGTCCTCGACGGTGTCGGGGACACGGCCGTTGAAGTCCTCGACTATCTTCTTGCAGCAGTTCTTTATGCTCCTGGACTTGTTCCTGTAAAAGTTTACGGAGCTTATCTCCTTCTGGAGCTCTTCGAGGCCGGTTTCCGCGTAGTCACGGGCGGATTTATATTTCTTGAAGAGCTTTTGCGTAACCTTGTTTACGAGCTTGTCCGTGGCCTGTGCGGAGAGTATGGTGGCTATGAGGAGTTCAAGGGGGTTGGAAAATTCGAGGGCCGTGCCTGCGTCCGGGAATTCCTTTTCCAGGATATCAAGGATCTTGCGCGCCTTTTCACTCTTCCGGCTTTCAGCCATAAGCCAGGGACGCCATAACTAAGGGCGAGAAAATCAGGACTTCCTCTCCACGACGAAGTCCGCTACGGCCAGAAGCGCCATCCTCTCGAGGTAGGGCTCGAACATATCGAGGCTCTTCTTCGCCTCTTCCACATGGGCCCTGGCCCTGTCTTTCGTGTACTCGATTCCGCCGTGCCTCTCTATTATCTTCATGACCTCGTGTACCGTAGCGTCGTCGAGGGTGTCGGCCTCGACGGCCTCGGTGAGGAGCCGCTTTTCTTCCTCCGTAGCTTTTTGAAGAGTATGGATAAGGGGCAAAGTGACCTTCCCCTCCCTTATGTCGTTGCCCACGGACTTGCCGAGGTCCTCGTCGGTGGAGATGTAATCGAGGCAGTCGTCCATGAGCTGGTAGGCTATGCCGAGGCTCATGCCGTAGTTCGCAAGGGAGAGCTCCTTCTCCAGGCCGACCTCGCCCAATATGGCGGCCACCTGTGCCGAGGCGGAGATGAGCACCGCGGTCTTGTTCGTAATGACGTTGAGGTATTCCTCCTCGGTGGTCTCCGTGTCGCTGTGTTTAAGGAGCTGCATCACCTCGCCCTCGGCCATGCGCGTAGTGGTCTGGGCGAGGACATTGAGTATCCTCTCGTTTCCGTATGCGACGGCGAGCGAGAAGGCCTTGGAAAGGAGGTAGTCGCCCACGAGTATGCTCGCTCCATCGCCCCACACCGTATTGGCGGTGCGGCTGCCCCTTCTTAAATCCGCGTTGTCCACCACGTCGTCGTGAAGGAGTGTGGCCGTGTGTATGAACTCCACCACGCCGGCAAGCGGTATGTGCCACTCGCCGTTGTAACCACAGAGCCTTGAGCACAGGAGCATCACAAGGGGCCTGAACCTCTTGCCGCCGCTGTTCAAGATGTACTCCCCCACCTTGCTTACCAGCCAGACATCGGAGTTGAGGTTCTTTTTAAAAGACCCCTCTACCTTTTTTACGTCGTCTTTTATAAGGTCAAAGACTTCCTGGATATGCATCTGCGCCTCTTTCGAAAAAAGCCCCGATGGACCATCCGGAGGCTGTATCACTGAAATTGTGGGCCGGGTGAGTTAAGGATGTTCGGCTCAAACAAATAAATGTTACCGCAACTGTTCTTTTCTGTCAAAAACATTTTCGCCCGTAAGCGTTAAAGGACGCAGAGCTTTCTTATCATGCAGCTCTCGCACTTCCGCAAATCCTTTCTCGCCGCACATTTTTCAAGGATGCCCAGCCTGCAGAGGGAAAAATCGTACTTTACGGGGTCCCCTGGGTCGAGAACCTTGAGGTTCTCCGTAATCTCCTCGGCCATCTTCCAGTCGGGGCTCTTTCTCTTGGTAAGGCCTATGTTTCGCGATATGCGCGCTATATGGGTGTCAAGGGGGATGACGAGCATTGACGGGTCGACGCCTTTCCAGATGCCGAAATCAAGTCCGTCGGGGCCCCTGACCATCCACCTCAAGTACAGGTTAAGCCTCTTGCAGGGGCTCCCGCCCCGGGGCGAAGGGAAAAAGAACCTTACCCCCGCGTCCCCGGGGAGCCCCTTCGTCCCGTAAACATGGGCGCAGTCGAGGGCAAGGACCTTTTCCGAAAAGGCCGAAAGGGCCCCCTTTATGTTCCTCTCGCCCGGTGAAAAACAGTCGAGGAAAAAACCTCCTATGGAACCGCACTCATCGAGCATCTGCCTTGCGAAATAGACGAGGCACGTTATATCGTCTCCGTCGTTGAACCTGTGCCTGAAACCGGAAAAGAGCCTGCCTCCGCTCTGAGGCTCGAAGTTGATGGTAAACTTGTAGGGACTTGCGCCCATGACCCTGAGGACCCGCTCTACGCTCCTCCTTATCCCCTCTACCCTCCCGTAGGCGAGGCTCGAGGCGACAAGCCCCACTATCTCTCGGTCCCGCGCGGTCTTGTACCTGTGTACGAACTCGAGGGGGTCCGTGTGGAGGAAAGCCCTGTCGTAGGTCCTGTAGAGTCTTTCGAGCTCTCTTTTGAGTGATGTATCGCTTATGCCCATCCTCTGTCCCGGCCGGTAAAAGGCTAACCTTCGATTATCTTAATTTAATCGCCCCAGTAAAGTCAACAAAGTCAAAGAATCCACGAAGGCCTGTTCGAAGGAAAGCCGGAAAAAAATCCCTTCACAGACTAACCGATTATAAGTTATAATTCGACATCCGCGCTAACAACGCAATCACCGGGAGGGTTTTACACCAACCGAGTCGTGACGGTGCGCCTGAAAAAGCTTTCTCACTAAGGAGGACCTTTATATGCATCAAAAGAAGACGGTCTTTTTTCTCTGCCTGCTCGCGGCCCTTTTATCCCTCGCCCCGGCCTACGCTGAAGAATCCGTGATAAGGAAAGGCTTTATAGAGGCCTTCGACGCGAACGACGCGGCGAGGATGCATGCGATAGTCGAGGAGAACAAGGAAAAAATCCCCGACGAGATAACCTCGCTCCTCGAAGAGAGCAGGAGACCCGATGTCGCGGTGGAGCACAAAGAGGGTAACCGCTACATAGCCGAGCTCATGGCCATAAGGTACAAGGACATTACCGGCGACGCAGAGCCGCTCATAAAGGTAAAAAAAGAGGTCTTCAACTCCAGGCTGACCCCTACTGTGCGCTCGACCCCCTCGGAAGGGGCGCATATCGTGGACATCCCCGTGGCGACGGGGGGGGCTAAAAACGTCTTCGTCCCGGACAACATAATTATCCAGAAGGGCGAGACCGTAAGGTGGACCAACCATGACACAATCGCCCACGTATTTGCCTCCATGCCCCTTATAGGCGAAGTGGGCCTCTTCGCGCCGAGCATCGAGCCAGGGGGGGGCTGGGAGTTCACCTTCGAAAAACCGGGGGAATACTACTATATCTGCTTCATCCATAAAGGGATGATAGGCAAGATCACCGTGGAAGGTGCGGCAGCCGGGGGGGCCGGGGGGGCCGGGGGGGCCGGGCAGGCGGCGCAGCCAGCCGCGCAAGAACCCTCCATGGAGCACGAAGAGGGCTCCCACGAAAAGGGCCATGAAACCGGGGCTGAAGGAGGAGCGGCGAGCGGCGCGGAAGACGGGGGGGCCGGCGAGGCTTCAGAATAAGATAGGCCTTCCGCACTTTCGAAGGACTGCCCCGGCAGGGTTCCCGCCGGTTTGCCCTGAGTGGCGGCCATGGAGGGCGGTCTAAAACCTGTCAGAGACCCTTTCAAAGCACTCGAAGACTTCCGGGTCAAGGTGCGCTCCAACCGAGCTTCTCATCACACTCATCGCCTCGCCCTTCTTCAGGGCCTTCCTGTAGGACCTGTCGGAGGTGAGGGCGTCAAAGGTATCTGCTACCGTTATGATCCTCGACGCGAGAGGTATCTCGCCGGCCTTGAGCCCCATGGGGTAACCGGTGCCGTCGAAGTGCTCGTGGTGGTGGCAGATCCAGTTGGCGATCTTCCCGAACCTGTGTATATGACCTATCATCCTGGCGCCTATCTCGGGGTGCTCGCGCATCTTGCTCATCGCCTCGTCGTCGAGTCTCCCCGACTTGTTGAGTATCTCCTCGGGGACACCTATCTTTCCCGTGTCATGGAGAAGGGCCGCGAGCTTTATCCATGAAATGGTCTCATCCGGGATATCCATCTCCTTTGCGATACCCACCGCTATCTCGGTCACCCGTTTTGAATGGCCGTAGGTATAGGGGTCCTTGGCGTCGATTGCGAAGCTGAAGGCCTCGGCGGTCCTGAAGAGCATGTCGCGTATCTCGTCGAAAAGGAGCGCCTTTTTTATCGACACGGCGCACTCCGAGGCTATGCTCGAAAGGAGTTTTATCTCAGTGGAGTAAAACTCCTCCCCGTTGAGCTTGTCGGTTGCGACAACCGCCCCCATAACGGAGTCCTCCACCACCATGGGTATGATGAGTATCCTGGTCACCGGGAAGGGAAGGCCCTCGAACCTCCTGTCCCTTGATACGTCGCAGACGGTAATCGCCTCCTTCCTGTCGTAGACCTGTCCCATGAGCCCGGCGCCTGCGCTCATGGTCATGGTGGAAGCGGTGCTCGAGTCCCTGCCCACCGACACCTTCGGGATAAATAATTTTTTTGACGGTTCTTTGACCTCCCCGTTGCGAACATAGCAGACGTCGTGCGAGATGTCCGCCATCGGTATCTCCACGACAAGGAGCACGGAGACGTTCGTGGAGGGCACGAGGTTCATGACCTCGTCGGAAAGCACGGCGCAGACCCTGTCAACGTCGAGCCCCGCTCCAAGGCGCCCGGAGAGCCTCCACATAAGGGATATCTCTTCATAGTTTCTCGCCACCTCCCCTGCGAGGCTCTCTATCTCGTATCCCGCATCCACGAGCCTCATCATGTTGTCGGCGATGAAGTCGAGCCTTGGAGCGTTGGGGCCGCTCTCATGCATGGCCACGTAACCGAGGTGCGTGTCCCTCATGTCGATGGGACGCACAGCGAGGGTCGAGCCGCGCGCCTTGGGCGGCGACTTCAAGAGAGGCTTTTTATCGGTATCAAGGAGAAAAACGGAGCTGCCGAAGCCCTTCGAATACCCGTCGAGCAGCTCCTGTGCCCTCTCTCTTGAAATGTAGTCGAATATCCTGGACATCTCAACCCTTCTCTCTCAGCATCTCCACCATCTTTTCCAGCCCGCCTCCGTACTGCGTTGTCCCGAGCCCTATGCACCGCATGTCCCTTACCAGTATATTCAGGGTGAGCACAATCGGTATGTACACTGTGGAGCCGCTGGTGCGAAGCGTTGTAAGGACTGCGTACAGGTCGTCTTTTGGAAAGCTCCCCACTACAATCAGGTGCACCGGCCTCGTAGAGCCCACGGAATCCGCATCAGGGACTATGGACGTCTCATAGCCCTTCGAGCCCATGAAGAGCTGCAGGTCCCTCGCCTCGTCGGGTTTGTTCGATATTATCGTTATCCTTCCCGAGTCCCTGTTCAAGACCGCCTTGATAGCCTTCTCTATCTGGTCCTTGTCGAAAGGTTTTGATATGTACCCGTTTACGGCGACCTGCGGGCCCGACTTCTCGTCGTTAATCACCGAGACCATGTAAACCGGTATGCCGAGGACGCTCGAGAGCGTCCTTATCTCGCTGAACTGCTCCTCCCCTTCGAGGTAGCCCGTGATGATCGCATCCGGGTGCCTGAGTCTTGCGAGCTCGACGGCGGTGCGGGTGCTGTTCGCCCCGAGGGTCCTGTACCCCATGGCCTCGAGGTTCTCCCTCAATATCCTTCTCATCGCCGTGTCGTCCTCGAGGATCATTATCTGCCCCCCCACGAGGTCCACGCCCCTCGTGGCCATCGCGTCCTCGCGGGCGGCTATTGACTTCTTGTAAAGAGTAAAATAAAAGGTCGAGCCCTTGCCGAGCTGGCTCTCCACCCATATCCTTCCCCTGTGACCCTCTATAATCTTCTTGCAGATGCTCAGCCCCAGGCCCGAGCCCTTGGCCCTTCCAGCAAGCTCGTCACCTATGCGGTAAAACTCCTCAAAGACCTTCTCCTTCTCTTCCGGATATATCCCCTCGCCCGTGTCCCTTACGAATACGCGTATCTCCTCCGGCATCTCCTCGGCGCCGGCAGTGATGCCGCCCCTGGAGGTGAATTTAACGGCGTTGCTCAGGAGGTTCAACATCACCTGAAGTAGCCTGTTCCTGTCCCCCTTTACGAGTGTGAGGTTCCCGGGAAGGTTGGTCTCCATGAAAAGGCCCTTGTTCTTCGCCAGCGGCAATATCGTCTTTACCCCGGTCTGAATCACCTCGCCCACGTCCACGTTGTCCATGTGCCACTGCGTCCTGCCGGAATCGAGCCTCACCACGTCGAGTATCTCGTTTGTGAGCTGCGTAAGCCTCTCGCTCTCCTCGTTTATTATACCGAGAAACTCCTTTCTCGTGTCATCGTCTATGTCGGAGTAGTTAAGGAGTATCTCGGAAAAGGAACGTATCGAAGAGAGAGGGGAGCGTATCTCATGGGAGATGGAGGAGAGGAAGTGGGTCTTGTTAACGTCCAGTTCCTTAAGCCGCTCGTACCTCTCCATCATGGAGTCTATCTGCGACTGGAGGTTGGTTATATTCAGGTTAAGGGCGTTGGTGAGGCCGTGGTAGGTATCGGAGGTCTTCCTGACGCTGTCCTCTTCGCCTTTTATTACCCCGGAAAGATACCCGGAGGCCAGCGCCATGACAAGGAAGGCTGGCACGTTTTCCCCGACGGCGTAAAAGGGGTATTCATCGCCCACGATAAGGGGAAGTATGGCGTAGAGGGCGCAGAAGGTGAGGGAGGAGAGCAACAGGGAGTTCGGGTCGAAGAAACGGGTGAGCAGTAGTATCGCCGGGAAGTAGATAAGCCTCAGAGGGCTCTCCACCCCGCCGGTAAGAAAGACCGCCGGAATAAGTCCCGGGAGAACGAAATAGAAAAATACCTTATTCATTCCTCTCCCCCAGGATGCTCCTTATCCTGGCCACTATCTCCTTGGGACTGAAGGGTTTTGTTAGAAACTCGTCTGCGCCTTCACGCAGGCCCTGCTCCTTGTCGATCTCCTGACCCTTCGCCGTGAGTATTATCACGTAGCTGTCCTTCAACTCAGGGTCGGCTTTTATCGCCCTGCAGGTGTTGAACCCGTTCATCTTGGGCATCATGAGGTCGAGAAAGATAATCCTCGGCTTGAGGCTCCGGGCCTTCCTGAGCCCTTCTTCCCCGTCCCTGGCCACCTCGACCTCGTAGCCTTCCTTCTTGAATACAAAGGAGAGCGAGCGCTGTATGAAAGGTTCGTCGTCAACAACGAGTATGGTCATCTGTCTCTCCGCGTTCTAAATGCTACATCTCCACGAAATAGTTCTCCCAGGCCTCGGTAACGCCCTCTATCGTCATCTCCGGAGGACGGTTGTGGTAGTGCGCGCTGTCTATTATGTGGTCGATTATGTCTCTGGGGTGGCAGGCGTTGAGCCTTACTCTGAGCCTCCTGTAGAAGTGGCTCATCAGGTGGTCGAAGACCTCCACCCTGAAGTCTATCCCGTTGGCGGCGCACACCCTCCTGAATATCTCCTCGTACTCCTGCTCGGTGGGGTGGTTTATCTGTATCTTGTACCTTATCCTCCTCAGGAAGGCCTCGTCCACGAGCCTCCCAGGCTCTATATTCGTGGCGAAAATGACGAGCTGGTCAAAGGGTATCTCGAACTTCATTCCCGTGTGGAGCGTGAGGAAGTCCTCGCCCCTCTCCAGAGGCACTATCCACCTGTTAAGGAGGTTCTCGGGGGATATCTGCTGGCGGCCGAAGTCGTCAACGATGAAGACCCCGTTGTTGGCCTTCATCTGGAGGGGGGCCTCGTAAAACTTGGTCACGGGGTTGAAGTTGAGGTCCAGCATCTTTATCGTCAACTCCCCGCCGGTCATTACCACGGGCCTCTTTATGTTCACCCATCTCTGGTCCAGGTTGTCCTTCTCGCCCTCCTCCTTGACAGGTATGTGAGTTACGGGGTCGAAGACCGTTATCACCTCTGAGCCCACGAGAATGGAGTAAGGGATGCAGACGGCGCCGGGCAGGACGTTTCCAATCGTATCGGCTATCGTCGTCTTCCCGTTGCCCGGGGGTCCGTAGAGGAAGATCGCCCTACCGGAACTCACGGCGGGACCGAGGCGCCTTAGCGTGTCGCTTATGACGAGGTGGGAGAAGGCGTCGGCAATGCGCCTCTCGCTCACGTATATGTGTTTTATCGTCTGGAGCTCGACTATGCTGCGGTAGTCCTCAAGGGGGACGGGGGCCGGGCCGACGTACCTGTTTAGCTCAAGGAGATCTTGCCCCCTGTGCCTGCCCTTTTCAGTTATGTTGAAGTTGAAGGACTCGCGCATGAACCCGCCGGCGCCCTTTACCTCTATGAACCGGTCTTTCCTCAGAATCTGCACCGCGTGGTCTATGATCGCTATGGGGAGCTTTATCCGGACGGCCAGGTCCTTGAGGTTGAACTCCCCGATAAGCAGTATATGCTTCATCACAAGGTCGGTGATGAAACTCAACTCCAGGCCCGTCTCAGTTACGCCCTTCGGCGTATAGGGGTGACGCTTGAGGAACCGCTCCAGATCATCGGGGGCTATGTGATGAAGGGCCACGAGGTTCGTCCCAAGCCTCCCTCCCCGGAGTTTCTGCCTCTCGAGGGCCTCATCGAGCTGCTGCTCGTCTATGACCTTCTCTCTTATTAGTCTCTGTCCAAGATATTCCTTCATGGCTGCGCCCCGTAACATCTTTCTACTGTAGCTTGTCCTCCCGCCAGACCAGTCCCGTCTCGTCGTTGAACTTTGTTACGGTATCCGGGCCATCGACCATACCCGTGAATTGATCTTCGTCGTCCCAGAAAACACCCTCGGGTACGAGAAACCTTATTATAACCTTTCCGGAGGATAAGTCCATCTCGTACTCTTTGACCCTCTCCCGGACCCTGGTCTCGTAGAGACTGAAGACGAGCCTTATCCTTCCCGGGTCTCCGGTGTTTTCCACGACGAACTCATAGGCAGCGTGCTCGGCCCTCGGCACAGTAAAGACCCTTACCGTCCAGGGTTCTTTGTCCACGGTCAGATCCCCTTTCTCTTCCTTCGCCTCCACAACGCTCTTGCCTTTTCCCTCTGACGAACTCATGGGGTGCGGCTTCTTGTAAAGGGTGTTTTTAACTCGGACTGGCGGCAGGGGGCCTTCCATGAAAAACTCTATCTTTAAGTCCACCGGGAAAAAGGCGCCCCTTTTTTTCTTCTCCTCGTCCTCGGCGATTTTCCCTTCCCGCCCCTTCATGCCGGCGAGGACGGAGCTTACCTCGTCGTGCGTCTTGGTATAGTCCCCCTCATGAACGACTATCAATTTCTGAGGCGTATGTATCTCGGCGACGACTTCCGGGAACCCGGCATCGGTGGGTTCCTTGCCGGCTTCCCTCCGCCCCGGGCCCGCACCTTCCGGTCCCGTCTCCCCCTCGGGGGTATGTATGGAGGCGACGATGGTATCCTCTGCGCCGCCTCGCTCCAGGACCTTCAACTCTCCCCTCTTGCCCGGCATGTACTCGGTAAGGGGCTGTATCTCTTTTTCGGGCATCTCTATGGACGCAACTATCGTATCCGCCCCGATATCGGCCTCTTCGGACCTGCCTTCAATGTCATCTTCTTTTAAATCCCGCCGGCCCGGGAGGTCTGTGCCCTCGGGGGTCTCTATTGACGCGACTATTGTCTCGATAGCCTGGACGGGCTCGACGACCTTTTCAGCGGGCCTTTCAAAAGCCCCTTCTTTCGTCAACAGGGACTCTTTTGACACCTCTGGCTGCGCGGTAGAGGCTACAGCCATGGGAGCGGGCAGGTCCGACGTTTTTTCGGCCTCTTTGTCAGGCCCTTCCACTTCTTCGGCAGCCCCGTGCGAATCTATTTTATCTTGCACGGCGAGGTCGGTCAGGCCTATCATATCGAGGTTTTCGAGGCCGTAAAAAATCCCGGGCTTCCTGGCCTCGAGCCCGTCGGTATTTAGAGCGAGCCTTGCTGGAAGGCTTACAGCTTGAGAGCGGGCCTCTTCATCCGGCCCCTCTTCACCGACAATGCAGGCCACGGGTTCGTCGAGCTCCGCATAGGAGTCTTGCTTATCCATGTAGCCGCCCCTGGCGTCCTTTACAGCCTCAAGGGCGCTGTAAAGGGGGAGGGTTCCCGAATAGAGGGCAGGGGCTTCGGTCATACCCTCCTCCACGGATTTCGCGGCGGATGGGCCCCCGGCACTTTTCTTTATCTCCTCCTTTTCGGACCTCTCGAGATCATCGACGGCAGACTCTTTCTCCTTTATCCCGGGCGGCTTTATTACCCTCTTCTTGTCCACCCACCTCACCACAACGGTCCTGTCTTCACCGTCAAGGGGTTCGAGTTTTTTCTCTATGACCCCGCTCGATATTATGCTGACGCCGCTACCCACGAAGTCGGCAACCGCCCCTCCGGAGGTCTTTTCATTGACGGGGGGACGCCCCTCGGGCGTCTTCTCTCCGGCGACGGGTCTTTCCGTTACCTTTATATCCCCTACCTCCTTCTCCGGACTGACTCCCGGTATATACACCCCGTTCTTCTCGACCCCGGAGGACTCTTCCCTGTACAACCCGGCCATCCTCTCCTTACCGCCGTAAGGTTCTTCCGTCGGTACCTTTTCTTTTATGGCGCTATCCTTATGAGGACCGGTCCCGGCAGGCCTTGCAGCGCCCTGGGCGACGGCCTCTGACAAGGGCGGTTTCTCTACGAGCGGAAAAGACTTGCCGGCGGCCTGGGGAGCGTCCTTTTTAGCAGGCGGAGGAGGGATTTTCGCCTCCCCACTCTTGCCTTCGGGCCGGAAAGAGCCGGCTGCCGCAGCTTTTTTAACCTCTTTCGCCTCTTTTACCGGTGGTTTGGCGATTCTGGGCCCTGCGGTCTTTCCAGGCGGGTTTGAGGGTTTTAGTTCCCGGGGCTTTTCCTTTTTTATATCCCCGAGCGCCCCGGTGGCCTCGGACTTCTCCTTCAGGGCCCTCTTTGCCGGTATAGTACCCACGGGGTTTTTTACGTCCCTTTCCTCGACGGGGGGCTCTTTCTCCTCCATCCGGGGTAATGCCGCCGTCTTCCTCTCGCCTTCCTTGAGATAGACAAAATACATCTCGAAAGCGCTCGTATAATTCATCCCCTTAATAAGGGGGAGCGTGAGGAACAGGTACAGGACCACAAAGTGGAGGAACAGAGAGTACAGGAGGCAGGAAGTTATGGGATTTCTCCCGGAAAGAGACGTCTTCATGACGAGGAGACGAAATTTTTAAAAACATGACCCATCTGAGAGGAGTTACGACCTTGGGCTTCATGACGCAAAGACCAGTCTGTCTCCCACTTCGATCCCGGACTCCCCCACGGTACCCGCGGGTAGCTCCAGAACGGTCCTTGCCCTGAAGACGATTTTAGAGAACCTGTTCGGCTGTATGTTCTCTACAATATCTACTATTACGTTCTCGGAATCAAGGAATAAAACGTCTATGGGGAATTTCATCCCCACCGTGTGTATCCCCCTGCACGGTTTTATCCAGAGGGACTCGCCTTTTGGGAAGCTATCTTTGCCGAGCAGCCCCTTCATCCTTTTAAAGAGGCCGTCCGCAACCGTGACCGTCGTGGATACGAATCTTCCGTTCCTTGAATTGCGGGCCGATAGGGAGTCAGAAGACATTGAAAAACCCGGATTCTTAAAACCCCCCGGCAAGCATGACTTACCCGGGGGGTTCCGTTAAAAGTGCAAAGGTGAGGGCTTTCTGGATATCCTCGTCAGCCCCACCCATGGTTGGCACAGCCCCGGATTGCCCCGGCCCGAGATTGGCACAGCCCCGAGTTGCCCCACATCCCCTCCCCATCCATGACATCCGCCCCTCGTTACATCCGCCCCTGCTCTCTTCGTCCCGTCCTCGAGTAAACCATCCCGGCCTGGACGGCGATAACGATCTTGAACCATGTCAGGATATCCACCCGGGACCTTCGTCCGGGTTTCTACATTTCAGCAAAGACCCTCATGATCCTGATCATCGCCGGCACTCCAATCACAACGAACATGGAGGGGAGGAGCAGGAAGACCAGCGGGAAGAGGAGCTTGATAGCGGTCTTTGCCGCCCTCTCTTCCGCCAGCTGTCTCCTTCTTATCCTGAGCGAGTCCGAGTGTACGCGCAGGCTCTCGGCAAGGCTCGTGCCGAGGCGTTCGGTCTGTATCAGCATGGCCGAGAAGGCCTTCACGTCGCTCTCTCCGATCCTATCAGCCATGTCCTTGAGGGCCTCGTGGCGCGGTTTCCCGGCCCTTGATTCCTGTATGCAGATCTTCATCTCCTGGGCGAGAGGGCTCTTTGCGAACTGCCGGTCCTGGGATATCCTCAACATGGCAGACTCCATGCTGAGCCCGGCCTCCACGCAGACCGTCATCAGGTCCAACACGTCGGGCAGGTCGTGGAATATCTGGATCCTTCTCTTCTTGACCTTGTTGGAGAGCCAGTAGGTGGGCAGGAGGAAGCCGATTATGCCGAGGATGATGACGCTCAGGAGAATCATCCTCGGGTCATTCTCCACGGGGAGCCCGTAGAAGACGAAATACACGCCGGCGAAGAGGAGGGCGAGGAATATCTTGGCCCCGATGAAGATGGGCAGTACCTCTCTCCTGTAGCCGGCGGAGACGATGGTCTTTCTGTACCTCCCGTACTCGTGGGGCCTCAGCGGCATCCTCCTGCCGAGTCTTGCGAGGAAACCCTGCCAGCCCGCAGGCGTCGGCCTCAGGAGACTGGAGACCTCGCCTCCTTCCTCGCTCGCCCTGAGCGCGTCGATCCTCTCTTCGAGAACGCTTTTGCTCGGGACAAAGAGATAAAATATGAAGAAGAGAACGAAGGCGGTGGCGACAAACACAAAGCTTAAGATGGCGTATAGAGGCATGAGTAGACCCTTCCGTTCATATCCTTATGTTTATAATCCTTTTTATGACCAGAAAACCGGCTATCTGCGCGGAGACGGCGAAAAATATGGCGTACCAGCCCCATGTCACGCTCACGAGCTCCTCTATATACCCGGGGGTCGTGAAATAGAAAAAGAGCGCCATGAATATCGGGGCGGCGGCGAGTATGTAGCCCGAGGTCCGCGCCTGGGCCGTGTAGACCCTGACCTGGCGTTTAATCCTGATCCTCTCCCTTATGGTGCGCGACAACCTCTCGAGTATCTCACCGAGGTTTCCGCCTATCTCGCGGTGGATGTTCACGGCGAGGATAAAAAACCTCAGGTCCGTGCTGTCCATCCGGGAGTTCAGGTGCTGGAGCGATTCCCTCAGGGAAAGCCCGAGGACCTGTTCCTCGTACAGGGTCTTGAAAAGGCCGGCGGTCGGTTCCGCGGTCTCCGTGGCCACGAGCTGTACGGCGGCGCTGAAGGAGTGGCCCGCCTGGAGTGAACGGGCTATCATGTCCAGGACGTCAGGGAACTGTTCGAGAAACTTGTTATACCTCGCGTCCTTTTTAAACTTGAGGAAAAAATATGGCGAGATCACGCCAATGATCCCGAGTATTATGGATGGCACAGGTCCCTGGTTGAGGAGGATCCCGACTATCACGCCGGCGACGGCCAGGAGAAGGGCTACCCCGATAATGGACTTCACATCGATCCTCAGCCCCGCCCTGTCAATAAACCTGTGGAGGCTCTGTACGAGCCTTAACCTGTAAAGGAGCCTGTCCAGGGGGCTCATCTCCCCGAGTATCTCGATTCTCAGCTCCGTGGGGAACCTCCTGTCCGAGACGTCAAGGGCCAGGTTCCTCAGGCGTTTCTTGAGCTCATGCCTCGGCGAGGCCTTTACCGCGGCGTAGCTCATAAAAAGGGTTATGAGCCCGAGAAACCCGGCCGCGAAGAAGAGTATCGCTATCAACAGGATCGTCGTCATTTCAACGCCTCGTACTCGAATATACCCGAGGGCACTTCCACCCCGGTGACCTTTATCTTGTCCATGCTCCTGGGCCTTACCCCGGTGGGACGGAAGTGGCCGAGGACCTCTCCGTTGGGACCCATCCCGATCCTTTCGAACATGAAGATGTCCTGCATGACGATGGTATTGCCCTCGAGTCCCGTTATCTCCGATACGCTCATTATCTTGCGTTTACCGTCGGAGAGCCTGCTCAGCTGAACCACTATGTGTATGGCGGAGGATACCTGTTCGCGTATCGCCCTATCGGGAAGGTCCATCCCGGCCATGAGCACCATGGTCTCAAGCCGCATCATGGCGTCCCTCGTGGTGTTGGCGTGTATGGTGGACAGAGAGCCGTCGTGGCCCGTGTTCATCGCCTGGAGCATATCGAGGGCCTCGGAACCCCTCACCTCGCCGACGATAATCCTGTCGGGCCTCATCCTCAGGGCGTTTCTGACGAGGTCCCTCTGGGTTACCTCGCCCCTGCCCTCTATGTTCGGTGGACGGGTCTCGAGCCTCACCACGTGGTCCTGCTTCAATTGCAGCTCGGCGGAGTCCTCGATGGTGATGATCCTCTCCGTAGTGGGTATGTACTCGGAGAGGATGTTCAGCAACGTCGTCTTCCCGGAGCCCGAGCCACCGGATATGAGCATGTTGAGCCTTGCCTTGATGCAGCCCATGAGAAAGGCGCCGATGTCCTTGTTGATGGAGCCGAAGTTGAGGATGTCGTTCATCTTCAGGGGCGTAACCCCGAACCGCCTTATGGAGAGCACGGGGCCGTCGAGGGCGAGGGGGGGGATGATGGCGTTGACCCTTGAGCCGTCAGGGAGCCTGGCGTCGACGTAGGGAGAAGACTCGTCCACGCGTCTGCCCACCTTGGAGACTATCCTGTCTATTATCTGGAGAAGGTGGTTGTCGTCCCTGAAGATCATGTCCACCTTCTTCAGTTTTCCGAACTTCTCTATGTAGACCTGGTCGTAGCGGTTGACCAGTATGTCGGATATCTCGGGGTCGGCAAGAAGGGGCTCGAGGGGGCCGAGGCCGAAGGTCTCGTGCTGGATGTCCGTTATGAGGCTCTCGCGCTCGGCAAAGCTCAGGGGCACCCCTTCGTCGGCGATGAGGCCCTCGAGGATCCTGACTATCTCCTTTCTGAGTATCTCCGTCTCAATGAGGTTGATATTCGTCAGGTCGAGGCTCTCGATGAGTTTCCTGTGGATCCTCGTCTTGAGACTCTGGTACTTATCCAGCTTTGAAACAGGGACCTCTCTTGTCATGTCTGCCATAAGCCTACCTCACACTTTGAAGAGTTAACCGTGTATTTTTATAATCTCTTTCGATATATCCTCCATGGCGGTGTTCACCCCGGAGCGCGGGTTCTCCTCGCTTATCGGTATGCCCTTGTTGAGGCACCTCATGGCGAGGTCATACTCGTTGGGTATGGAAAAAGCTATGGAGCGCCCGAGGACCTTCTCGGCGTCCTCAATCCTTATGTCGCCCTTCTTTATGTACCTGTTTACGATAATCTTTACCCTGTCCCTGAGGCCGAGCTTGTCGAAATACTTAAGATACCTCTGCAGGTGCCTTATCCCGGGCAGGCTCATGATGAGGACCACCATTATGGAGTCCGACATCTTTATGGCCTCTATGGTCCTCTCGTCTATGACGGCGCCCGTGTCGATTATTATGTAGTCGAACATGGTCTTGAGGAGCTCGATGAGCTTCGTTATGTCGGACCCGGGGATTCTCGCCCCCTCATCGACGTTCTGGGGCTCGGCGAGGACGTGGACCCCTGAGGGGTGTTTGGTTATGACGCCCTTCATGAAGCTCTCGTCGAGGCGGCTCATGTTGGTGGTCACGTCGCTTATCGTGTAGGTCGATTTTATATTGAGGAAGGTGGTCACGTCCCCGGCGTCGAGGTCCAGGTCGACGATGACGGTGGGTTTGCCCGTGACCTTGTGGACGTTGGTGGCGAGGTTTACCGCCAGGGTCGTAACCCCCACTCCGCCCTTGGGGCTGAAGAGCGTATAGACCTTGCCGACCTCGGCCTCCGGGGCCGGTTTGGTTATCCACAGGCGCCCCATCTTCTGGAGGGCCGATGAGAGGTCCTCCTCGGTAATGGGCCTCAGGATGTACTCCGTGGCCCCGGCCTTCATGACCTTGAGGATGGTATCGGCCGACCTGTCGGAGGAAGTTACGAATATCGACGTCCTGGGGAACCTTTCAAGGATGGAGTGTACCTTTCCTACGGCGTCGTCGATACCGTCGGTGAGCTCCATTATGACGACGTTGGGCCTCTTCTTGTGCACCATCTCGATGCCGCTCTCGAAGTTGGAGGCCACGCCCTCGATGGAGGCGTGGTCTCCGAGGTGCTGTATGAAAGATACCATCGTCTTGACGGAGTCGGTGTCGCTGTCGATTATCACTATCGCTATGTTGGGGTTCATCTTATACTACAATATCCTCCTCAAGTTTTTAAAATACGAGCACCACTTTCCGGGAGAGGAAGTCCGGAACCGGGTCGCAGTCCACGCATTGGATGTTCTTTATACGGACCGCAAAGGTGATGTTCGGGTCAAGCTCTTCCGAAAGGTCCGCCGGCTCAAGGCGCTCGTAGGTGCAACCGTTGTCCGGGTTGCAGGAGCACTCTCCCTGCGGACTGTTTCCTTTCGCCGCTACCTCGGTAATCGTTATCAGCGCCCATTGCCGGATTGTATGGGTTTCATTTTGTATTCCCGTGGGACACTCGTCGAGTATGGGGGCTATGACCTCCCACTCGGCGACGCGGTCGGACGTCTCGTCGCCGCATATTTCAGTCGCCCCTCCCGTGCATACCTTGTTGTCTCTGTCGTACCTGGGGTTTATAAAGGCGCCCCTGAACACCCTGCTGGTTTTTGCATCAACTCCATTGGTGGTCGCGACCTCTCCAAGGCATTCGCCCCCGACCTTCCTTTCGCATATAAAGTCACGCAGGGCGGTACTGCTCGTGCTTTGTTGATCTTCATCGAGAGTTGTCCATGCAATCGCCCTGGCAGGGTCTTCGTATTCAGTAGCGGTCCCTGACGTGTAAAATATCAACCCGTCTTCGCCGAGGTCAAGGAGGCACGAATCCGTACACAACGCTATGGGCGCCTCGGCCCTTGCCGGCCTCGAGGCTATGGCGGCCCTCTGCACTCCCATCGTGGGCTTTAGTATAAGGAAACCGAAGAAGAGGTCTACCTCTCCCCCGTTGTACGTTGCTTCAGCGGTCCTCCTCGTCCGGGCGAGGACGGCGTTTATCGGTGTGCCTTCCGGGTCAAGGGAGTCCCCGTCCCAGAACCCCACCACTATGTCTTTGGTAGGGTCGTTGGCCTGGTTAAGTTCCGACGGAGGAGAGTCGCAGTCGGGGCCCGAGTCCACGAGATAGACGCTCCTGCCCACGGCGGCGTTCCGGCAGGCGAACTTCCATGCCTCCTGCCTGGCCTCGATCTGGCTGGGGTCGTCTGTGTCTTCGAGCTTGGAGGCCCCTGCGAGGGCGGCGGCGTCCGCGGCGTTCTGGAGCTGGCCCCTTACATAGTACATGAAGGCGAAGTCTATCAATACGAAGAAAAAGATGAGGAATAAGGCGAGGACCCCTACGACGAGGACAACGGCCTGCCCGCTATGCCCGGGACCGCCTTTGCGCCCCATCTGTCCAGCCTGCCGCTCCACTCCCCCGAGCACCACCTCTCCCCCTTGTCCTGTCCGCCCCACGCGCCCCGTCTCTCCCCTGCCCCCCTCTTGCTTCTCAGCGTACTGGGAAGAAAGGCTATCAGTTCTCCTGGGCCGTATCATCTGCTTCCCCCTGGGGTGTCCCCTGAGTGCCGTCCGTCTGCTCTGTGCTCTTTTTAGAGGTCTTCGGTACGGGTATCCACTGGAACTCCATCTTTTCCTCAGGCGTTGGAGAGGCTTCCCCGGGAAGCTCGGGCCTCACGCCCGGCGCTATCGGCTTTACGAGCGAAGGGGTTATGAAGAAGGCGAGCTCCGTGGTCTCGAGCTCGTCTCTCGTGGTGCGGAAGACCGCGCCGAGGATCGGGATGTCGCCGAGCAAGGGGATCTTGGAGATGTTCTTTCTCATCTCCTCGTTCAGGAGCCCGGCGAGTATGAGGCTTTCATGCTCCTTCAGGTCTACGCTCGTTGAGACCTGGCGGGTGTCTATCTCCGGGGCTATGGCGCCCTGGAAGCTCAGGAACTGTACGACGTTGCTCACCTCGGCCGGGTCTATCTTGAGCCTTATTATCCCGTCTTCGAGGACCTCGGGTTTGAAGTTGAGCTTTATGCCCACCTCCTCGAATGTTATGGAAATGGTGGAGTCAGCCCCCACGCCCCGGACCACCTGAACGGGGATCCTCGACCCTGCGAGGAACTCGCCCTCCTCGCCGCTCCTGACTACGAGGTTGGGTTCAGCGAGGACCTTGGCGAGCCCCTTGTCGGAAAGCGCCCTCAGGAAAGCCGCCACCCCGCTCGTGAAATGGGAAACCCCTATCTGGGGGACGATGTCGCCGAAGTCATAACCGTCTATGCCGGGCGAGTCTCCCGTGAGGACGCCGTCTGGAGTGGCGAACAGGCCCGCGGAGGTGCCCTCGGCTTCCGAGCCCTTTATAAGGAAGCTAAGACCGAGCTCCATTAGCTTCGTCCTGTCGATCTGCGCCACCTTCACCTCGAGGAGCACCTGCTGCGGTTCCTTGATCTTCAAGAGGTTTATAACCTTTGCCCCGTATGCCGAGCTGAGGGTCTCTATCCTTTTGATCGTCTCTGTGTTCTTAATCGTACCCTTTAAAACGATGGTGGTTCCCACAAGCGAGACGTCCACCTCGTCTTCCGGGGCGATATCCTTAAGCTTCTGCCTGAGATCCGTTACGTCTCCCGCCACGAAGAGGTCGAAAAAGGTCCTCTTGCCCTCCTCGTTCCATATGATCAGGCTCGTTGCGCCTACCTTCTTGCCGTTGAGAAGGATCTCGGTGGGAGAGATCAGGATGAGTTCAGCCACGGAGGGGTCTGATATGGATACCCTTTTGCTGTTCTCCTTAAGGGTAACGACCGTGGACTTGCCCACGCTCACCTCAACGGGTATTGCGGCCATCGCCGTCGTAGAGATTAAAAAGGCGCACAAGACGAAGAACGTATATAATACTCTTCTCGTCATAATCCCCTCCTTAGAATGGACATAACCCCCCCCTGGAATCTATTGCTGAACTTTGAACGTCTCTATCTGCTTGTTGCCGTCGCGCAGGACCTCCACATTGATGGTCCTCGCACCGGCCGCCTTCGTGGTGACGGGGCCCTTCTTTACGGCCCTTTTACCCGCGGCCTTCGCAACCCTCGGACTTGGCCCCGCCGGCCCCGCCGGCGCCGCTCCTATGACCCTGCTGATGGTGGCGCCTCCCGAGGCAAAAACGTCCTTATCGCCGTGCTTCCTCAGAAGGAGCTGGAGCCTTCCCTCCACGCTCGCCAGCGCGAGCCTCTCGGCCTCATCGGGTGTGACGTCGAGGGTTACGGTGGGGACTATTACGGGTTTGCCTTCCGCTTCCTGCTCTATTATCTGGCCCGTGGCCAGGACGGGGATGTTCTGGAGTATTATCTTGCTAAGCGGACCCCGCCTGCCTTCGGGGTTCTTGTGCGTCAGGACCACGTCCACCATGTTGCCCGGGGTAATGAACCCGGCTACACCAGAGACCTGGTCAACGCCCACGGTCATGGCCCTGTGCCCCTCGGGGATCTTGTAGGTGAGGATCCCTGGGGCGCCTCCCCTCGGAACGAGTTTCGCCTCGGTGATCGGGTCACCGGACTGTATGCCCTGGAGCGCGACCCTGCCCACGGCGCCCGCCTCGGTCAAAACCGCCCTCTCGGGGACGTTGGCCTTGGGCCAGGTTACGACCTTGATCTGGGTCCTCTCTATGGTGGTCCCTACGGGTATGTCCTTGGAGGCCACGACGACCTGTTCGGTGGCCACCGCCTCCTTTACTATCTCTTGCTGTTCCCTCAGATAATTGTACAGGAGCCAGCTCGCGATCGCCGCAATCGCAACGGCGACCACGCCTATAACGACAACCGCCCTCGGTTTAGCTGCCATGATTACCTCCCTTTATCCTCCCTCGCTAAGAAACCAACTTCAGGACCTCAGACCTCGTCTCTCATATCTCATACCTCATGGAGGTTATCGAGGTCAAGAACATCCCCGCTGAGTCGCACTCAAGCGCGGGGTCGTCCGAAATAAAGCCAAGCTCCCACCTGACCACGGGGATAAAGCAGTCCCTTACGGTGACCATTACCATATCGCCTGCGTCAGGGTCGCCGCCTGAGCTGTTCAAGTCTATAATGTTTACGAAAACCTCGGCATCGGGTCTCCCGAGGGTGTCACGCACGGTTTGTACCACGTCAGGGTCGTTTTCCTCAAGGTCTGTCTGGACTACGGCGAACCTGGCCCCGACCCTGGCGGCGTTGTTAAGAGAGTTCTTCAGATGCCATGCCCTCGCCACCTCTGCGATGAGCAAAAATATCGCCAGAAGGATGATGAGCATGAACAGGGTCTCTATAACGGTCTGACCCCTTCTGTCATTAAAGGTGTTTCTCATTTTCACGCCTACGCGCCTCCACGGACCACTGTCGCCCATGCTCCCTGGCAATCATGTGATCCATGGAGGCCGTATTGTTTTAGAGTGTCCAGGGTCTTTTCCAGGAGCCCTGCATTAAGTATAGCAGAAACTGGAGTGGTTGCGACGTAAGGCCTGGACCTGTAATCAAGACCCGCCAGGTGGAGCAAACTTGAAGTTGGTGAAGTCTTCGCCGATATTGGTGCCGGCGTCTTCCACACCCTTCTTCATGGTGCCTATCTGGACGGCGAAGAATATCACGGCGCTCAGTAGTATTATGACGAGCAGATATTCGAGAACCGTCTGGCCCTTTTGCTCTCTGACGTTCATCTTACGCACAACCCCCAGCGAAAATCCAGCTCCTTGTTCTCTCTTCAGCACACTGGTGTCGCAAGGACCGGGTACCAGCTTGCGTACCGACGGTAACGCCTATGTGATCGGCACGTCCACGTTCTGGAGAGCTGTCCCTATCTCGTTAGAAGCGGCACTGATCCCCGATGCCACGCCGCCGCTGTTGAAGGCGATCACGAGCACCAGGGCTATGAGTACCAACACGAGGATGTACTCTATGACGGTCTGACCTTTTTCACTCCTGAGATTGAGCCTTCCGAACAACTCCATTACTGTCTTCATCTGACTTACCTCCTTGGTTTTGGTTATGGATTTTAGACCAGTTAAACGCCCCTTTATGCCACAAGAAAAACTTTGACACTGATTATAGGCACCCGAATCACCGTTGTCAAGAAGTTACAACAATAAATTTAACACCTTAATCTATCGTGGAAAGGGCCTTGAAAACCGGATTCAACCGCCCGCGAGGTACCGTCTCGGCGTTTAGATGCCCCTTCAGTTCCTCTTGGACAGATAAAGATGCAACACCCGTGCCAAACCGCATATGTCTGATTTTCTGTGACTTTTGATACCAAACAAGGCTCAATAACCACGCATTTTTTTCACAGTTCGAACAATTTTACCCTGTTGGCAAGGAAATGGTCGGGGCGAGAGGATTTGAACCTCCGACCCCCGCGTCCCGAACGCGGTGCTCTACCAGGCTGAGCCACGCCCCGATTTTTGTGTCCCGATACAGGCTTTGACATGCACAGGAAAGTAAAATTTTTTGACAACCGCCATGGGCCGGATAAGTCCGCCCCAGATGCCAAAGTCAAAAAATTAGCCGGTAGTAGACCGGCTGACTCCATTTATATCACAGCCGGGGAGCCCAGGCAAGCAAATTGAGGGCTTATCGGCCTTATGGGCAGGAGCCAGGGTTGCCGGCACCAAGTGTCTTCTTCTTTTCCGTCTATCCGTGGTTCCGTGAAACCGAAAGGCCGGGGGGCCGGGGGCCGGCTACTCCTTGCCGGGGTCGTCCGGGCCTGGCTCTTTTTCGACGGGCTCCACGGTACTAACGGCGCCGTTGTCGTCGCTATCCCCCTTTTTCTTGCGCCCTTTCTCTCTTAAGACGCCCATGAGGTTCCGGGCTGTTGCTATAACGCTCCTGTCCCTGTGCTGGTAAACGGGCCTTATGGTCTCCATCTCTTTTCCGATCTCCACCTGGATGGAGGAGGACTTCTTCATCGAAAGTATCTGGGATGGATAGATGGAGCGGTGGCCCGTCATTATGAAGCTTATGACGCAGGCAACGGCTGCGTAGGGAGCGACCTCGGTCCCGAAGAGCTCCACGGCGAGTATGCTCGCAGCGATGGGCGTGTTGGCAGCCCCGGCAAGGAGGCTTACGAGGCCTATGGCGGCAAAGACCGAGGAGTCGAGACCGAGGAGATTGGCGAAGAGGTTCCCTGCCGTCGAGCCTATGAAAAATATGGGGGTAATGATCCCGCCGCTCCCCCCGGCATTGAGCGTTATGCTCGTAAAGAGAATTTTTACGAGGAAGGAGTAGAAAGGCACGTCCCCGCCCTCGAGGGTCGAGCTTATGGTCTCGAGGCCGAGGCCGAGGTACGTCTTGGAGAAAACAAGGGTGAGGGCGACGATGGCAATCCCGCCGAGGAGGCTTCTCTTGAGGTCGCTTATCCCCCTCTTCTCCTCGAGCTTTCTCGAGTACTTCTGGCCGAGCCTCAAGCTCTCGATTACAAGAAACGAGCAGATGCCGAAGAACACCCCCGCGAAGACGACCTTTATGAAGAAGGCCTCGGAGAAGACCGGGACGAACTCGAGGGGGTAGTAAAAGTAGGTGACCCCCAGGCTCGCTGAGACCTGGTAGCTAATAATCCCGGCCACGAAGGATGGCAGGAGGACCTCGTAGAGTATCCCCCCGACGAAGAGGACCTCGATGCCGAATATTGCCCCGGCTATGGGGGTGCCGAAGACCGCGGCGAAGCCCCCGGATATGCCGCAGATGACGAGCTTTTTCCTGTCGCTGTCGGAAAACCTGAAGACCGAGGCCACCGCCGAGGAGAGCCCGGCGCCTATCTGCGCGCAGGGTCCCTCCTTTCCGGCCGAGCCCCCGAAGGCGAGCGTTACTATGGTGGCGGCGAACTTTACGGGCACGACCATGAACTTTATCCTGCCCGAGGTCTTATGCACCGCCTCGATTACCCTCGCGCCGTACCCCCCGGCGTCCGGGGCGAGGTACTTCGTCATCGCCGCGCTGGTGAACATGGCGAAGGGGAGCAGCAGGAAGTAGAGGCTGAACTGCGAGGTATAGGCTGTGGAGAGGTTGAGGACCTTGAGGAACAGTGTGGTGGAGAGCCCCACGATTATGCCGATGATCGAGGCGAGCACCAGCCACTTGAATATGCTTATGAATATTACGGACTCTTCTTTCAGCCTCTTTTTCAAATTTCCGTTATTTCACCTCTGGCTGAAACCTTCAAGGAATTTCCGGGGAGTTAAACTTTTACACCATATATTGAAATATCATAAAGGATTGCCTCGGGACAAGGGCAAGTTTTTTCCAGGATGCGACCTTACGTCAGAAAGGCCTGCCCTTATATGGTAAGGCCGGCTCTGGAAGGGCCCGCGCGATGCCGAAGATTACTTTAACGGTATGGAGGCGGGACAGGGGGGCGGCAAGGGGGGCGGTGGGGCGGGGGGGGGGGG
>DATEAM010000125.1:0-5252 GCA_035288385.1 Thermodesulfobacteriota bacterium
CCCCACAAAAGCCCCCCGCAGCCCCCCTCACAGCCCCCCGGCCCCACCTGGCCCACCTGGCCCACCTGCCACCTGCCCCACCTGGCCAGCAAAGCTCACAGTTGGTTAACGTGAGAGGATAAAAAAAACTATTTTCAGCGAGGCGTCATCAACGGAGCGTGTATAAAAGCGGCCTGTCAGAATGCACCTGTGCTGACGACGGTCAAGGTAAGTCTTTCGGGTAAAACGGTTTATTTTGCCGGTTTGGTCTTCAAAGGTGAGTTTTCGTGAAGTGTTGTTACCGAGGTTTAGGGTACTTGAACCCTTAAGTCTTAAAATCTGCAACCGGCTTTACAGATTTTCAATTCTATAAGACTCGCGTCTTGCTTTTTTTGCTATCTCCGTGGATCCTCCGGCTGAAGTACTCTATCGTTTTTTTGAGGCCCTCTTCGAGCTCCACCGTGGGCTTCCAGTCGAGCTTTTCGCGGGCCACCGTAATATCGGGCTGTCTCTGCACGGGGTCGTCCTGCGGGAGCTCCCTGTGGACTACGCGGGACTGGCTCCCGGTTAGCTCTTTAACCACCTTCGCGAGCTCCATTATGGTGAACTCCGCCGGGTTTCCGAGGTTTACGGGGCCCGGCTCCCCGTCGTTATCCATCATCCTTACCATGCCCTCGACCAAGTCGTCAATGTAGCAGAAGCTCCTGGTCTGGGAGCCGTCGCCGTATACCGTGATGTCCTTGCCCCTCAATGCCTGGACTATGAAGTTGCTGACCACCCGGCCGTCGTTCTCCAGCATCCTTGGCCCGTAGGTATTGAATATCCTCACTATCCGGATGTCCACGCCGTTTTGCCTGTGGTAGCTGAACATGAGGCTCTCGGCGCACCTCTTGCCCTCGTCGTAGCAGGCTCTAGGGCCGATGGGGTTGGCGTTGCCCCAGTAGGACTCGGGCTGGGGATGGACCTTCGGGTCGCCATAGACCTCTGAGGTCGAGGCCTGGAGGATGCGCGCCCTCACCCTTTTTGCGAGGCCGAGCATGTTAAGAGTCCCTATGACGTTGGTCTTAATTGTCTTCACCGGGTTGTACTGGTAATGGACCGGAGAGGCCGGGCAGGCGAGGTTGTAGACCTCGTCGACCTCGAGGAGTACGGGCTCTGTGACGTCGTGCCTTATCAACTCGAACATGGGGTTGTCCATGAGGTGCGAGATATTCTCTTTGCGGCCGGTGAAGAAGTTGTCGAGGCAGAGGACCTCGGAGCCATCTTCGATAAGCCGCTCGCACAGGTGCGAGCCTATGAAGCCCGCCCCGCCTGTCACAAGAACTCTTTTCAAAATCTCACTCCCTTGAAGGTTTTACCGCAAAGGACCTTGATGGCCTTACCTGCGGGATTTGCGCTTGTAGAACTTCTCTATGGTTGATACGACGTACTCCTGTTCGGAGGTTTTCAGCTCTGCGAATATGGGAAGCGCCAGGGTCTCTCTTGAGACCTTTTCGGATACGGGGAAGTCCCCCCTTCTGTGGCCGAGGGAGGCGTAGCACTTCTGGAGATGGAGAGGCATGGGATAATAGACCTCCGTGCCTATGCCTGCGCTGGTCAGATGTTCCCTCAATTCGTCCCTGTATTTTACCAGTATGACGTACTGGTTGTAAACACTCTGGTTTGTTTCCTCTATGCGCGTGAGTTTGACCACCTCGCCGAGCCCCGCCCTTGCCAGGAGCCTGTCGTAGCGTCTGGCGTTGGTTATCCTCCGCTCAGTCCATGCGTCGAGGTACTTGAGTTTAACCCTTAACACTGCCGCCTGGAGCTCATCGAGCCTGGAGTTGGTGCCCACGGTGTCGTAGTAATACCTTTTCCTGCTTCCGTGGACCCTCAGCATCTTGAGCCTCTGTGCTGTTGCCAGGTTGTTCGTGGTTACCATCCCGCCGTCGCCGAAGCACCCGAGGTTTTTAGTGGGATAGAAGGAGAAACAACCCGCGTCGCCCAACGAGCCGGCCCTCCTGCCCCTGTAGCGGGCGCCTATGGACTGGGCCGCGTCCTCTACGACCTTGAGCCCGTGTTTGCGGGCAAGGGTCTTTATCGGGCCCATGTCCGCGCACTGTCCGTAGAGGTGCACGGGTAGAATCGCCTTTGTGCCCCTGGAACTTTTCTTGAGGAGAGTCTCTATGCTGAGTGGGTCGATGTTGCAGGTCTCTGGATGAATGTCCGCGAAGACCGGTACGGCACCGAGTAACGAGATGGAGCCCGCGGTTGCGAAAAAGGTGAACGGCGTTGTTATGACTTTGTCGCCAGGGCCTATACCAACGGCCATGAGGCTCAAGAGTATGGCGTCGGAACCCGAGGCAACACCCACCGCATACCTGGTGCCGCAGTACGCGGCCATTTCTTCCTCGAGGGCCGAGACGTTTTTGCCTAATATGTAGTGCTGGGAATCACAGACGTTTTGTACCTCTCTCAATACCTCTTTTTTTATCTCGCGGTATTGCCTGGAGAGGTCCAGTAGAGGAATTCTCAAACCCTATAGCTCCTCGCTTCCATCTAATTATACGACTTTTAAAGAAGGTGTCAACTTCTTTTTTCAAAATTGAGTTACATCTATCATAATTTCTTTAAACAGGCCTGCCGGCGACGAGCTTTTTGGCCTGAAAGTCCCTCGATATCTTGTCGAGCACGCCGTTCACAAAGGCCCCGGAGCTTTCCGAGCCGAAGCGTTTTGCAAGCTCCACCGCCTCGTCTATGACCACCTTGTAGGGTACGTCGGCGCAGTATTTCAATTCATAAACGGCAAGACGCAGTATGTTCCTGTCCACAAGGGGCATCCTCGCAACCTTCCACCGCTCTGAGGCCCCCTCTATATCGGCGTCTATCTCCTCAAGCCTCTGGAGCACACCGCCGACGAGGGTCTCACAGTATTTCACGGTATCGGAACCGATGGGTCCGAGGGAGGAAAATGGCGAGTCCGTGTCTGGCACGAAGTTCTCCTCTGGCCCGCCCTCGGCGATGTCGACCCTGTAGAGTATCTGGAGGGCCTTTTCTCTTGCCTTTCGCCTCGCGCCTATCATCTTTACCGGGAGAGTGGGGGGGTGCGGGTCATTTCTTTTTGCGCACCGATTTGAGGAGGTTCGCCATCTCAATGGCCCCGAGCGCGGCGTCCCTGCCCTTGTTGCCGGACTTGGTCCCGGCTCTTTCCACGGCCTGTTCAAGGGTATCGGCGGTTATGACCCCGAAGGAGACGGGACACTCGTAATCGAGAGAGACCCTGGCGATCCCCTTTGCCGCCTCCGAGGCCACGTATTCGAAGTGAGGGGTGGCCCCACGGAGTACGCACCCGAGGCATATTATCGCGTCGTAGGTCTTTTTCCCGGCGAGCGTTTTGGCCACAACGGGCATCTCGAAGGCGCCCGGGACCCTTACTATGTCCACGTCGTCTTCAGCCGCCCCGCTCCTCAAAAGGGTGTCGAGGGCGCCGGCGAGGAGCTTTTCGCTTATGAAGTCGTTAAACCTGCTTACAACGACGGCGAACTTGAGACCCTTCGCGGAAAGGTGACCTTCGAATACTTTCGGCATACCGCCTCCTTGATTTTTTATTAACCTTCATTGCAAAAAACCGGCGCCCGGCTGTCGGGATGAAAACCCCGGAGTCAGAGGCGTTCCATACCCGGGCTAAGAGTCCTTTATGTCGTCGAGGTTGCTTATGAGGTGACCGAGCTTTTCCTTCTTCACTTTGAGGTATCTCACGTTCTTCTCGTGGGGTGTGGACTCTATGGGCACGCGCTCGGTTATCTCGAGGCCGTAGCCCTCGAGGCCCACGACCTTCTTGGGGTTGTTCGTTATTATACGCATCTTCCTCACCCCGAGGTCAAGGAGTATCTGCGCACCTATGCCGTAGTCCCTCAGGTCGGCCTTGAAGCCGAGCATCTCGTTGGCCTCCACGGTGTCGAGGCCCTCGTCCTGGAGCGCGTAGGCCCTCAGCTTGTTAGCAAGCCCTATGCCCCTGCCCTCCTGGTGCATATAGAGGAAGACCCCTCTTTCTTCCTTCTCTATCATTTTAAGGGCCCCCTTGAGCTGGTCCCCGCAGTCGCACCTCTCGGAGCCGAGGACGTCGCCCGTCAGGCACTCGGAGTGTACTCTAACGAGCACGGGCTCCTCTGGCGTGATCTCGCCTTTTACGAGGGCGAGGTGCTCGTTAGAGTCCACGTCGTTGGTGTAGGCTATGGCGGTGAAGTCCCCGCCGTACTTGCTCGGCAGGGCCGCCGAGGCGGCCCTGTGGACGAGCCTGTCGTGACGGAGCCTGTACTCTATGATGTCGGCTATGGTTATTATCATGAGGCCGTGCTCTTTGGCGAAGACCTCGAGGTCGGGCATCCGGGCCATCTGTCCGTCCTCGCGCATTATCTCGCATATGACCCCGGCGGGCTTCAGGCCCGAGAGCCTTGAGAGGTCCACAGAGCCCTCGGTCTGGCCCGTCCTTACGAGCACCCCGCCCTTCCTCGCGCGAAGCGGAAATACGTGCCCCGGGCGCGCAATGTCGGAGGGCCTTGCCCCCTCGCCCACGGCAGCGAGTATGGTCTTTGCCCTGTCGGAAGCGGAGATGCCGGTGGTGATACCCTGCTTGGCGTCTATGGAGACGGTAAAGGCGGTCCTGAAAGGGGTCGTGTTGTCCGAGACCATGGGTTTGAGGTCGAGGGTGTCGGCCCTCTCCTCGGTAAGGGTAAGGCAAATAAGGCCCCTGCCGTGCCTGGCCATGAAGTTTACGGCCTCGGGGGTTACAAGCTCGGCGGCCATGCAGAGGTCCCCCTCGTTCTCCCTGTCCTCGTCGTCGACGAGAACAACCATCTCGCCCGCCTTTATGCGTTCAAGGGCCTCTTCAATCCTTTTCTTCGGCATATCTTTATCCTCTCTATCTGAAAACCATAACGGGACTTTTTACCAAAAATTCCTTCCCTCTATTTGTCCACGTCGAGGAAACCGTGCTCCGAGAGGAAACCTTCGGTAACGCCCGACTCCTCTCTGCCCGAGACAAGCCTCTCCACGTATTTGGCGATTATGTCGGTCTCTATGTTTACCTTCGAGAGAGCCGCTTTTTCCCCGAGTGTCGTAAGGGCGAGGGTATGGGGGATCACAGCGCAGGAGAAACCGTCCCGGGCAATCCCCTTGACCGTGAGGCTTATACCGTCAACGGCTACAGAGCCCTTCATTACTATCTGAGTTAAGAGCCTGGAGGGGACGGAAAACTCTATATCTATGAAATCCCTGCCCCCCCTGCCGCCCCC
>DATEAM010000126.1:0-4678 GCA_035288385.1 Thermodesulfobacteriota bacterium
CGTTCACGTCCGCGCCTTTGGCGAGGAGCTCCTTGACGACCTCCGTATGGCTCTCCTTCGAGGCTATAATAAGGGCCGTGGCGCCGTTCCCGGCCTTGATGTTCACGTCCGCGCCTTTGGCGAGCAGCTCCTTGACGACCTCCGTATGGCCCTCCTGCGAGGCCATATAAAGGGCCGTGGCGCCGTCATCGCTGCGCTTTGCGTTCACGTCCGCGCCCTTGGCGAGGAGGGACTGCACACCCTTTAAATCGCCCTTTATAGCCGCGTCGATGATGCCCGTATCCCACATCCGCGAAGTGGATATGTCCCGCTGTCCGGGCTTCTTTCCGTCGTCTTTCGCAGCTCCTTCCATGGTTACGACGGCGTCGTCAAATTCCTTGCTTGAGGCCGGGCGCGTGGGATAGTTGCCGCCGATGACTTTGTGGAGGGTAATGGAGGTGGCCGAATACTCTGTCGCAGTCTGGGTTACAATAAACGGGTCGCCCTTGGCATATCTATATGCCTTCGGGTTATTTCCATAACGCACGAGGATGTAGTATTCGCCGGCGGCCGCATTGACAGTCCGGCTCTCTCCAACAGGGACTTCAACGGACTTGGCCGTCGGCCCGATGAGCTTCACGAGACCCGGCTCTCCTGACTGATTGTCAAAGGTTATGGTGTTTGGATGGTCCTCCGCGCGGAGAAACGGCGGGTTATACAAAAGACATACTATGGCAAGTAAAAGAGCCGCATAAATCTTCACGGCATATCTTAGTTCCTTCATGCCGCCCTCCCTGCTCAAATGAGCTATCATGGGCTTTATCTGCATGTTACCTTCTCCTCTTTCTAAAAAGGGGACAGATTTATTTTCGGGTTGATTTCCGGGACATCTCACCGAACTACTTGGTCTATCTGGCCGAGCTGTCCTCCTCCATGATGGAAAAGAGGTTCCCATCCGTGTCCCTTGAGTCAGCGAACCAGCCCACACCTGGTATCGGGGTCTTGGAGACGACGACCTTTCCCCCGCAATCCTTTATCTTCCCGATATATTCGTCCACAGAAGGTACGCCTATCGTGCAGACGTAGGAGTTGAGCCCGGCGCCATCCGCCGGGGGTTTTGCCTTCCTTCTAATAAGGCCGCCGTTAATCCCCGGCTCCCTTTCCTCGCCCGTGGCAACGAGCCAGTACTCGATGGGGCCCTCCCATTTGTTGAACTTCCAGCCAAAGACCTTTTCGTAGAAGGTGATAGCCCTTTCCGGGTCCTCTGCGTGGATCTCGAAGTGCACCACCCTCGGCATATTAAGCTCCTCCCGGAAATTGGATTTAAAAAGAAAAAAGGGGGGGGGATTTATCTTTAGATGTAAAATCCGCCCCCCGCCCTCTTATCCTGACTTATAAAATCCCGCTACTTCATCATGTCCTGCATGCCGTCCATCCCCTCCATCCCCTCCATCTGGAGCTTCATCATCTCGTGCATGAGCTTCATCATCTCGGCCCAGAGCTGGAGCTGCTTTCTGGCCTTCTCGTCCTTCGTGGTAAGAGTGATGGTAACGCCCTCCTTCGTCTCCTTTACGTCCACGTCCACCGAGGTGGCCATCATCCTGTGCATGCCCGGGCCCATGCCCCCCATGCCGTGACGGTCCATCATCCCCATGCCGTACCCCTGCCCGGACTCCAATGGGCACGTCTTGTCGTAGTCGCCCCCCTTGCGCCCTATGGCAGAGGAGTCGCTCGCCACGAAGGCCGTCAAAAGGACCCCCATGAACAATACCAAAAAGATGCTCACTATTTTCCCTTTCATACCGACCTCCTTTTAGGCTGAAGTTGTATTTTTAAAGTATAGCCTCTTTGCCCCGGATGTCAATTTTGCAGGGAAGTCGCTTTTATCGGGGTGTTTTTTTGACGGGGTGGGGTACGGCCCCGAGGTTTCGGCCACCGGGAAAAGGTGGCTTGAAAGGCTAATTATCGCCCTTCAGGTAGAGCCTGCACTCCTCTGAGCCTATCCAGTCTATCTTCATCATGTTCGTGGCCCCGCGCATCCCCACCTTGCTCCCGGCAACTATCACCACCGTGTCGCCCAATCGGGCGAGAGAGTTGTCGAGGAGGGCCGCCTCTCCCCGGCAAATCATCTCGTCGGTGTGCTCCCCGAACTTTATGCAGAAACCGCGGACCCCCCAGATAAGGGAGAGCCTGCCGAGGGTTTTTTGCTCGGGCGTAAAGGCGATAACGGGCACCCGTGGCCTGAGCTTCGAGAGCATGAGGGCCGTTTCCCCCGTCTGGGTAAAGGCCACTATCGCCTTTGAGTTCTCCTGGGCGCTCGCCGCATGGGCCGCGTAACAGACGGCCTGGGCGAATGACGTCGGGACGTGCCTTGTGCGCTTGAAGAACCGCTCCTCCTTGAATACCGCGTCCTCTGCCTCCTTTATAATCTTTACCATGGTCTCCACGGTCCGGACCGGGTATCTGCCCACGGCCGTCTCCCCCGAGAGCATCAGCGCGTCGGTGGAATCGAAGACGGCGTTGGCAACGTCCGATGCCTCGGCCCTCGTTGGCCTCGGGTTCGTTATCATGCTCTCGAGCATCTGGGTGGCGGTTATGACGATCTTGTCCGCGTCGTTCGCCATGGAGATTATCTTTTTCTGCAGCACGGGGACCTTTTCGCTGGAGAGCTCCACCCCGAGGTCCCCCCTCGCTATCATGACCCCGTCGGCCTCGTCGAGTATGAAGGGGAGGACCTCCACCGCCTCTGCCTTCTCTATCTTCGCTATGACGGGTATCTCGTTGCCTCCGGCCCTGAGGATCTCTTTAAGCTCCCTCACGTCAGAGGCCTTCCTGACGAAGGAGAGGGCTATGTAATCAACATTGCGTTTAATCCCGAGCGCGAGGCCCTCCTTGTCGCTGTCCGTAAGCGAGGGGGCGCAGATGTCGACCCCGGGGAGGTTCATACCCCTCCGCTCCCTAACAACCCCGCCCGTTATGACCTCGCAGAGGACTCTGGTCCCGGAAACTCCTTTTACACGGAGCTCTATCAACCCCTCGTCTATGAGGATCCTGTCCCCGGCGTCTACGTCCCTGTATAGGTGCTTATAGGCGCTCGTTATGCAGGCCCCTTCGGCCCCCGCTACTTCGCCCCCCCCGCCACCCTTGCCCCCCCCGGCGCCTTCGGGGATTATGGTTATCTCCTCCTCGGAGTTTACCTCCACCGAGCCACCCGGGAGTTTTCCAGTCCTTATCTTCGGGCCCTGGAGGTCCATGAGTATGCCCACGGGTAGCGTGAGCCTCTCGGCAACCTCCCTTACGGTAGAGATGACGCGGTCGTGCCCCTCGAGGGTCCCGTGGGAGAGGTTTATCCTCACCACGTTCACCCCCGCCTTCAGGAGCCCCTCTATCACCACGGGCGTTTCCGAGGCTGGACCCACGGTGGCGATGACCTTTGTCTTCCTGTTATCGAGCATGGTTTTTTTGGGGGGAAACAATATGTAAGAAAGTTTCCCCCCTGACCCCCCTTCAAAGACTTTTAACTATCCCATGGGGGGGAGACCCCGCGCAAGAGATTTCACGCCGGAGGGGGTCTCCCCCCCATGGGATAAATAGCTAAAAGTTTTTGAAAGGAGTCTGAGGAAAACTTTTTTCAAAAAGTTTTCCTCAGCAAAAAGGTTTCTCCCAGTGATTATAATACCCCTTTCAAAAATTCACAAGCGAGGTTAATATTAAAAAATGGACTTCGGTGAGTTCGAGATATTTCCGGTAAGCGACGGGACCTTCAGGCTCGACGGCGGGGCCATGTTCGGCGTGGTGCCGAGGACCTTGTGGGAGGTTTCGAACCCGCCCGATGAGAAGAACAGGGTGCTTCTTGGCTTGAACCCCCTCCTTATAAAGGCCGGGGGCGAGAAGATACTCGTCGAGACGGGCATAGGCGGGAAGGGTTACGAGAAGTTCCGCTCCATATACGGCATAGAGAGGAACCCCGGGCTCGGAGGGTCGCTCCGCGAGATAGGGCTTATTGAGGAGGACGTATCCATCGTAATAAACACCCATCTCCACTTCGACCACGCCGGAGGCAACACCCTTGCAGGCGCCGGGGGGGCTTTGAGGCCAGCCTTCCCAAGGGCCCGCTATATAGTTCAAAGGGGGGAGTTCGAGAAGGCCATGAGCCCCAACGAGAGAGAAAGGGCGAGCTACAGGGCCGAGGACTTCGTGCCCGTTAAAGAGGCCGGGCTCTTCGAGCTCATAGATGGCGACCGCGAGATTACGAAGGGCGTAAGTGTTTTCAGGGCCCCGGGCCACAACCGCGACATCCAGCTCGTAAGGATAGAATCCGGCGGAAGGACCGCGGTTGTCCTGAGCGACATAATACCCACGGCCGCGCATTTGAAATACCCCTGGATAGCGGGCTACGACCTCTTCCCCCTCGAAACACTCAGGATTAAAAAGGAGATAGTGGAAAAGGCCGCAGCCGGAGGGTGGCTCCTCTTCTTCTTCCACGACCCACAGGTGAAGGCCGGGCATGTGAGGCTCGAAGACGGCGGCCCCGTCGTTGAGAAGGTCTTGTAGAGTCAAAAAGTTTTTGAGGGGAGTCTGAGGGGAATTTTTTTCAATTTTCAAAAAGTTCCCCTCAGTGTTCCACGTGGAACATCCCCTCGGCTGAGGCGGGCTCCGGGTTTAAATAGAGATATTCTATAGTAAATTCCGAATACCT
>DATEAM010000127.1:0-6566 GCA_035288385.1 Thermodesulfobacteriota bacterium
CATCGCATAACTCAGCGCGGAAACCGCCGACAGGAAACATTCTTCTGCGAAGATGACTATCGTTCATATGTCCACCTGATGTCCGAGGGAATTCCGGGGACACCATACCTATCTCTTGACACTCCCGAGAATCCGTTTATCCTCTCTATAAGACGATAAATAGGGACAGCTGTAAATGCTCAGTAATTAGGTAACTCATCAAGGAGAAAATAGGGAACAGCGACTACTTTTTCCTCAGCCTTCCCCAGGCCAGGGCCTTCATTCTTCTACAAAGCAAGCTTTACCGGGCGTAAAAGGGAACGCAACCCCTTTTCCTGGCCACTTCAACCTAACCTCTCCGAAATCATCCCTTCGATTTGCTCGACGCTCGCCCCCTCGACCAGTATCCTCTTGGTCCGCGATTTCTCTCCCGAGGCTATCTTTATGGAAGATTTCTTAATACCGAGGAGTTTTGAAAGGAAAGAGACGAGGGCCTTATTCGCCTCGCCCTCTACGGGAGGGGCGGTGAGCTTTACCTTGAGCGAGTCCCCGTGAATACCGGCCACCTCGTCCCTCGAGGCCCGGGGCTGTATCCTCAATTTTATCCAGACCCCGCCGGGGGCCTCTTCGAGGAAAGGATATTTTTTGCCCATTTAAATACTTGAGGGGAACTTTTTGAAAAAAGTTCCCCTCAAACTCCCCTCAAAAACTTTTAGCTATTGCCCTGGAGGGCCCCCCGGTTTTTTGGGGGGCCCTCCAGGGCAGCCAAAAGTCTTTGGAAAGGGGTCCGGGGGAAACCTTTCTTACAGATTGTGTTTCCCCCGGAATCATTTAAGCAGGTATTTTATCTTCTCCGCCTCTGTATCCGCCCTTTGCGATTCCTCCTCCTCTATGAGGAGCTTTGTGGAGTGGTAGTCGAGGACCGCCTTTATGGAGCTTTCTATCTCGGCCCTCTGCTTTTTAAGGCGGTGTATCTCGTCGCTGAACTTGGTAGCCCGGGACTGGGCCTGCCTTATTATGTCCTCGGCCCTCATCTTCGCCTCGGCGAGGGTTAGCTCGGCCTCCTTTTTCGCGCCCTCCTTTATGTCCCCGGCCATCTTATGAGTGGTGGTTATAGCCTCCTTAAGGAGGTTCTCGTTCTTTATGTGCTCGTTAAGGCGGGTCCCCGTGTCCTTGAGCCTCTCCTCGAGGAGCATTATCGTCCTGTTCGCCTCCTCGAGGGCCTCGGCGGCCTGCTCCTTCAACCTGTCCACCTCCCTCTGGTTGTATCCGCCGATGCTCTTCTTGAAGGAAAACCCACGTATCTCCAAAGGTGTTATCTTCATCTCTAACCTCCGGTCTTTAGTTTGAGCGCCACCTCGAGTATGGTCCTTACGAAAAAACTCTTTATGAAGTAGATCGCGAATATGGCCACTATGGGAGAGACGTCGAGCCCGCCGAGGAAGGGTATTACCCTTCTTATCCTGTAAAGGACGGGCTCGGTGGCCTGGTAGAGGAACCTGACCACCGGGTTGTAAGGGTCGGGGTTCACCCAGGAGATGAGCGCCCTTACGATAATGACCCACATGTATATGGTAAGCCCGATGTCGAGTATCTGGGCTACGGCCTGCAGAAGATTGGCCAGGACGAACATCAACCCCCCTCTCTAATGGATAAGCATTATACCACCAAACCCGGCAGGAAAAAACCGCCGATTTCAAAAACCGGCATACATCTTCGGGTTAAGCTTTTTATAATATAAAACGCCTCTTGAGTCAGTGAAGAATGTCACAGGCTCACCGCCCGGAGAGCTCTTTAGACCTCGATGAGGCGGCCCTGACCGCCTCGTCGAGGGCCTCGGCAAAGCGCCCCTTTTCGAGGGCCTTCAGCCCCGCGGCCGTCGTGCCCCCCGGGGAGGTCACCATGCGTCTCAGCTCCTCGAGGCCCTTTTCGCTCTCACGGGCGAGGCTCGCCGAGCCGAGCACCGTCTGAACCACGAGGGTCTTCGCTGTTTCCTCGGGCAGGCCCATTTTTACCCCGGCATCTATAAGGGACTCCATGAAGAGGAAGACATAGGCGGGCCCGCTGCCGCTAAGACCAGTTACGGCGTCCATAAGGGACTCGTCCTCTATGAATACCGTCTTTCCCACGGCCTCGAAGAGGCCCATCGCGATGTCTATATCTCCGTGCCCGGCACCGGCCCCGGCGCATACTACCGTCACCCCCTCGCGCACTATCACCGGGGTGTTCGGCATGGCCCTTACCACGGGCACGATGCCCTTTACCCCCGCCTCGGCAAGAAGGTCGCGCACGGTGGTGGTCTTTACCCCCGCGGCCACCGTGACGATGAGTTTTTCGTCGGTAAGCTCCGGGGCGACCTCGGAGAGCACGCCCGGGACGTCGCCGGGCTTTACGGTCAGGAATATCACGTCCGAGGACCTCGCCACGTCGAAGTTCTTGTTGCAGACCTTGACATCGTATATCTCGGCTATATGGACGAGCCTCTCGGAAATGCGGTCCGAGGCGAGGATCCGGCCGGGATGGAGTTTTCCCGAGGCTATAAAACCGTTTATGAGCGCCTCGGCGAGATTACCGGCGCCTATGAAACCGACTGTCTTTCCTTCGAGCATATTATTGTCGGGGGTTCAGGATTTTTTCGTTCTTTTTTTGGCGGTCTTTTTGGCGGCCGCCTTTTTCGTCGTCTTCTTTACGGCCTTTTTGGCTGGTTTTACCTTTTTTACGGCCTTCTTGGCGGCCTTTTTGGCGGGCTTTGCCTTCTTGGCGGCCTTTTTTGCCGGTTTCGCCCCGGGTGGTTCTTCCTCGGGCTTCTCTTCCCTCGCCCCGAAGATGGCCCTGCCCACCCTGACCATGGTGGCCCCCTCTTCTATCGCCACGTCGAAATCGTCGGACATCCCGATGGACAGGTCATGGAGAAAGACCCCGGGTATGTGCTCCCTGTTTATGCGCTCGGCGAGTCTCCTTAAGGTGATGAAATAGGGTCTTGAGAGCTCCGGGTTCTCGAAATAAGGGGGCATGGCCATGAGCCCCCTGAGCCTCACCTTCTCGAGGGCCGCGACCTCTCTTGCGAGCTTTACCGCGTCCTTCGCCTTGACCCCGTGTTTTGTCTTCTCACCGGAGATGTTGACCTGGATGAGGATGTCGATTGGTTTTTTGGCCCTCTTGTTGATCTCGGCGGCGAGCTCAAAGCTATCCACGGTGTGGATGACGTCGAAGAGCTCAACGGCGTACTTGACCTTGTTCTTCTGGAGATGGCCTATGAAGTGCCACTTCCTGGTCTTGTCACCGGCCTTTTTTACCTTTTCCAGCGCCTCCTGCACATAATTTTCCCCGAAGACCCGGAGCCCGCTCAATACCGCCTCCTTGATCTTCTTTAGATCCACGGACTTGGTAACGGCGATGAGCGTAATCTCGCTCGGGTCCCGTCCGGCCTTACGGGCCGCGCCCCTGAGCCGCTCCATCACACCGACCAAATTTTCCGCAACAGTTGCTCCCATAGGCCAAAAAATTAAAGATTCTCCAACCTTTTAATGGTCAAAACCGCCCGGAGCTCAAGCCCTGTGTAAAACCCTTAACTATCCGAAAAACTTGAAAATTTATCAACCCATAGGCCTCCCAAGCCCTCTCACTGAGGTACCGCCCCCCCCTTATAGCACAAATCAACGCACCAATCCAAGCGAAATCTTTGGGTTTTTAGGCGGTCTTTTCCGTCGCGGAAAAGGCTTTTTTGAGGCATGCCCCCTTTTTTAACAGCCACACCGCGCGGGGTCTGCCCCGGGTTTTGTCCCTTATGGAAGGGGGGTCTGGTCGGGTTTTATAAAGGGACCGAGGTAGTGGAGCCAGCTTATCTCCCATATGGCGCCTGCAAGAAGGAGGAGGAAGACGAGCCTGTAGAGCTTTAAGCCCTGATGGAGGCTCAAGAGGGCCGCCTCCATGCGCGAGGCCGTCTTCTTTCTGCCCGGCAATAGAATGGAGAGCCCGATGTCCGTGCCCACGGCCGAAGAGAGGCAGTAGGCGCCGAATTCGAGAACCACCGTGCCGTAAAAGACCACCTCCTCGACCCCCGAGGTGTCGAGCCCGTAGAAGAGGACCCCTATCATGAAACTCCTCCAGACCGCCATGACATAGGGGATGAAAAAGACCAGGCCCGTGACCGTGGTAGTTAAAAAGGCGCCGAAGATGAGGTTGAAAAGGCAGGTATAGGTTATCTTTAAGAAGAGACTCCCCGCCAGGGGGCCGGTAAGAGGTTTTAGAAAGGGGAGCTCCTGGATTTCCTGGAGCATCTCGGCCCTAAGACCCAGCACCCCCGGCACCCCGCGGGCCACCATCCACTCTCCGAAGAAAAGGAAGACCATGTGGGTCAAAACGAAAAAGAAGACGAGGTTCTTGCGCTCCCTAAGAGCCGCCACGGCAGGGTCGAGGAACTTTTTAATGCTCATCTCTTAACCGCCTGAATGGTTTTAAGGGGAAAGACCCGGACCAGATCACGGGCCAGGTAAAGTCCGCGTTTCATTTTATATAACAATAAAAAATTAATTTCGTTTATTTTATGCGAGTGGCCTGCCGCTCAAAAGGCCTCGCCGAGGACTATGAGGGCCACCCCGGCGACCATTAACGTGCTCCCCAGGAGCCTCTCCCTTATGTTTATCTCCTTGAAGATGAGGGCTCCGTAAAGGACGCTGAATATGAGGCTCGTCCTCTTTACCGATATGAGGTAGGCGACCTGGGTGAGGCTTATCCCTATGAAGTGCGATACGACCATTACGGCCGTGCAGAGCCCGATGGGGATGAAGGTTAAGGGCCTTGAGGCGAGAAAGGTGATCCTGCCCTTCCTCCAGACTATGAAGGTGAGTATTATCATGAGGACGAAGGGATAGAAGAAGCCGAAAAATACCGGGCTCGAGTGCTCCACGGCGACCTTGCCGAGGACCGAGGTTATGCTGTAGATAAAGGCCACGACTACCATCATGAGCGAGCCCGGCTCCCGCCTTATGGCCTTGAGGGGCCCGAGAGGTCCGTACCTCGATGCCGAGATGTTGAGCATGTACGCCCCCGCGGCAATAAGGACTATCCCTGCGACCCCCGCCCTTGTCGGCAGCTCGCCGAGGACGAAAAAGGCTATGAATACGATGAATACGGGGCTTAGCGCCATGAAGGGGACGCTCAAGGACAATGGCGAGAGCCTTATCGCCTTTATATAGAGGATGATGGCCGTTATCTCGAGGGGCAGGAGCAGTACCAGAGAGAGCCAGAAGGTGGAATCAAGCGATGGAAGGTCTATGAAGAGGAGCCCGAGGGCGAGAAAGGGCACAGCGTACCCCTCCCTCACCCAGGCTATGACGATGTCGTCTGTGGACTCAAGGGCCTTCTTGCTGAGGGCGTCGGCCGTGGATAGCGACAGGGCGGTGGTGAGAGCGAAGAGGAACCAGATCATTTTAAACCTCGGGGGAAACTTTCTGAAGAAAGTTTCCCCCGAACCCCCTTCAAAGACTTTTGGCTATCTTATTGAGGGAGACCCCCATGTAAGAATTCCTCAGAAGAGGGGCCTCCCTCAATAAGATAAATAGCTAAAAGTTTTTGGGAGGAGTCTGAGGAAACCTTTTTTCAAAAAGGGTTCCTCAGGTCTTTTTAGTCTTTAACCGGCAGGGGTCGTATTTACCCACGATGGTCTTGAGCTTCCTGCAGTATAGCCCTCCGGTCTTGTAGCAGATCTCCTTCCTCGGGTTGATAAACTCCGAGTGCGGGCACTTTATGCAGACCAGCCTGTCCATGCCTTAGATACTATAGCTTTTAAGGCCGCTCCACAAGGGTTTTCTCCTTCACTCGCCAAGCTCGTAGGTTATGAGTCCCACGCCTATTATGGCCGCCGTCTCCACCCGGAGGGTCCTCTGGCCGAGGCTGACGGGAGTGAACCCCCGGCCCTCGGCCTCCTCCATCTCGGATTCCGTAAGTCCGCCCTCGGGGCCCACGAGAAGGGCGGCGCTCTTTATTTCATTCTTTCTGGCCTCCGCCAGTGCGTCCCTTATGCCGGCTATCCCCTTTTTCTCCGAGAGGGCGAGCCTGAGGTCTTTGGCTTGCCCCGTTTTTAGCGCCTCTTTAAAGCCAACATAGGGCAGGACCGCGGCGATCGTATCTCTCCTCGACTGTTTCGATGCCTTCAGGGCGATCTCTCCCCATTTGTGGGCCTTTTTCTGCCTCGACTCCCTCTCCTCAAGGCTTATGGACCTTTCGGCCCTGAAGGGGACTATCGCGGAGACCCCGAGCTCCGTGGTCTTCTGGATTATAAGCTCCATCCTCTCCCTTTCGGGGAGCGCCTGAAGGAGCGTTATATCGAGGGGCCTTCTCACCCGGCCCGCCCTCTCGAATACCGTTATCTCGGCGCTATTTTTCCCGAGCCCCTGTACCCGTGCCCGAAATAGGTCGCCCGAGGGCCCGGCAACGGTAACCGCCTCGCCCTGTCGGGGCCTCCAGAGCAGGAGGCTCGAAAAGGCCTCCCCCTCGAGGAGATACTCCCCCCCGGGCTCCATCTCAAAATCGAGCTCTATCCTGCCAAAACCCGCCATGCCAATATATTGGGGGGGAACCTTTCT
>DATEAM010000128.1:0-3668 GCA_035288385.1 Thermodesulfobacteriota bacterium
AACTCCTCACGGGCCTCGTCATGAACCTCCACACCGAAGAACCCGTAACCGCCTGAGGCGATTTTCCTGGGGGGACCTTTCTGTAGAAAGGTCCCCCCAGACCCCCTCCAAAGACTTATGGCTATCCCATGGGGGGAGACCCCGCGTGAGAATACCTCTTCCGAGGGGGTCTCCCCCCATTGGATAATAGCTAAAAGTTTTTGAAAGGAGTTTGAGGAAAACTTTTTACAAAAAGTTTTCCTCAAGGGAATCTTCCCGCGAGCCCGTTAAAACCTGGGTTCGCCCTCGATGAGGATTTCCGTTTTTTCGTCTTTTTTGAGGTTCAGGGCTTCGAGGGTGGGTCTGAAGAATATGAAGTCCTGGTGGTAGGGCACGCTCGTATGGCCTCCGAAGGAGGAGTTGTCCCCGAGGGCGATGTGGATGGTGCCGAGCATCTTCTCCGTCTCCAGGATGTTGTCGGGTCTCGCGGCCTTGTCGTTGGTGCCGATGCCGAGCTCGGCTATGTTCCCGCAGAGCGGGTTTGCGGAGAGTTTCTTCTTGAGGTCCCTTGTAAACTCCTCCTCGCCCGATATTTCCACGACGACCCCCTTTTTGACCTCAAGGCTTACTGACTTTCTGAGTTTCCTCGTGGGCGCCCATTCGAGTATGAGCGTCCCCTCGGCCGTGCCTTCCACGGGAGCTATAAAGGCCTCTCCTGCCGGGAGGTTCCCGAAGGAGCCCGGTTCCGTGAGTATTCCCGTGTCCGCCTGAAAGACCCTGTCCTTAACGGAAAAGGTTATGGACGTGCCGTTATGGGAGGTAATTATGACGGTATCGGCCCCGTTAAGTTTACCTACGAGGGAGAGGGTCCTTTCCTCGACCCTTTTCCAGTCCGCTCTCATGGCGCCTTCGAGCATTGACCTTTCAAAGAGCGGCATGCTCGCGTAGCGGGTCCTTTTGCACCTTGTGAGAAAGTCCCTGAACCTGGTGTGTGACGTGGAGTAGTTGGAGAGGGCGACTACGGCGCCGGGGCTTTCGGCGTACTCGTTGATTATCGCTTCGGCGGCCTTTATATCCTCTCTTTCGGCGCTCTTCTTCAATATCCTGTTCAGGAGGTCTCTGTTTTCGATCTCTTTAACCGCCCGCTTGCCGAAGGCCGCCTCCCAGACCTCGACGGGTGGCTCGGCCCCGTGCGTCGAAACAGAGGGGAATTCGATGTATGTGAGGTCGCACAGGGCCCGTCCTCTTTCGGCAACCTCCCTCGAGATTTCCCTGAGAGAAGACCTCCTCTCTTTCTCGTCCTCCCCTATAGCTTCGTCTTCCCTTACGAGGTCGGTAAAGACGAGCACCTTTTCGTCTTTTTTTACGCCGAGGTTTACGGTGAATATGCTTTCAAGTACGCGGTCCATTTTGACCCTTCTTTAGAGATTCCCTCTTGATTGTTAAATATACCACCGCGGTGGTGTTTGTCAATCGGGGCCCCCGGACGGGCTGTACAAAAGTACAGTTGACAAAAATGGTAAAAAAACAGTAATATCTGGTTAAAAATATTCAAATTTCTGATATTCTGATATCTGATATTCTGATATATTGATAAGTAGAAAATTAACGGGAGGCGAGCGGTCTTGGGAGGAGAGAGGGTCTTCAAGGTATTGATAGCCGACGATGACGAGAACCTTAGGGAACTGCTTACCGAGTCCGTGAGGGACTGGGGCTATAAGACGGAAATAGCCATGGACGGCAGGGAGGCCCTCAAGAAGTTCCAGGCCGGCAATTTCGACATCGTCATCTGCGATATCAAGATGCCCGGCCTCGACGGACTCAAGCTCATCGAGAAGCTCAAGGAGCACGACAAAGACATCCTGGTTATAGTCATAACCGGGTACGCCTCTTTAGAATCGGCGATAAAGGCCATAGAGGCGGGCGCCTATGATTACCTGGCGAAGCCCTTCAGGCTCGACGAGTTGATGGTCATTATGAAGAACGCGAGCGAGCTCCTGTGCCTTGCTGCCAGGAACCGTGAGCTCCGCGAGGAGTTGAACAAGGCCTACGGCGAGCTTGACAGCTTGAAGAGCACGCTCTCCAGGGGAGGGGTCGCACCGCAGTCCGAGAACGAGGAGTAGCCTTAATAACACGTCAACGATTTCGAGCCCCGCCGCCGGTCCGCCGATACCGCCTGAGACCCCGCCCGTCACAACCCATCTGTTTTTATACACGTCTAAAGAAAAAACCTGAAATAAGCCCGGAAAAAAACAAGTGCATTCCATTCGGGACCCGCGATATTATCCATCTAAGATAGAGAGATGATAGAGAAGGTTAAAAAGACGATAGCGAAGCACAGGATGCTCGATAAAGGGGATACCGTCCTCGTCGGTGTATCAGGCGGGATGGACTCCATCGCCCTGCTCCACTGTCTTTACCTCATGAAGGACGTGCTCGGCCTCGAGCTCGTCGTCTGCCACCTGAACCATGGTCTCAGGGGGAGCGAGTCGGGCCGGGATTACGACTTCGTAAAGGGCGTGGCCAAAAAGCTCGGTCTCAGGTTTTACGGCAAGACCCTCAGGCCCGGAGAGCTTAAAAAGAAAAAGGGCGTCTCACCGCAGGTAGCGGCGAGGGGGGCGAGGTTATCTTTCTTCGAATCGGCGGCCGGGAGGTTTCGTGCGCGCAGGGCCGCCCTCGGGCACACCATGGACGACCAGGCCGAGACCGTTCTCATGCGTCTCGTGAAAGGGAGCGCCCTGGGCGGACTCTCCGGCATCCCGCCCGTAAGGGGCATCTACATAAGGCCCCTTATAGGGGTAAAGAGGGAGGAGGTCGCACGTTTCATAGGCGATGAAGGGTTGGACTACGTAGTCGATTCAACGAACCTCAGGACCGATTACCTGAGAAACGACGTCCGCATCAACCTCATGCCCTTTATAGTGAAACGCTACAACCCCGCCGCAATCGAGACCCTCGCGCACACTGCCGACACCTTAAGGCACGACGACGACTTTATCGAGGGCATAGCCGCCTTCCTCGGGGCCGTCATAAAGATCACGAAGACCAGGGTCGAGATGGACAGGGCAAGGTTACTCGACCTCCACACGGCGCTGGGCTCGAGGGTCTTTTTGAAGGCGGCTGAGATACTCGGCAGGAGGGCGGATGTTTATGGTCCTCACGTCGATTCCTTCCTCGACATGGTGCGGGGTTCCAACCCGAGCGCCTCAATCGACCTGCCCGGCTCTCTTTATCTCGCAAGGGAATACGACCTCGTAACGCTCTTCACGAGACGGCCCGCCGGGCCGGCAAAACCCTTTGAGAAGAGGCTTGCCGTCCCGGGCACCACGACGGTAAAGGAGACGGGCGCGCTCTTCAGGGCGACGTTCTTAAAAACCCCCCCCAGGAGCTTCGACAACAAGACGACCGCTTACTTTGACTACGATTCCCTGAAGGGCCCCCTCTCAATAAGGCAGGCGAGGCCCGGGGACAGAATGGTCCCCCTCGGCATGAAGGGCCACAGGAAGCTTAAGGAGATCTTCATAGACGAGAAGGTCCCGAGGAGGAGAAGGCCGGGCATACCCGTGCTATGCTCCGGAGAAGAGGTCATCTGGGCCGTGGGGGTTAGAGTCTCGGAACTCTGCAAAATAAGAGCCACGACAAAGAAAATCCTTAAGATCGAAGCGAAGGGCGTTAAGACTTGAGGGGAA
>DATEAM010000129.1:0-7991 GCA_035288385.1 Thermodesulfobacteriota bacterium
GACCTTAGAATAGCCGCCTCCGAGGGAGTGGGCGTGGTCTTCGCACCCGGGGCCGGGGCGATGTACCCCGAAGGGTTCAGGACGCATGTGGACGTGGGGGGATTAACGGAGCGGCTGTGCGGTATCTCAAGGCCCGCCCACTTCAGGGGAGTGGCCACCGTGGTGGTAAAGCTCTTTAACATCACGAGACCCCACAAAATGGTCTTCGGGAAGAAGGACTTTCAGCAGCTCCTCGTCATAAAGAGGGTCGTAAAGGACCTTAACATCGACGCCGAGATAATAGAGGCCGAGACCGTAAGGGAGCCCGACGGGCTCGCCATGAGTTCGAGGAACGCTTATCTCAGCCCCGAGGAGAGGAAGGCCGCGGCCTCCATCCCGAGGGCCCTCGATGCCGCCGGGGAGGCGGTAAGGGAGGGGATACGGGAGTCGTCCTCGATTATAGAAAGGGCGAGAGGGGTCCTGGGGGCGAGCGCCCTCGTGGAGCCGGAGTATATCAAGGTCTGCGACCCCGAGACCCTCGAGGACGTGGAGTACGTAGGAGAGGGTAAAAAGGCCCTCTTTGCCGTGGCCGCAAGGGTGGGTACGACGAGGCTTATAGATAACGCGATAATCTGATTGCCCTACAACAAGACCGGTTTTAATGGTATAATAAAAAATTAAGATTGATTCTCCACGGGGAGAAATCCATTGAGGAGGACGTACTTGAAGATGCAGCGCATAATGCTAAAGAGCAAGATCCACAGGGCCACCGTAACCGACGCCAACGTCAACTACGAGGGCTCCGTGGCCATAGACGAAACACTCATGGAGGCGGCCGGCATATACCCCTTCGAGCAGGTCCATGTCTATAATATAAACAACGGAAAGCGCTTCACCACTTACGCGATAAAGGGCACGAGAGGAAGCGGCGCCATCTCCGTAAACGGCGCCGCCGCCCACCTCGCCAAAAGGGGCGACCTCGTTATAATAGCGAGTTACGTGGTCCTCGAAGAGGCGGAGGCGAGAAGTCACGAACCCCTGCTCGTATACGTGGACGCAGAGAACTCGGTAAGAAAGGTAAGCGGCCGGCTTGCCGGGTATGTATGAAGGGACTGAAGAGATACTTCATAACGGGGCTCCTCGTCGTGGTCCCGCTTTACATAACCGTCTATGTCTTCCTTATCCTGGCAAGGGCCATGGACGGGGTCTTCAACATCCTGCCAGAGCCCCTGAGACCGCAGACTCTTCTCCCCTACCACATCCCCGGAATAGGAATAGTATTCACTCTGCTCGGGATTTTACTTGTAGGACTCCTTACCCAGAACTTCGCGGGAAAAAAACTCGTCGCTTTGGGGGAGAGGTTGCTCACGAGGATCCCCTTCCTGAGGATGGTCTACAACGCCACCAAGCAGTTCATGGAGACCTTCCTCAGTAGCGAGCACGAGGGGTTCAGGAAGGTCGTCATAATCGAGTATCCGAGAAAGGGCGTGTACGCCATGGGTTTCGTCACGGGCAGGACTCGCGGGGAATTGAGTGACAAGACCGCGGGGAACACGACGAGCATATTCATTCCCACGACCCCCAACCCCACCTCAGGCTTCTATGCCATAGTCCCGGATGAGGAGATCATACCACTTGAGATGACCGTGGAGGACGCCTTCAAGGTGATAATGACCGGGGGCATAGTCGTTCCCGAGACCTACGGGGCCAGGGTCGGGAGCCCTACGAAGACGGCCCCGCCCGTGGGAAAAGACTGATATATTGCAAAAAAACCCCGAAAGAGGTGTTATGGAAAAGTGGAAAAGAGAGGGTGAAAAGGATTTCTCCTTCGGGAGCCTTGACGAGCTCTGCATAAACACCATCCGTTTCCTCGCCGTCGACGCCGTGGAAAAGGCATCCTCGGGGCACCCGGGCATGCCCATGGGAGACGCCCCGATGGCCCACGTCCTGTGGAAGTCTTTTCTCAGGCACAACCCCAGGAACCCGGGATGGCCCGGAAGAGACCGTTTCGTCCTTTCGGCGGGCCACGGCTCCATGCTCCTCTATTCGCTCCTTCACCTTACTGGCTACAACCTCTCCATCGAGGAGCTCAAGAGGTTCAGGCAGTGGGGCAGCTTAACGCCCGGACACCCGGAGTACCACCCCGAGGCGGGTATCGAGACGACGACGGGCCCGCTTGGCCAGGGTTTCGCTAACGGAGTTGGCATGGCCATGGCGCGGGGCTACCTCGCCGGAAGGTACAACAGGCCGGGCTTCCCGCTCTTCGACTACAACATTTACGCCATAACGAGCGACGGGGACATGATGGAGGGTGTCTCCAACGAGGCGGCCTCCATAGCCGGGCACCTCGGCCTCGGCGGCATCGTGTACCTCTACTCTGACAACAGGATAACCATAGAGGGCTCGACGGACCTCTCCTTCACCGAGGACGTGGCCGCGAGGTTCCGTGCCCTCGGCTGGCATGTGGAGAAGGTCGACGGAAACGACCTCGGAGGCATAGCGAGGGCCCTCAATGCGGCGAGAGAGGAGACCGAAAGGCCCTCGCTCATCGTGGCGAGGACGAATATCGGTTTCGGAAGTCCGGCTAAGCAGGACACTGCCGAGGCCCACGGAGCCCCGCTCGGCCGCGATGAGGTGGCGGCTACGAAGAAGGCCCTCGGGTGGCCCCTGGAGCCGGCCTTCTATATACCCGACGAGGTCCTTAACTCCTACAGGTCTGCGATACCGGGAGGAGAGGGGCTCGAGAGGAGGTGGCAGGAGCTCTTCAAGGGCTACGGGAAAAAATACCCGGAGCTCGCAAGCGAGCTAAAGGCGCTCTTCGCCGGAAAATTCCCCACGGCGTGGACGGAAGACGTACCCGAGTTCAAGGCCGAAGACGGCCCCATGGCCACGCGCAAGGCCTCGGGAAAGGTGTTGAACGCCATAGCCGCCAGGACCCCCTTTCTTATCGGCGGCTCGGCGGACCTGGCGCCTTCCACGAACACCCTTTTAAAAGGCTTCCCGGGCTTTACGCGCGAGGAGGCCGGCAGGAACCTCCACTTCGGCGTAAGGGAGCACGCCATGGGCGCCATACTGAACGGCATCGCCTTAAGCCGCATGATAGTTCCCTACGGGGCCACCTTCCTCATCTTCTCCGATTACATGCGCCCTCCCATGAGGCTCGCCGCACTCATGGGCCTCCACGTAATCTACGTCTTCACCCACGACTCAGTGGGTCTCGGAGAGGACGGCCCCACGCACCAGCCCGTGGAGCAGCTCGCGGGCCTCCGTGCGGTGCCGAACCTCACGGTAATAAGGCCGGCTGACGCTACGGAGACGGCAGAGGCGTGGAAGGCGGCGTTGGCTAACTCCAATGGGCCCACAGCCCTCGTCCTCACCAGACAGGACGTGCCGGTCATAGACAGGAAAAAGTACCCCCCGGCTGAAAACCTCTCCCGCGGGGCCTACGTCCTCGCCGACTCCGGGGAAGGCGAGCCCGAGATAATCCTCATCGCCACGGGCTCGGAGGTCCACCTCGCCCTCGGCGCCTGCGCTGAGCTCTCCAAAAGGGGAGTGGGGGCCAGGGTGGTCAGCATGCCGAGCTGGGAGCTCTTCGAAAAGCAGGACCAGGACTATAAAGACGAGGTCCTTCCTCCACAGGTCAAGTTGAGGCTCGCCATAGAGGCCGCCAGCCCCCTGGGCTGGCACCGCTACACCGGACCCGAGGGAGAGGTGGTGGCGATAGAGCGCTTCGGGGCATCGGCCCCCTACAAGACCATTTTCGAGAAGTTCGGCTTTACCGTCGAGAGCATAACCAGGAAGGCCGTCTCCCTCATAGACAGGAAAAAGGGCCTCTTCCTCGACAGGCTATGAGGTCTTTGCTATACTCTGGATAAAACCCTTCGCATCTTCACACTGTTTTTTCCTTATTTAAAACCCTCGCTTGCACAGTCGGTTCAGCGTGCACTGGCCTGGGTCGTAATCACGAAAAACCAGCAATCCAATTCAGGGAGCGATGACATGAACCCTTTGACAGAGCTTAAGGACTTCGGGCAGAGCGTGTGGTACGACAACATAAGGAGGTCGCTTATCACCTCAGGGGAGTTCGAGCGCATGATAAGGGAGTACGCCGTGACGGGCGTCACCTCGAACCCCACCATATTCGAGAAGGCGATCTCCGGCGGGGCCGAGTACGACGACGACATAAAGCGATTCGTGGCCGAGGGCCTCGACGAGGCGGACATATTGAAGAACCTCTTCATAGAGGACATAAGGCTCGCCGCCGCCTCTCTCCGTCCCGTCCATAACGGGACCGACGGGGAAGACGGCTACGTATCCATAGAGGTGCGCCCGTCTCTCGCACACGACGCCCTCTCCACCATGGAGGAGGCGAGAAACCTCGCCTCCCTCGTCGACATGCCCAACCTCATGGTAAAGGTCCCGGCAACGTTCGAGGGCCTCGAGGCCATAGAGGAGCTTGTCTACGAGGGATACAATATTAACGTCACGCTCCTCTTTTCCGTAGACAGGTACGCTCACGTAGCCGAGGCGTACGTAAGGGGCGTGGAGAGGAGGGTAGAAGAGGAGAAGTCCGTTTCCGACATCTTTTCCGTGGCGAGCTTTTTCGTAAGCAGGGTAGACACCCTCATAGACGGGATAATAGAGGAGAGGCTCGAGGCCGCGGCCTCGAGCGAAGAGAAAAAGGTCCTCGAAGGGCTGCCCGGAAAGTCAGCCGTGTGGAACGCGAAGCTCGCCTACCTCAAATACGGGGAGATATTCGGGGGCGAGAGGTTCGCAAGGCTTGCAAGACACGGCGCCAGGCCCCAGAAACTCCTGTGGGCCTCAACGAGCACGAAGAACCCCGCCTACAGGGACGTAAAGTACGTTGAGGAGCTGATCGCAGAGGGGACGATAAACACCATGCCGCTCCAAACGCTTTTGGCCTTCCACGACCACGGCCGGGTTTCCTCCACCCTCGTCGAGGGGCTCGACGAGGCCAGGGAAATGACCGGGAGGCTCTCTGACGCCGGCATAGACTATTCGAGCATCACCCTTACCCTCGAGGACAAGGGCGTGAAGGCCTTCGTCGATTCCTACGAGGATCTCCTGAAGTGCGTGGCCGCCAAGAAGGAGATGTTCCTCATGGGCGCCGGCTCCGGAGCCGAGTTCCACATCCGGGGCTTTGAGGACCGCGTCTCCAGTGCTGTAAAAAGGCTCGAAGACGAGAGGTTCGCCGAGCGCATCCTCGAAAAGGACGCAACCCTGTGGAAGGACTCGCCCAGGGAGAGGGAGCAGATAAGGAACTCTCTGGGGTGGATTGCGCTGCCCTTCGAGATGGAGGCCGCCACGGAGGAGCTCAAGGGCTTCGCCGATGAGGTGAGGAAAGAGGGTTTAAAAAGAGTGGTGGTGCTCGGCATGGGCGGCTCAAGCCTCGCCCCCCTTGTAGTGGCCGATACCTTCGGGCCCCAGGAGGGCTGGCCGGAGCTTAAGATACTCGACAGCACCGACCCCGGGGCGGTCAAAGCCGTCGAGGAGGAAGGGGGGCTCGAAAAGACCCTCTTCGTCGTTGCCAGCAAGTCCGGGACGACGATAGAGCCCATGAGTTTCTTCGAGTACTTCTACGATAAGCTAAAGAGAATCAAGGGAGATGCCGCAGGAGAGAACTTCATCTCCATAACAGACCCGGGAAGCCCATTGGAAGGGCTATCGAAGGAGCGCGGCTTCAGGCACACCTTCCTTAACCCCCCTGACGTGGGCGGCAGGTTCTCGGCCCTCTCGTACTTCGCCCTCGTTCCCGCGGCCCTTGCAGGGATAGACGTATCAAGGCTCCTTTATTACGCCGCGAGGACTGAGGTGGCCGAGGAGCCCTGTGTGGCGGCGAAGAAGCAACCCGGGATAATGCTCGGAGTAGTGCTTGCCGAACTCGCCAAGGCGGGAAGAGACAAGATGACCGTTTCCCTCTCAGAGGGCATTGAGAGCTTCGGGCTCTGGATAGAGCAGCTTGTGGCCGAGAGCACGGGTAAGGAGGGCAAGGGGATCGTCCCGGTGACGGGAGAGCCTCTGGGGAGCCCAGGGGACTACTCCCCTGACAGGGTATTCGTCCACATAGGGTTAGAGACCTTCGAGGGAGAGGCCGAGGGCAGGCTCAAGGATCTCGTTTCCGCCGGGCACCCGGTGATAAGGATAAGAATCTCGGACCCCCATGAGCTCGGAGGCGAGTTCCTCAGGTGGGAGTTCGCTACAGCAGTAGCCGGGCACATCCTCGGCATCAACCCCTTTGACCAGCCCGACGTGGAGGTGGCCAAGGAGCTCGCTCGAAAGCTCCTTGAGAAGAAAGAGGCCCCTGGCCCTCCAGGAGCAGGGTTCGAGGCGAAGGGTTTCAAGGCTTTTTTCGGAAAATCCGCGATGGAGAGGATGAAGGGCGACCTCGAAGGCCGGGACCCGGCAGCGTTGATCCGCGCTTTCCTCGCCCTCGTCGGCGAGGGCGACTACATCGCTCTCCTCGCCTACTTCAACACCTTTGACGGTCCCGTCGAGGGGGCGTTGAGGGGGGTGCAGAAAACTCTTATGACGACGACGAAGTCCGCCGTGCAGTTCGGCTTCGGCCCCAGGTACCTCCACTCCACGGGCCAGCTCCACAAGGGGGGGGGCGACAACGGGGTTTTCATAATACTCACCCACGAGCCTCACGCCGACGTGGAAGTCCCGGGAAAGGGTTTCGGCTTTTCGAGGCTCGAGCTCTCCCAGGCCTTCGGCGACATGGAGGCCCTCGACTCCCGTGGCAGGAGGGTGGTGCTCCTGAGCCTCAAGGAACCCACGGCAGGCGCCATCGAGGAGATACACTCTCTGGTGCGGGAGCAGCTTGCCGAAAACAGCCGAAAGTTTTTGAAGGGAGTTTGAGGGAAGCTTTACGCTGGAATTTTGTGGCAATAAAGCTATTTGAAGTTTATTAGCCTCTAAAATTCACATAGACTAACGTTGAATAGAAAAAAAGTTTCCATCGAGAGTATTTTATGCCCGCAAATAGAAAGGATTTAATACTCGCAGGGGACATAGGGGGCACGAAGACCTTCCTCGGGCTTTTTACCCCCTCCGGGGGCGCTCCCGTGGAGGTGCGCTCCGAGAAGTTCGTAAACGCGGGGTTTTCCGGGGTCGCGGAGGTTATAGAGGCATTTATAAAGGAGGGCGAGGCAGGGCGCATCGGGGCCGCCTCTTTAGGAGCGGCCTGTCCCGTGGAAGCCAACAGGTGCACCCTTACCAACATCCACTGGACCGTCGACGGCGAGGCCCTCAGGAAGAAGTTCAGGATAAAGAGGCTCGGGCTCATGAACGACCTCGCCGCAATGGGCTGGGGCGTGGGGCTTCTTTCAAAAAAAGATATCATGACCATTAACGAGGGTGTCCCCAAAGAGGGCAACGCCGCGCTCATAGCCGCGGGCACCGGGCTCGGCGAGGCGATACTCTTCTGGGACGGCAAAGCCCACACGCCTTCGAGCTCCGAGGGCGGCCACACGGACTTCGGCGCTCGCACCACCCTCGAGGTCGAGCTCCTCGGCTATCTGATGGAGGAGTTCGGCCATGTGAGCTACGAGAGGATACTGTCGGGGCCGGGCATCGAGAACGTATACCGCTTCCTCCTTTCGAGGGAAGGTAAGAGCGTCCCAGGGCGCATCGAGAAGATGTTCGCCGTGGAGGGCGTTGACAGGGCGGTCATCGACGAGGCGATAAAGGGTAAGGACAGGACCTGTGCGAGGGCCATCGAGCTCTTCCTGTCCATATACGGGGCAGAGGCGGGGAACCTGGCGTTAAAGGGCATGGCAATGGGCGGGGTGTACGTGGGCGGGGGCATAGCCCCGAAGGTCTTCGCCTCCGCGGACGCAGGCCCCTTCATGGACGCCTTCGTGGACAAGGGGAGGTTCAGGGACTTCATGTCCCGCCTGCCGGTCCGCTTGATACTGAACGACAGGACGGCGCTCCTGGGAGCCGCCCGGTACGGGGCAGGGCTTTTAAAGGGCAGGGCCGCGGGTGGGGGG
>DATEAM010000130.1:0-57265 GCA_035288385.1 Thermodesulfobacteriota bacterium
GGCTTCTCCATAGCTATTAAGCCCTCCGTCTCCTTTTACTGCCCTTCGGCCAGGGGGGGCTGGGGGGCTGAGGGGGCCGGGGGGGGCGAGGGGGGCGATGGAGGCTTTGAATTCCTCAAAAAACTCCTCGAGGACGAAGGGATTCGAAAGAACACGGACGACTCCAAGGCCCTTTACCTCTACTCGCGAGACAAGGGGGTCTCCCCCAGGGGCCTCGATATAGATACCTCTCTCGCCTCCTATCTGCTGAACCCCTCGAGGGCGGACCACGGCATAGAGGCCCTCGTCTACGAGTTTTTGGGAAGGCTTGAGAAACAGGGCGCCCTGACCGGGAAAGACATTAACGCCCATGCTATTGTTGCGTGCAGAAAAGCACGCAATATCTATGAGGTGGCTCAAAAACTTAAGAAAGAGCTTGACGTTCATAAACTCGAGCCCCTCTACCGCACCATAGAGCTCCCCTTATCGGAGGTGCTCGCCTCGATGGAGTGTTACGGGATAAAGGTGGACTCCGCCATCTTAAGGAGCCTGTCCAGGGAACTCGAGGTGGACCTCGCGGAGCTGGAAAAATCCGTCTACCTCTCGGCCGGGATGGAGTTCAACATAAACTCCCCAAAGCAGCTCTCCGAGGTGCTTTTCAAGAGGCTCGGCTTAAAACCCTTAAAGAAGACTAAGACAGGCTTTTCCACCGACGAGGAGGTCCTTACAAGGCTCGCTACGGAGCACGATGTGCCCCGCCTCATACTCGGCTTCAGGGGCCTCTCGAAGATGAAGTCCACCTATGTGGACGCACTCCTGGGGCTCATAAACCCTTCAACCGGACGGATCCATACCTCCTTCAACCAGACCGTTACGTCCACCGGCAGGCTCTCGAGCTCAAGGCCCAACCTCCAGAACATACCCGTTCGCGGAGAGACGGCGGCGCGCATAAGGGAGGCCTTTGTCGCAGAGAAGGGTTTCGCCTTCATCTGCGCCGATTACTCCCAGATAGAGCTCCGCATAGTAGCCCACATGTCAGAAGACCCGAGCCTCATAGAGTCCTTCGCCAGGGGCGAGGACGTCCACTCGAGGACCGCCTGCCAGGTCTTCGGCATAAAGGACCCGGTGGATGTCACCCCGGAGCAGAGGAGGAGGGCCAAGGCCATCAACTTCGGCATCATCTACGGCATGGGGCCCTATGGGCTCTCCACAGAGCTCGGCATAACGGTAAACGAGGCCCGGGAGTACATAGAGAGCTACTTCGAGCACTACAGCTCTGTCAAGGGGTTCATAGACAGGACCGTAGAAGAGGCCGCGAACAAGGGGTATACTGAGACCCTCTTCGGCAGACGCCGCTACATCCCGGAACTTGAGAGCCCCTATGAGCCCACGAGGAGGTTCGGGGAGCGACTTGCCATAAACACCCCGGTGCAGGGCTCGGCCGCCGACATCATAAAGGCCGCGATGATAAGGATTTACGAGGCCCTCGAAAAAGGCGGCTTGTCCTCGAGGATGATACTCCAGATACATGACGAACTCGTCCTCGAGGTCGCCTCCTCCGAGACGGAAGTGGTGGCGGAGACGGTGAGAAGAGAGATGGAGGGGGCCGTAAGGCTCAAGGTCCCCGTGGTGGTAAACCTCAAGTTCGGCGCCAACTGGCGCGCCGTCGAGCCCTTTTAGCAGGAACTACCCTGAAAAAGGGGGACGACTTTATGCGATAACCCCTCTCTCAAAAGCTTCGGCTCTTCCCCCCTGCGCCTCAAAGCCCTCCCCTACAGAAATCTCTTGACGAGACAGGGCGTTAGATATAAGATAAATAATATAACTAATATAAAAAATATAACTTCCCATGCTCGTCCCACATTCGACTTAACGTTCAGAAATCAACAAGTTGTAAAATTCCCTTTTCCCCTTAGCCCGGAACATTAAATCAAGCACTTTTTAAACCCGTGCAACCGTTCACTCAGAGGATGCAGTTATGGTTGATAACAAGAAACCCTATACAACAGGCGAGATAGCCAGTTTCTGCAACGTTACGATAAACGCCGTTAAGAAATGGATAGCCGCGGGAAAACTCGATGCCTTCAGGACCCCCGGCGGCCATTACAGGGTAAACCGCGATGACTTCTTAAGCTTTGTGGGTCGCTACAAGCTCGACATAAAGGAGAGGATTTTCCCGGTAAAGAAGAAGATTCTCATAATAGACGACGAGAGGGAGGTCATCGAGTTCATAAAGGGCGCGCTCGAGGCCATGGGCGACGAATTTTCCGTAGAGACGGCGGGCGACGGCTACGAGGCCCTTATAAAGGTCGGGGACTTCAAGCCCGAGCTCCTCATACTCGACATAAGGATGCCCAAGATAGACGGTTTCGAGGTCTGCCGGCGCATAAAGGGGGACGAGTCCACCTGCGACATAAAGGTGCTCGCCGTCACGGCATACGGAAAGGAGGATATGGATAATATCCTCAAGTGCGGCGCCGACTACTGTCTTTTGAAACCCATAAAATTGAAAGAGCTGCAGAAGAAGGTTCAGAAACTATTAAAATGACCCGGACTGACCCCGCGCGGGTAAAAGCCCGGGCCCGGGATGCCCCATGGCCCGGCCAATGGGGACTCACTTATTCAAGATGAAGCCGCCATCAAAAAGCCTCGCCACGGGCATAAAGCTGTTCTTGGCCTTCGCCGTCATCTCCCTGGTAGCCTTCTGGGACTACAGGCTGTTCCTCGACAAGGCCGGCAGGATAGAGCTCTACGACGAGCTCACCTACCACATCAACTCCATAAAGGTATCGATAACCAGGCTCGAGTACACCCTCGACATGTTCGTGGTGGCGAGGAGATTCGAGGACACGACGGTAGGCCTCATAAAAAAGGACGTGCAGAAGCTCGACAGCGCCGTAATGAGGGTCGTGGAGAACCCCGCCTACATGAGCCTCTTCGAAGCAGACGCCTTCGCCTACGACGAGGTCATCTCCGTTTCCGAGGACTGGCAGAGGGTCAAGGACGAGATAGCGGCCCTCGACGAGGCGATGAACCAGTCGGAGGTCATCCTCATTCACAACGCCGTGGACGTGAACACCATACTCATTAACGAGAAGTCCGACAGGCTTCTTGGCGTTATAGCGGAGTCGAGGGGGAGGGTCTTCGCAGAGACGAGGTCCCTTGCCGTAATGAGCTTAGGCGGTTTTGTCTTCATCTGCTTCTTTGCGGCCCTTGTCTTCTACAATAAGGTCATATCCCCGTTGAACTCGGTGGCGGCTACGGCCGAGGGCATAGCTTCCGGTGGCCGCTCGGCGAGGTTCGGCGAGAGCTCCGCCGGAGTTACCGGGAGGCTCGCGAGGTCTCTCAATAAAATGCTCGACGCCATGGACGGTCTCGTCACGCTCAGGGATGATGAGGCCGGGAGGCTCGCCGGGGAGATGTCGAGAAAGAACGCCGCCATCGAGGCCCTGAACGTCTTCTCCGCGCTCGCGGGAAAGTCCATCTCACTAAGCGATATGTACGGGGCCGCAGTTACAGAGGCGGTGGGGGCGGGCATAGCCGACGCGGCCGTTATCTATCTCAGGGAGAAGGGCGACTTGAGGCTCAAGGCCTCGGAGGGTTTTGACGATTTTTTCCTCGCCGAGGGCTCAGAGATACCGGCAGGGGCCTTGAAGGGCTCTGAAGAGGAGCGCGAGGCTCACCTTTACGCGGACCTCGAGGACTTCCCCTACGAGAGGTTCGGCAAGGTCCTTAAGTCCTGCGGCTTTTCAGCGCTCCTGAGCCTGCCCATTTGCTCAAGGGACATGGTCCTCGGCTACCTTTACGCCCTTTCCAAAGACAAAAACCTCACTATGGAGAACACGTCGTTACTCAAGGCCATGGCCGCCAGCCTGGGCTCTTACACATGTTATATAGACCTCTTTCAGAGAGAACACGGCCTCAAGAAGTTCCTCGAGCGCCTCATAAACCAGGTCCCCTTCGGGCTCGCGGTCTTCGACAAGGCCGGAAGGTGCGTGGTCCTGAACAACGTGCTGAAGAAGTTCCTCGGGACTGACCCCAAGTTCGACTTCCCGGGGAAATACTGCATATTCGAAGACGAGGTCCTCAAGTCCCAGGGGATGGTAACCTCCATAAAGAAGTCCTACGAGGGGTTCGCCACCGAGTTCATAATAAAATACGACCCCTCGCTCGTTAAGAGGTTCCGTTTGAGCGGCAAGCCCAGGAGGCTCAAGATAAAGGCCTTCCCCCTCTACGACGCGGGCGGGGAGATATCCAACATCTCGCTCATATATGAGGACGTGTCCATGTCCGAAGGCTCGGTGAGCGAGTCAGGAGAGAGAGGCTGATGGACGGGTTGTTTAAGAGACTCAGCATATCCAACAAGCTCGCGGCAGTCTTCCTCTTCCTTCTTTTCATGATGGGGATGGGGGGGGTCGTGGGCCTCTACAACGCCGGACAGATAGCGAGCGTTACGGAGAAGCTCTACCTCCATTCCTTCAAGAGAGTTGAGACGCTCTCCTCGGTGGAGAACGAGCTGCTCTCGGCCCGCCAGGAGATGTTCCTCCATACTATTATAGTAGACCAGGCCTCCAAGGCCTTCCTCGAGGTCTCCGTGGGGGAGCACAAGAAGAAGATAGACCAACTCCTCGTCCAGTACAAGATCATGGGGGTGGCCGAGGGTAACAAAGAACACTATGACGGGCTGCTCGCCAACCTCGGCGGCTACTGGCACGTGCACAGCAACGTCATGGAACACTCCAGGGCCGGAGACAGGGGCTCGGCCCTCAGCATGATAAGGATGGAGGGCAACAAGAGCTTTACCGACACGATAGACTCGCTGAGGATGCTCATACAGCATGAGCGCGACACCGCCTTTGCCGCCTACCAGAGGTCCGATTATTTCGCGAAGGTGATAATAGGGGTGACCTCGGCCTTTACCCTCCTGGCCATACTTGTGGCAGGGGGGCTATGGCTCGCCCTCATCCGTTCCATAGTGAAGCCCATAATCGCCATAGAGGACTCCGCAAGGAACATCGCCCGCGGGGACTTCATGCACAGGGTCCCCGTCATGACGGAGGACGAGATAGGCAACCTCGCCGTGGAGTTCAACAAGATGGCGGAAAGCCTCCATGAATACTATTCCACCCTCGAGAAGAAGGTCGAGGAGAGGACCGAGGAACTCAAGAGAGCCAACGAGGAGCTCTCCAGGAAGGGTAAAGAGCTCGAGCTCGCCAACATCGAGCTCCTGGACGCGAACCGCATGAAGAGCCAGTTCCTCGCCAACGTCTCCCACGAGCTGAGAACGCCTCTTAACTCCATTATAGGTTTCTCCGAGCTCCTCGGCGAGAGGGCCTTCGGGGACCTTAACGAGCGCCAGAGCCAGTACGTGGACTTCGTCCACTCGAGCGGCGAGCACCTCCTGAGGCTCATAAACAACATCCTCGACCTCTCCAAGATAGAGGCCGGCAGGATGGACATGAGCTACGAGGAGTTCTCCATAATGGAGGTCCTCTCCGAGGTCCTCGGCATCATAAGGCCGCTCGCCCACGAGAAGAACGTCGCAATCGAGGCGAAGACCGTGCCCGCCTCCCCGAAGCTACGGGCCGACAAGGCGAAGTTCAAGCAGATAATGATGAACATCCTTTCGAACGCGGTGAAGTTCAACAGGAAGGACGGCAAGGTGGACATAGACTGGAACATAGTCGAGGAGCCCAGCGGCATGGACATCGAGAGGTTCCTCGTTTTTAGCGTCAAGGACACGGGCATCGGGATAAGGGACGAGGACAAGGGCAAGCTCTTCAAGGAGTTCGAGCAGATAGACTCTTCTCTTACGAGGGAGTACGAGGGCACGGGCCTGGGGCTCGTCCTTACCAGGAGGCTCGTCGAGCTCCACAACGGCGCCATCTGGTTCGAGAGCACCTCCGGCAGGGGCTCCACATTCTTTGTAAAGCTCCCCCAGGGCACCGAGGAGATAGACGTCCCGGAGACCACCGAGTACGCGATGGCCGCGCCGGCCTCGGAGCACAGGCTCTCCGTACTCCTTGCGAGCGAAAGCACGGACATAGGCCATCTGATCGAGATATACCTCGCTGACGGCCCCTATGAGGTCACGACCGCCCTGGACGGGCTCGATCTCCTTAAAAAGGTCAAGGAGCTAAAACCCTTCGCCATAATCACGGGCATAACGATATCCAAAAAGGACGGCTGGGAGGTCTTGAAGGAATTGAAGCAGGACCCGGAGACGACGCATATCCCGGTGATCATAATCTCTTCGGTGGACAACAAGGACCTCGGGCTCGCCTTGGGCGCCGTGGAGTACATGGAAAAACCCATAGACAGGGAAAAGCTCCTGAGGATACTCGGGCGCCTCAGGGGCACAGCAAAGCCCACCCGGGGGCTCTCGAGGGTCCTTATAGTCGACAGGGCCATCTACGAATTGAAGGACGCCGTCGATTTCCTCGAAAAGGACGGGATGCTCGTCTTCAAGTCCGAGCCAGGCAAGAGGGCGGAGGACCTCGCCTCCTGCTGCAACCCGGACTGCATTATCATGAGGATGGCTGGCGACAAAGAGGAGGTCTTGAACTTCGTACGGAACGTGAACGAGCACGCGCCCACAAAGGGCATACCCGTTATCATCTTCACCCCCGACGGGCTTACCGACGACGAGAAGAAGAGATTGAACGGCATGAACGTGAAGGCCGTCAGCTACGAAGGCGTCCCCCTGAGCGAAAACATAATAGACGTCATAAGGAGCATCCAGGTCGGATGAGAGGCCGTCCGGGCGGAGGTGGTGCGTGCGGGAACCGAGGGCGAGGATACTCCTCGTTGAAGACAACTACATGAACAGGGTTCTCATAAAGGAGATACTCACCCTGAGCGGCTACGAGACCGTGGAGGCGGAGAACGGCGCGGAGGCCATAAGGAAGATCGCCGAGAGTGATCCGGACCTCGTGTTGATGGACCTCCACCTGCCCGGCATGGACGGCGTTACCGCCACGAGGATAATAAAGGCCAACGACAGGTTCAAGCTCACCCCCGTACTCGCGCTCACCGCGTCGGCGTCAAAGGGCGACGAGGAGGATATGCTGAACATGGGTTTTGACGGCTGCGTGACAAAGCCGGTGGACAGGAAAAGACTTATCGATACGATCTCGGAGAGCCTTAAAAAGAGGGGCGGATGAGACGACCCCGCAGATGGCGGTAGTCGGGGATGGACCGGGGCGGGACCCCTTGAAAGGTTCAGGAAGGGAGCGCCCTTTTCGGGCCCTTCAGCGTCTCGAGCTGTCCCCTGACCCTCGAGGCCTCCTCCCCGCCGAGCTTCCTGCCGCCGTATCTCTCCACCTCGTAGGCGTGCGTCACAGCCCGTACCTCGGGGTCTCCGACCCTTAAAGCGAACTCCATCGGGGTCTCGGCCTTCCCCCTTCTGATCCCCTTTTTCTCGAGTATCCTCAGCATCTCGATATAGAACCACGGCACCCTCGAGGCGGTCCCGGCCAGACGGTGCCCCCTCGTCTTCATGAATACCGCGGCGACGAGGAGCGCTATCCCCCCGAAGAGCATAAGGGCGCGCGCAGGCAGTTCGGGCGGCGTGGAGAACCTCGATTTGAACTCCCTCATGAGCCTGGCGGAGTGGCCCTCGAGGTTTTCGGCGATCCTCTTCTGGTCCATGAAGGTAAAGCTTATTATGTACCTGCTCCACTTGAGGCGCATGAGGTCGAGGTAGAGGAAGGCGCTCGAGCGGCTTGCCGGGGGGGCGAGACCCACGGGCGGCGTGGGGTCAAAGGTCTTCCAGCCTTCGCCCTCCACGTAGACCTCGGCCCAGCTGTGCGCGTCGCTCTGGCGGACGATGTAGTAGTCGCCCAGAGAGTTCCACTCGCCCTGGAGGAACCCGGTGACGAGCCTCGCGGGAACCCCGGCGGCCCTCAAGAGAAGGACGAAGGACGAGGCGAAGTGCTCGCAGTACCCCTCCTTCGTATAGAAGAGGAAGTCGTCTATCGGGTTTACCCCGTCGCCTTCCCCTGGATCGAGGGTGTAGGAGTAGTTTTTCTCGAGATACCTCTTCACGGCCTCGGCCTTATCGACGGCCGAGGCCATGCCGTCGGTTACATCCAGTGAAAGCTTTTTCAACCTGGCCCCGGCGGGTCCGTTTTCGATGTATGACAGGTCCGTATGCACGGGCGTTACGCCCTCGGGGCCCGGGGGGAGGGCCGCATCAGAGGACCACACCCTGTACTCGATCCTGGAGAGCGGAGGCGAGGGCAGGTGCACGGAGCCCGAGCCGTCGGTCCATAGGTTGGGGAATGTCACCGATATCCTCACCGGGTGCGTGGCACCGAAGAGGACGTCGGTGGAGAGAGGCTCCAAAAGTATCTTCTGCTCCAATACGGACCCTGAGGGCCTGCCCACGTTGAAGACGCCGGAAGGAGTCTTCCTCAGCAAAAAATTCCTCCTCGTCGTCCTCTTCCACCTCATGCCGTCGTACTCCTCGAGGGCCATCCCCCTAAGATAGAGCGGCCCCCCGCCCGTCGTGGCGGTACTCTTCACCTCGACCCTCATTACGATCGTCGAGTCCCTCTTTACGCTGCCTATGGAGCCTATCTCCACGGTGTCTGAAAAACCGCTCACCTTTACGGTGTCGAGGGTCTTGCCCTCGAAGAACCCCACGCCCATCCTCGGGATAAGGAAGAAGAGGGCGAAGGTTATCGTAAGGGAGACGACGGAGACCGTTACCACGGAAGCGAGGAAGGGGAGGTCGAAGACCCCCGAAGGCGGGTCTTCCTCGGGGTTGACCTGGAGAAAATCCTTCTTGAGGTTCAAGATTATCATCGCGAAGATGGAGCCTATGATGAAGAGCACGAGCAGCGGGAAGAAAACGAGGCTCACGGTGGAGGCCGCGGCCGCGAGCATCTGGAAAAATACTATGGCGTAGATGATGAAGTGGTCCCTGTGGGTGTTAAGGTCGAAGAGCTTCATGGCAAGGAGTATGGTCAGGAACCTCGAGGCCGAGACGATGAGGCTCTGGGAGGCGAGCATGTGGTTGGCGATGAAAAAGACGAGCACCGCCACTGCCATCAGGTTCCAGAGCCTGCCGGGTATGGAGCGCTTCCTGTATAAGTTGAGGACAAGGCTTATGACGAGCACCACGCCGAGGAGCGAGAAAAAGGCCGGCTCTATCGCCTCCACGAGCGTGCCCGAGTAAAAACCGAGGGCGGCCATGAAATACGTGACTATGAGCATGTAGTAGGAAAACTTCGTAGGTATATTATCCTGTAGCGCGGAGCGCCGGTCATGGCGCCGCGCACGGGCACCCGCCCCTTCCGGCCCCCCCCCTCCCCGGCGGGGCTTATGAGGGCGAGGACGTTTTGGAGCCTGTAGAACTGGTTTTTGCCCGGCCCGGGGGCTATATTCTCTGAAAGGGTCTTTAACCCAACGTGATAGCCCCTCTCTATGAAGTGGCTTACGACCCCCGAGACCTCGTCCACCATGTCCTCGAAGAGATCCTCTGCGCCGGGGGAGGAATAATTTTCAAAGTTTATGAGGACCCTTCTTTCGCTCTCCGCATCGAACTCCTTGACCTTGAGACCGCCGCCGGAGGCGGCCGACCTCCAGTATATGAAGCGGGAGTCGTCCTGAAAGGTATAGTCCCGGAGGTTATGGAGCTGTGTGCCGTCGCCCTTTCTCCTCGACGACCTCTGCCCGGTTGACCGTACGGGCGGCGGGGCGGCGGGCACGCGCACGCTCTTCGGCCTCGGATAGACGGTAACCTCGGCCTCCACAGACTCCTCCTTGCCCTTGCAAAAGAGCCCGAAGGGGAACCTCGTTGAGACCTTTATGGCGGTGAGCGTAAACCTGCCTCGCCTTTTGAAGACGTATCTCGCGTTTATCTGCTCTCTGTGACGGGGGGCGAGTCTTACGATGTAAGCCGGCTCGGAGCAGACACCCTCGGCGCGGACCTCCTCAAGTCTGAAGGATATGGAGGCGAGCCGTGTTTTTTTGTTCTCGATGAAGTACTTCACCGCCGAGGGCTCGCCCTTGTAGACGTGCCTGGGCACGCGTCTTCGGACCTTTACGCCCTTTAAGGTGACCTCGGACATGATCCCGGAGATGATTATGAGGGAAAGCAGGGTGGCTACCACAAGGTAGAGGAGGTTGTTCCCGGTGTTTATGGCGGCAAGCCCGATGAAGAAAAGAACGGCGAGAAACCACCAACCCTCGCGCGTGACCCTTAAAGACCTGGGAAGGAGAGACCCGCGCCTGCCCGACTGCGTTAAACCCCCGCGCTTCTCAAAAATCCTCCCGACGAGGACCGTGAGCCAGGGTAGTGGTACCGATATGGCGGGCCTTATGCTCATAACCTACGCTTGAAGATGGTTTATATTGTGGGGAACTTTCTGTAGAAAGTTCCCCCCAAACCCCCTTCAAAGACTTTTAGCTGATTACCCTTTGGAGGTAGACCCCCTTCTACGCGAATTTCATCTCCCGGGGGTCTACCTCCAAAGGACAGCCAAAAATTTTTGGAAGGAGTTTGAGGAAACCTTTTTATAAAAAGGTTTCCTCAATAAAATCCGTCTTCAATCGTCGGCCCGGTCATACCGGCACGTTCAGGGTAGAGAGTATTTCCTCCACGAGCATGGTGGAGTCGTTCAGGTCTTCTTCGGATCCCTGTGCCAGCGGGATTATCCTGTGGGCGAAGACGCTTGGCGCGAGTTTCTTGATGTCGTCGGGCGTTGTGTACTCGCGACCCGATACGAGGGCATGGGCCTGGGCGGCGCGGTAAAGGGCCATGGTGCCGCGGGGGCTCACGCCGAGTCTTATGTCCCTGTGGCCTCTGGTGGCCTTTCCTATGGCGAGTATGTAGCCGACGAGGTCTTCGTCGACTCTTACCTTTTCGGCGAGGTCCTGGATTTTGAGGACCTCTTCGGCGGAGAGAGCGGGTTTAAGGTCCCTTATGATCTGCACGGTGGATATGGACTGTATTATCTTTTTCTCCTCGGCCTCCTCGGGGTATCCCAGGCGTATGCACATGGTGAACCTGTCGAGCTGGGATTCGGGCAGGGGAAAGGTGCCGGAGAACTCGATGGGGTTCTGGGTGGCAAGGAGCATGAAGGGCTCAGGAAGGGGATATGAAATCCTGTCCACCGAGACCTGGCGGTCGTTCATGGCCTCGAGGAGCGCGCTCTGGGTCTTGGGGGTCGCCCTGTTTATCTCGTCGGCGAGCACTATGTTGGCGAATATGGGGCCCTTGCGGAAGCCGAACTTGTGTTCGTTCTGGTTGTATACCGTAACGCCTATGCAGTCCGAGGGGAGGAGGTCGCTCGTGAACTGGATCCTCTGGAAGGTGCAGTTTATGCTCCGGGCGAGTCCGTGGGCGAGGGTGGTCTTCCCCACTCCCGGCACGTCCTCTATCAGGAGGTGGCCACGGGCGAAGAGGGACGTCACCGCGAGCTCGATAGCCTCGGATTTGCCGCGTATGACCTTCTCGAGGTTTTCGGTGAGACCCTTTATCTTCTCGTATGCCCCGGAGAATTCCATACCATCACTAATATAACAGATGCAAGGCCCTTTCGTCAATTAAATGCAACACTATCCGGGGCTTAGTTGTTTCAGTCTTTTGCCAGTATAAAAATTTTTCGGTTTTTTTAAAGTCCTCCCGAGTATAATATCTATTTCAATCTCCTGTCTGTGACCTGGGGGGCGGGGGGCGGGGGGCGGATTTGCCCGATGCGGCTCGGACAAAAAAATGTCCGAAAATTTTGCGTATTAATGAAAAAAGTAGAAAGCCCAGTATCCCTTGAGCATCCATCGGAGCGTTGAAATTTGCACTGAAAACATGGTGTTAGCCAGACGTTTCTTTATGGCACGCTTTGTGCAGTTATATAATCTCAGAAAAACTTTCAGGGAGGTGGAGATGAGCAGGTTATCCAGAATAGTAGTTCTCGCCGCCGTTGTAGCAGTAGCTCTTGCGATCACGTCCGGTTCCGTGTACGCGGCCACGGCTACCGACACTCTCACCGTCTCGGCCACGGTCAGCGACCAGTGCAGGGTAAAGAGCGTTACGGACATCAACTTCGGCGTCTACGACCCAACGGAGGAGACAACCCCCACTGACGCGGACGGGGACTTTACCTTCAAGTGCACGAAGGACACCGGTTACGACCTCTACATAACGGGGGCCAGGTCCATGACCGACGGAACAAACACGATATCTTACGAGCTTTACACGAATTCGGGAAGGACCACCGCCTGGTCGACGACAAGTCCCGGGGTGACGGGCACCTCGGCGAGCAACGCCGACGACACGAGGGGCATCTACGGGAGGATAACACCGGCCCAGGACGTGCCCGCCGGTTCCTACTCGGGTACGGTCACAATAACGGTAGAGTATTGACGCCGGGCCGTTTATTAGTTAATTAAAGGTCGCAATAAAAAAAGGGGGCGAGGGCCCCCTTTTTTTATTGAATTACACGGCGAATGCTACTATTATTCACTCATGCAGAGTCTGCCCGCGCTCCTTCTCCTTTTGCTGACCTTCATACTCACGCCATCCGCCGTCATTGCGGCCGACTTCTCCGTAAACCCCGTAAGGATATTCTTCCTGCCGGGAAAGACCACTGACACGATATCCATAAAGAACCTCTCCGATGAGACCCTCACGTTGCAGCTCACCGTGTTCTCCTGGGACCAGGGCGGCGACGGGGAGGACGTCTATGCCCCGACGGAAGAGATAATATCCTTCCCGAAGATATTGAAGGCGGAAAAGGGCCAGGAGCGCATCATAAGGGTGGGCTCACGGGTCCCCGCGGGAGAGAGGGAGAGGACCTACAGGATCTACCTGGAGGAGATATATGAACCCGGCGCCGTGCCCCCTGAGACCACGGAGTTGAAAACGCTCCTGCGCGTGGGGGTCCCTGTTTTTATCATGCCCGCGAAGGTCGAGACCGCCGCCGAGATAGAGGGGGCCTCCCTTGAAGCGGGCGAGCTCAGGTTCACGCTCTCGAACATGGGCAACCATCACTTCATTATCAGGGGCGTATTTGTGGAGGGCGTGGGGGCCGGAGGGGAGGCCGTTTTCGAAAGGGAGCTTGCCGGCAGGTATCTGCACGGCGGCCGAAAAAAGGCCTTTGCCGTCGCCTTGCAGGAGAATGAATGCGTCGGGATAAGGAGCCTCAGGATAGACATAAAAACCGATAGACTCTCGTTAACCAGGACACTGGATGTCGAAGCAGGCATGTGCGCCCCTTAAGTTAATTTTCCTCTTTCTCTTTGCAGTCCTCGCCTTTTCACCCGCCGTGGTCTCCTCTCAGGAGATTATCGTCCTGAGGATAATAGTCAACGCCGTGGACCTTGGCGACAGCTTCGTCGTCCTGACCCCCGAGGGCGACGTATGGGTGGAGAGGGAGGTATTAACCAGGGCTCGCCTCAGGGACGGGGTGGGCTCTACGGCGACCTTCGAGGAGAAGAGGTACGTCTCCCTCTCTTCCGTCCCCGGCCTCGAGTTCAACCTTAACGAAGAGGAAGTGTCCCTCGAGATAGAGGCCTCGGCCGGGCTTTTCGAGGAGCAGAAGATAGACGTGGCGCATAAAAGGCCCTACGAAATAGTCTATACGCGGGAGAACTCCGCTTTTTTCAACTACTCCCTCAACTACCACCCCGACGACTCGGCCGCAGACCTTTCCACCGAGCTCGGGGCGAGGGTGGGGGACTGGCTCGGCACGTCGACCTTCGGCTACGAAATCAACTCTGAGCGCGACAGGTTCGTAAGGTTACTCACGACCCTTTCCATGGACGACAGACCGGGGCTCAGGAGGGTCAGCCTCGGGGACTTCAACTCCGCCTCGGGGGTCCTCGGCACGGGCACGATCCTCGGCGGGATAAATTTTTCTAAGGACTTCTCCATCAACCCCTATTTCCTCCAGTACCCGGCCCTCTCCTTGAGCGGCGCCCTCAAGACCCCCTCCGAGGTGGAGGTATATGTTAACGGGGTGCTCGTGAGGAGGGAAAAGCTCCTTCCCGGCGAGTTCGAGCTCTCAAACGTCCCGGCGAGCATAGGGCTCGGGTCCTCAGAGATAGTCATACGCGACGCCTACGGCGCCGAAGAGGTGGTGTCCGAAAGCTTCTTCTATACAGACAGGCTCTTGAAGCGCGGGCTCCACGAATACTCCTTAAGCCTCGGTTTCCTGAGAGAGGACCTCGGGGAGGAGAGCTTTTCCTACGGCGACCCCGTGGTCCAGGCCTTCCATAACGTGGGCCTGACACGCGCCCTCAAGGGCGGGTACTCCCTCGAGGCGTCCCCCGAGCTTGTAAGCGCCGGGCCGACGGCCTCATTAAGGGTCATGAACATCGGGGTGGTGGACGCGGCGCTCTCGGTGAGCGGCTCAAGGAACAGGGGGGGCGTCGGGGGGTTTCTCGGATACTTTTTCAGGGGCCACCGGGTAAACGTGGCTCTCTCGCTAAGGTATCTTTCGAGGCACTACTCAAACCTCGCCATAGACGCCCTCGAGGATAAGCCGCGTTTGCAGTTCACCGGCTCGGCCGGAGTAAACCTCCCGAGAGTCGGCTCCTTTTCCGTGGATTACTCGACGACGGACTATTATACAGGCGAGGGGAGCGGGGGGGGAGGGGGGGGAGGGGACACGGACCGTTATGCCCTCCTCTATACGAGGAACATTACGACCAGAGCGAACCTCTTCGCCACCGCATCGAGAACGGAGGTGGATAACGGGGAAGACACGGACGAGGTCTTCCTCGGCCTCCACGTTTATTTCGGAGGCGACGTCTCCGGGAGCCTCGGCTATACCGGGGGCGACGACGGGGAGGTAAAGAGGGCCTCGGTGCAAAGGAGCCTGCCCGTAGGCACGGGCCTTGGCTTCAGGGCCCAGGCCGAGGACCTGGGAGACGGGACTGACCTCCTTGCCGACGCCGACTATCAGACGGACTACGGCACATTCGGCGCCGGCTACAGGGAGACGGGCCCGGATAAGGACTACTTCCTCTCAGCCTCGGGAGGAGTCGGCTACATAGACGGCTCCGTCTTTTTAAGCAGGCCCGTAACGGACAGCTTCGCCAAGGTGAAGGCTGGCGAAGTGGAGGACGTAAGGGTATATTACTTCGGAGAAGAGGCGGGCAGGACCGACTCCAGGGGCGAGTTGATAATCCCGGTATTGCGCTCATGGCGAGACAACAGGGTCGACATAGAAAAGCAGGACATCCCCATAAACTACTCCATCCCTTCGTCTACCATGTACGTGAACCCGCCCCTGAGGAGCGGTTCCCTCGTGGAGTTCGACGTGACGAGGGTCCAGGGCCTCTCGGGCCATGTCTACGTCGTTTTAGAGGGCGAAAAGGTTCCTGTTGAATTTTCGAGGATGCTCGTTATACTTAAGGAGAGGGCGGTGGAGGGGCTTGTGGGCAGGCACGGAGAATTTTACGTGGAGAACGTCCCAGAGGGCACTCACCCGGCAAAGGTCTTTTTAAAGGAGAGGGCGTGCGTCTTCGTTATAACCGCCCCGGGAGGCGATGAGGCATGGGTGGACCTGGGGGACATGGTCTGCGAGTTGGGTGCAGAGGAGGTCACGGGGCAATGAGGGTCCTAAGAGCGATAACTCTCGCGTCACTACTCATATTATTGCTGCCGGGACCGGCCAGGGGCGCCTGCAGCGTCTCTTCGACCCCGATAAACTTCCTCGGCTACGACGTCTTTCTTGCGAGCCCTCTGGACTCCACGGGCACGGTAACCCTCGACTGCGACGAGACGCCCACACCCGATGTAACGGTATCCATAAGCCAGAGCCCCAACTCCGGGGGGTTCTCCCCGAGGCGGATGAAGCACGCCGCGCTTCCCGACCTCCTTGACTACAACCTTTACACCGAGTCCACGAGGGTGAATATATGGGGCGACGGCACCGGGGGGACCTCTACGGTCTCGAGAAGGGTGCCGAGGAATGCGCCAAAGGCCCTTACCATATACGGCAGGGTCCCACCCCTTCAGGACGCCCCGGCGGGAGGTTATCTCGACACCCTTACGGTGACCATTACCTGGTAGCGGGTCTTTTTACCGTAACCCGGCCCCCCAGAGGCCCCTCGGCTTTTTTTCCGCACTGCAGAGAACCCCATCTTTTTTTAAAACCCCCCCCCTGGGAAAGGCCCCTTATACCTCCATAAACGCACACCCCGTGGAAAGCGCACACTTGATGAACTTTTTTAACTCCCTACGGGAACTCGACGTTTTTTAAAGAAAAAACCCACCCTTTTTTGATCATATCGAACCTCCCCCCTTCACATATGCCGAAAACGCGCATATAATTAGAATACAGGTTAAAGGCGTTTTGATTTTTACATTTAAAATCATGGGCTTTGCGAAGATGCCTCGTGGCACGGTTCTTTCTATGTATATGTATCAGGAGGAAGGGACCATGAGATACGCTCTGTACATTATGATGATATTCCTCCTTTCGCTCCTCCTTTTCACGAAGGACAAGGCGGTCTCCGGCAACGCCTCCGCCTCCATGTCAGTCACTACCGAGGTCAGGAGCTTTGTCTCGAAGGAGCTTATCCGCCAGGCCCTGGAGGTAAACGTAACCGAGGCCGACGCGAGGAAGGGGTACGTCGATGTTGCAGGGGGGACGGTTATACGCATAACGACGAACTCGGGCCGCGGCTATACCCTCTCGTTCAACAACGACTCCACGGCCTTCGGGGAGATTTGGGTAATAGACGGGGAGAGGACTACAGTGATAACGGGCCCTGTCGGCCTTATCCATCAGGGCGCGAAAACGGATGAGACAACCGACGTGACCAAGGAGCTTAGCTACCGGTTCTTCCTCGCCGGGCACACCGGGCCCGGCTCATACCCGTGGCCCCTTACCCTTGACGTTATGGTCCTGTAGGGACCGGGGAAGCTGAGGCTCTTGGCGCCTTTTTCCCCGGGGAGCTTTCCCGCAGCCACACGACCGTCAGCGAAGAGGGATTTTCCTGCAGGCCGTGGCAGAGGCCAGGCTCCCGGTTTACGGGCCCGACCGCCTGAGCCCGCCTGAGAAGCGAGGGCCCCTCGAGAGGTTTTTCCCGCACTTCAAAAGCGTCCTGATATACGTGCCCCTGGCGGCCGCCGGAGGTAACTCTTCTTCTCGGGCACCGGGTGGACGGTGGAGCCATCGTGGGAGTTGTCTTTGTCAACGCCTCCTCCACCGCATATGTGTCGTGCACCCGGTCACGCTTATCAATGTAACGTCCCTAGTAACGTCCCTAATCAATAATCCCTTGACTGCTACAACGGTTATGGTAGAATTTTCGATGCGATCCTATCCTGAAAAATAGAAAAACACGCGGGAGTAGCTCAGTTGGTAGAGCGCAACCTTGCCAAGGTTGAGGTCGCGGGTTCGAGACCCGTCTCCCGCTCCATTTTTTTTTAAGCCCCAGGGGCCGTCTGTTGGGGGCTGACTGTCGGGGGCTGTCACTCGGGGGCTGACTGTCGGGGGCCGTCTGTCGGGGGAGACTCCCCCTGGGCTATACCTGATGTGCCGTCCCCGGGGGTTAACTCGCGGGGCACTGTCTCCTGTCCGGGTTCTCTCTTGCAAGGGGCTTTTCATTCATGGGATGGTTCCATCCTGCTAAGGAATGTTCTCGATATGAAAGTTTCTAAAAAGATGGAGACGCTCAAGTCCTACATAGACTCAAAGGGGCTTAAGTCGACCTCGCAGAGAGACTTCATAGCCGAGACCTTTTTCAAGTCAAACACCCACATAAGCCTCGACGAACTCCTCAAAAAGGTAAAGCGCAAGACGCCCAACATAGGGTACGCCACGGTCTACAGGACCATGAAGCTCCTGACGGAAGGCGGGCTCGCCATATCGAGGCAGTTCGGTGATGGGCAGACCAGGTACGAGAACCTGCCCGAGGACGGCCACCACGACCACCTCATCTGCATAAAGTGCTCCAGGATAACGGAGTTTCAGAACCAGAGGATAGAGCAGCTCCAGAGCGAGACGGCCAAGAAACACGGCTTCACCGTCATAAACCACAAGCTCGAGCTCTACGGTTACTGCTCCGAGTGCATGTAAAAAGTATTTTTTTTCCTTGCAAATGAAAATGGATATTATTATCATTCTATTATGCACGAACACGGACGCAAAAAAAGAATACCGGTAGAGGGCGGCAGGTCCCTGGTGCTCGTGGGAAACCCGAACGTGGGCAAGTCCGTCATCTTCGGTGCCTTAACGGGCAGGTACGCCACCGTCTCCAACTACCCGGGCACCACGGTGGAGGTGGCCCGCGGCACCGCCCGCCTCGACGGGAGGAAGACCACCGTGGTGGACAGCCCAGGGGTGAACAGCCTCGTGCCCAGGAGCGAGGACGAGAGGGTTACAAGGGACATCCTCATGAACGAGGACGTGGGCTCTGTCCTCCAGATCCTCGATGCGAAGAACCTGAGGAGGGGACTCCTTGTCACGGTTCAGCTGATGGAGATGGGCCTGCCCTTGACGCTCGCGTTGAACATGTACGACGAGGCCGGCGAGAGGGGCATAACCATAGATACGGAGAAGCTCAAGAGCGCCACGGGCCTCTCAGCCGTGCCCACCATAGCCACCCAGAGGTGGAACATCGACAAGCTCCACGACGTCTTCAACCTCCACAGGACGGTCGACGCCGGTATAAGGTACCCCGACGCAATAGAGCTGGGGATTTCCGATATCTCGACACTCCTGCCCGGTTGCAGGGTCTCGGCAAGGTCCATAGCCATCATGCTCCTCTCGGGAGACGAGACCATAAAGGGGTGGCTCTCCGAAAGGCTCGGCCCCGGGGAAATCGCCAGGATAGAGGAGATTAGGGCGGGGCTCCAGGCACGGTACCCCGAGCCCCTCGGTTACAGCATAAACCGTTCGAGGCTAAAGGCCGTGGACAGGATAGTAAGGCAGGCCGTAATTCAGGAAGAGCCGGTCGGCGGCCGCATTGCCGGCTACCTTGGGGCCTGGGCCATGCACCCCCTGTGGGGCGTGCCCGTGCTCCTCGTCGTACTCTTCAGCATGTACGAGTTCGTCGGGGTCCTGGGCGCCGGGGTGAGCGTGGACTTTTTCGAGGAGACCATATTCGGCCATTACTTGAACCCCTGGGCCGCGAGAATGGTGGGCTATCTCTTTCCCTCGGGGCTTATATACGACCTCCTCGTGGGCCCCTACGGGATAATAACAATGGCCTTCACCTACGCCATAGCCATAGTCCTGCCCATAGTGGGCTTCTTCTTCATCTTTTTCTCCATACTCGAGGACTCGGGTTACCTCCCGAGGCTCGCCCTCATGGTGGACAGGGTCTTCAAGCTCCTCGGCCTTAACGGAAAGGCGGTGTTGCCCATGGTCCTCGGCCTCGGGTGCGACACCATGGCCACGATGACGACCAGGATACTCGAGACAAGGAAGGAGCGGATAATAGTCACGTTGCTCCTCGCCCTCGGGGTTCCCTGCTCGGCCCAGCTCGGGGTAATACTCGGCATGCTCGGCTCCGTCTCCCTGGCGGCCACGATTATATGGGCGGGGGTAGTCCTCTTCGTCATGTTCGTGGTGGGGTTCATCGCCTCGAAGCTCGTGCCCGGAGAGGCCTCCGACTTCATAATAGAGATACCTCCCATAAGGCTCCCCCAGATAGGGAACATAGTCCTTAAAACGCTCGTAAGGGTGGAGTGGTACTTGAAGGAGGCGCTGCCGCTCTTCGTCCTCGGGACCCTCCTCCTCTTCGTCCTCGACAGGACGGACGGCCTGAAGGCGGTGGAGCACGCGGCGAGCCCCTTCGTGGTAAACTTTTTAAATCTCCCCATAGAGTCCACCCAGGCCTTCATAGTCGGGTTCCTGAGGAGAGACTACGGGGCGGCCGGTCTTCTCGCCCTTCAGAGAGACGGGCTCCTTACCAGCATTCAGGTGGTCGTAAGCCTCGTTACCATAACGCTCTTCATCCCGTGCATAGCGAACCTCTTCATGATAGTAAAGGAGAGGGGGATGTGGACGGCCGTGTGGATGACCCTGTTTATCTTCCCCTTCGCCTTCTTCATAGGCGGGGCGCTCAACTTCATACTCAGGATTCTGTCGGTGTCTTTATGACCGCCGGCAAGAAACACCCCTGCGCCTTGTTTGCAGGCGGGCAGATAGATTCGAGGCGCGGCCTTTTATTGCCGGGCATATAATAAGGAGGAGATATGGCTGAAGACAGGGTCGTGGACGAGGTGCTCGAGTTCATATGGTCCGAGCGGGAGGTTGGCAACCGCTCGGTAAAGCAGTTGATGCACATAGAAGAGGTGGAAAAGGCCGAGGCTGACCGCACCACCCTGGAGGAGATGGAAGGCGACGGACTCATCACCCTCGACGGCGACTCCGTCTTCCTGACGCCAAGGGGCGAGGAGCTCGCGCAAAACGCCATAAGAAGGCACAGGCTCGCAGAGAGGCTTCTCTCAGAGGTCCTCGCCATGGACGAGGACAAGATAGAAAAGGAGGCCTGCAGCTTCGAGCATACCCTCTCGGCGGAGGTGGCCGAGAGCATCTGCACGCTCCTCGGACACCCCCCCACCTGCCCCCACGGGCTGCCCATACCCAAGGGGGAGTGCTGCAAGAAGACGAGCGCGGAGATGAAACCCCTGGTAGAGTCCCTCGACAAGCTCGGCGTAGGCGAGACCGGGAGGATCATCTTCATAGTCTCGAACATCCACACGAGACTCGACAAGCTCTCCGCCCTCGGCATCGTCCCGGGAAGCACCATAAGAGTACACCAGAAAAGACCCGCCTTCGTCATACAGATGGGGGAGACCACCCTCGCCCTCGACCCCCAGATAATAAGAGAGATCTACGTCAGAAGGGTAGGTTGATTTCTGGGGGGAAACCTTTCTGAAGAAAGGTTTCCCCCCAGACCCCCTTTCCAAAGACTTATGGCTATCCCATGGAGGGAGACCCCCCGGAGATGAAATTTGCACAAGAGGGGGTCTCCCTCCATGGGATAAATAGCAAAAAGTTTTTGAGGGGAGTTTGAGGGGAACTTTTTTCAAAAAGTTCCCCTCAAAATCACCCTACCAAAAACCCCTTAGATGTGGTAGATTCAGGGCCTATGCATCATTCAAACTTCGTCCATCTCCACCTCCATACCCAGTACAGTCTTCTCGACGGCGCAATAAGGCCCGAGGCCCTCATAGAGAAGGCCCGGGAGTTCAAGATGCCCGCCGTGGCCGTAACCGACCACGGGAACCTCTTCGGGGCCGTGGAATTCTACGAGAAGGCGATGGCGGGCGGGGTGAAGCCCATCATCGGCTGCGAGACCTACGTGGCCCCCGGGAGCAGGACCGACAGGACCCCGCCTTCGAGGGGAGGGGCTTCGGAGGCCGCCTACCACCTCGTCCTCCTCGTAAAGAACGCGAAGGGCTACAAGAACCTGTGCACGCTCCTCTCGAAGGCGTATCTCGAGGGCTTTTATTACAGGCCGAGGATAGACAAGGAGCTTTTAAGGGAGCACAGCGAGGGGCTCATAGCCCTGAGCGCCTGCCTCCAGGGCGAGGTATCGCATCATATAGGAATGGGGCGCGCCGAGGCCGCTGAGAAGGCGGCCCTCGAGTACGCGGAGATATTCCCGGACCGGAGGTTTTTCTTCGAGATACAGGACAACGGCCTCGAGGAGCAGAGGAAGGTGAACAGGGCGCTCATAGAGATGGGCAAGAGGCTCGAGATACCCCTTGTGGCCACGAACGACTGCCACTACCTCGAAAGGTCGGACTCGAAGAACCACGACATACTGCTGTGCATACAGACGGGCACCACGGTGAACTCCCCGGCTCGGATGAGGTTCCCCTCGGACGAGTTCTATCTTAAGAGCCCGGAGGAGATGATGGCCGCCTTCAGGGACTTTCCCGAGGCGGTCTCGAACACCATAGAGATAGCCGAGAGGTGCAACTTCGAGATGGAGCTCGGCAAGGCCCACCTGCCGGATTTCCCCGTGCCCAGCGGAGAGACCCTTGAGAGCCTCATGGAGAAGAGGTCCCGGGCGGGGCTTGACGCGAGGCTTGCCGCCATGGCCCACGGTGGAGCCGACGTCGAGGGCATCAGGTGGCAATACCACGAAAGGCTCGAAAAGGAGCTTAACGTCATAAAGGGGATGGGCTTTTCCGGGTACTTCCTCATAGTCGCGGACTTCATAGACTACGCCAGGGGCAGACACATCCCCGTGGGGCCCGGAAGGGGCTCCGCCGCCGGCAGCCTCGTAGCCTACAGCCTCGGCATAACCAACCTCGACCCCATAAGGTATTCCCTCCTCTTCGAGAGGTTCCTTAACCCCGACAGGATAAGCCTGCCGGACATAGACATAGACTTCTGCTTCGAAAAACGCGACGAGGTCATAAGGTACGTCACCGAGAAGTACGGCCCCGATAACGTCACCCAGATAATAACCTTCGGGCAGATGAAGGCCAGGGCCTGCATTAGGGACGTGGGCAGGGCCCTCGACATGCCTTACGGCGACGTGGACAGGATCGCCAAGCTCGTGCCCGCCCAGTTGAACATCACCATAGAGCAGGCCCTCGCCCAGGAGTCGAGACTCAGGAAGATGGCCGAGGAGGACTCGAAGGTGGCCGAGCTGATAGAGGCGGCCAGAGCCCTCGAGGGGCTTCCGCGCCACGCCTCCACCCACGCCGCGGGTGTCGTCATATCGAACAAACCCCTCGTGGAGTACCTCCCCCTTTACATGGGACAGAAGGACAACATAGTTACCACCCAGTACTCCATGAAGGACGTGGAGAAGATAGGGCTCGTGAAGTTCGACTTCCTGGGCTTGAAGACCCTTACCGTCGTAGACAGGACGCTCTCCCTCGTAAAGGAGAACAAGGGCGTGGACCTGGACATGGACGCTCTCCCGCAGGACGACCGCAAGACCTTCGAGCTCGTGGCCTCCGGCACCACCAACGGCATATTCCAGCTCGAGAGCTCGGGGATGAAGGAGCTCCTGAAGAAGTTGAAACCCTCCACCTTCGAGGACATGATCGCCGCCGTGGCGCTCTACAGGCCGGGCCCCCTCCAGAGCGGCATGGTCGACGACTTCATCAAGAGGAAGAACAAGGAGGTGGACGCCAGGTACGATTTGCCCCAGCTAAGGGATATACTCGACAACACGTACGGGGTCATAGTCTACCAGGAACAGGTAATGGAGATATCGAAGGTCCTCGCCGGCTTCACCCCCGGGGACGCCGACATCCTGAGGAAGGCCATGGGCAAGAAACTCCCGGAGGAGATGGTCATCCAGAGGACTAAGTTCCTCGAGGGGGCGAAGAAGAACAAGGTCCCGGCGAAAAAGGCGGAGAGGATATTCGACCTCATGGCCAAGTTCGCCGGCTACGGCTTCAACAAGTCCCACAGCGCCGCCTACGGCCTCATAGCCTTCCATACGGCTTACCTGAAGGCCCACCACCCCGTGGAGTTCATGTCCGCGCTCTTGAGCTCCGACATGGGCGACACCGACCAGGTCGTAAAGTACATAAACGAGTGCAGGGACATGGGCATAACGGTGCTGCCTCCCGACCTGAACGAGAGCTTCAGGGAGTTTACCGTCTCTGAGGGACGCATAAGGTTCGGCCTCGAGGCGGTAAAGAACGTGGGAGGCATCGCCATTGACGACATAATATCCGTGAGGGCCGAGGAGAGGTTCTCAACCCTCCTCGACTTCCTGAGCAGGGTGGGCACGCGCAAGGTCAACAAGAAAGTGGTCGAGAGCCTCATAAAGTGCGGGGCCTTCGACTTTACGGGGATATCGAGGGCCGAGCACATGGCGTCGCTTGACACGACGATGGAGACGGCCCAGGGGGTAGCGCGCGACCGCGACCTCGGACAGGGTTCCATCTTCGACGTCCTCGGACCCGACGACGCACGCCAGGCGGCCTTAACGCTTAAGCCCGCCGGGGTAACGCCGTGGACGGACAAGGAGACCCTTCGCTACGAGAAGGAGACCCTCGGTTTCTATTTTTCCGCGCACCCCCTTGACGGCCATATCCAGGAGCTCGAAATCTACGCCACCTGCCCCATAGAGGCCCTCGTAGAGAGGACCAACGGAGAAGAGGTTACTATCGGGGGGATGCCGACGGAGACCAGGGAGATAACCACCAAGAGGGGAGAGAGGATGGCCTTCATGCGCATCGAGGACCGCTCCTCGGGCTGCGAGGTAATCGTCTTCTCGGAGCTCTACAAAAAGTCCATTGAACTGATAGCCTCGGAGACCCCGCTCCTCGTTACAGGCAGGCTCGACAAGGAGGCCGAGGAGGTGAAGGTCGTCGCCTCGGACATCTTCCCCCTTGAAGAGGCGCCCGGGGCCGGAAGAAGGATAAAGGCGAAGAACACGCATATACTGCTTACCACCGTAGGGTTGGATTCGCAGGGGCTTCTGGAGCTTAAGGACGTTATCAAGGAGAGCCCGGGCAGGTCCCCGGTCTTCCTCCACCTCGTCTATCCGGACAACCGGGAGGTGGTTTTAAGCCTGCCCGAGGAGTTGAACATAGACCCCCTGGAGAGGACCTTCGAGAGGATAAGGGGCTCCAGGGGCGTGGTGGAGATAAAACTTACGTGAAGGGGTCCCTTTCACCGGCGCGTTTTCTTGTTTCGGCAAGGGATTCTAAAAACCCTATAAGGTCCTGCAGGAAGTCTTGCGGGCAAATCCAGAGATGATATTAAAACACTGGCTCGATTTCGAAAAATCAGTGGAAGAGGACGAAAAGAGGCTCGAGGAGCTCAAGGACTATGCCCCTGAAGAGGGCGCGGCGCCCGATGGAGAGGCCGCGAAGCTCGAAAAGAACGTCCAGGAGAGACTCAAGGACATATACTCGAAGCTGACGCCCTGGCAGATTACCCAGGTGGCGAGACACCCTGGGCGCCCCTATACCCTCGATTACATCCAGAACATCTTCGAGGACTTCATCGAGCTCCACGGGGACAGGCGCTTCAAGGACGACCTGGCGGTAGTGGGGGGGGTCGCGAAGTTCGACGGGGAGCCCTGCGTGGTGGTCGGTCACCAGAAGGGCAGGAACACCAAGGAGAAGGTCCTTCGTAACTTCGGAATGCCCCACCCCGAGGGCTTCAGAAAGGCGCTGCGTCTGATGGAGCTCGCCGAGCGGTTCGGCAAACCCCTCTTCACCTTCATAGACACCACGGGGGCGTACCCGGGGATAGGCGCCGAGGAGAGGGGTCAGAGCGAGGCCATAGCGGGGAACCTCATGAGGATGTCCACGCTCCGTGTCCCCATCATTTCCACGGTCATAGGCGAGGGCGGGAGCGGCGGGGCGCTCGCAATCGGGGTAGCGGATCGCGTCCTCATGCTCGAATACTCCACCTATTCGGTAATCTCCCCGGAGGGCTGCGCCGCCATACTGTGGAAGGACGGCTCAAAGGCGGACCTGGCATCCGGGGCCTTGAAGATGGACCCTGTATCGCTCCTCAAGCTCGGCATCATAGACAAGGTGGTCAAGGAGCCCGTGGGCGGGGCCCACAGGGACCCGGAGCTGACCTACAAAAACCTCAAGTCCGCCCTCAAGACCGCCGTCAAGGGCCTTAAGACCCTTTCCGTAAAAGACCTCCTCGAGGAACGTTACAGGAAATTCCGCTCCATGGGGGTCTTCTCCGAGAAGAAGAAATAACACTTCTGCCCATAACCTCTGGAAAATTAAATATTTATTGATTTTTCCGGCCGGATAATTTACTCTGTAAAAGTTACCCTGAGGGGTCCTTTGAGGGTTTGAGCGTGCCGGTTTCCGGAAGACCGCCCGGCGGCTGCTCAGGTTGTTCCGGTTTATGAATATGAAAAAGACAAGAGAGAGAAACCAGATAGAGGCCATGAGGGAGAGGATAGACTCCATAGACCTCGACATACTCAAGCTCCTTAACAGGAGGGCCGCCCTCGTAATAAAGATAGGCAAGACCAAGACGAGGGAGAATAAGGAACTTTACGCCCCGGAGCGTGAGCGTAGGATATACAGTCGGCTCATCGAGAAGAACAAGGGGCCTTTCCCGGACTCCGCCCTCAGGAACGTCTACCGCGAGATAATGAGCGCCTCTCTATCCCTTGAGAAGCAGATAAAGGTAGCCTTTCTCGGCCCCGTGGCCACCTTCACGCACCAGGCATGCATAGAGCACTTCGGCCTTTCGGGGGTGTTCATTCCGAAAAAGGAGATCGCCGAGGTGTTTGAAGACGTTTCCAAGGGGAGGGCGGACTTCGGGGTCGTGCCCATAGAGAACACGGCCGAGGGTGTGGTGACCCACACGCTCGACATGTTCGTAACCTCGGATTTGAAGGTCTGCGCCGAGGTGATGTTGGAGGTCTCTCTCTCGCTCCTTAACAGGACGGGGAAGCTAACTGACGTCCAGAGGGTCTGCTCCCATCCCCACGCGCTCGCACAGTGCAGGAGGTGGTTGAAGGCGAACCTCCCTGATGCCGTCCTCTTCGACGTATCCTCAACGGCCACAGCCGCCCAACGCTCCACCGAGGACTCGGCGGTGGCGGCCGTGGCAAGCACGGCGGCGGCGAACGTCTACGACCTGAGGATCCTCGAACAGAACATAGAGGACACCGCCAACAACTACACGCGGTTCCTCGTTATAGGCAGGAACCAGGCAAAGAGGACGGGAAAGGACAAGACCTCGCTGGTCTTCGCCATAAAGGACGCCCCCGGGGCCCTTTACAAGATGCTCGAGCCCTTTGCCAGCAGGGGCATAAACCTCACCAAGATAGAGTCGAGGCCCATGAAGACCAGGGCTTGGGAGTATGTATTCTTCGCGGACCTCGACGGGCATATAAAAGAAAAACGGGTAGGGGAGGCCATAGCCGAGCTCGAAAGGACGTGCTCGTTCCTGAAGGTCCTGGGCTCGTACCCCAAGTCCCGGGTGCCGGGGGTTGACGAGAAGTGAGGAGCCTTTCTGCAAGACACCCCTCGATGGATGAGGACGAAAGTTTTTGAAGGGGGGGGTGAGGGGAAAACTTTTTTCAAAAACCTTTCCTCCTGAAAAAAATATGAAGATAAGGGTATCGGAAAACATAGCATCCCTCGTGCCCTACCCGCCTGGCAAGCCCATTGAGGAACTCGAAAGGGAGCTCGGGATCTCGGGCTCCATAAAGCTCGCCAGCAACGAGAACCCGCTGGGGCCTTCGAAGAAGGCGCTCGAGGCCATTCAGGGTTCTCTCGAGAGGCTCAACAGGTACCCGGACGGGGCGTGCTATTACCTTAAGGAGAAGTTGTCCTCCCGCCTTGGCATAGAGCCCGGGATGATAATCGTAGGCAACGGCTCGAACGAGATAATAGAGCTCCTTGTGAGGACCTTCATGGCCCCGGGGGACGAGGCCGTCATGGCAGACCCCTCCTTCGCAGTTTATCCTCTCGTGGTAAAGGCCGCGGGGTGTGTTTCGAGGAAGGTGGCCTTGAAGGACCTCACCCACGACCTCGACGCCATGCTCGGCTCCGTTGGAGAGAAGACCAGGATGGTGTTCATAGCGAACCCTAATAACCCCACGGGAACGGTGGTCACCGCAAGGCAGTTCGCCCGCTTCATGGAAAAGGTCCCTGAGGACGTCATCGTATGCGTCGACGAGGCCTATCGCGAGTACGTGAGGAGCACGGAGTTCCCGGACACCCTTCGGTATGTTAAGGAGGGCAAAAGGCCCGTCGTCATGCTGAGGACCTTTTCGAAGATATACGGCCTGGCTGGCCTGAGGATAGGCTACGGGGCTGCGAACGCAAAGTTGATAGATTACATGGGCCGCGTAAGACAGCCCTTTAACGTAAATTCACTGGCTCAGGCCGCGGCCCTCGCGGCCCTCGACGACACCGAGCACCTTGAAAGGAGCATCCGAAACAACAACGAGGGGCTCGAATACCTCTTTAAAGAGGTCTCCGTTCTCGGTTACGAATGCGTGCCCACGGAGGCCAACTTCTTCCTCGTAAGGGTAGGCGACGGCAGGGCCGCCTACGAGGCCCTTTTGAGGAAGGGGGTCATCGTCAGGCCCATGGCGAGTTACGGGCTCGGTGAGTACATAAGGGTTACCGTGGGGCTCCCGGAGGAGAACAGGCGCTTTGTCGAGGCCTTCTGCGGCGTGGTAGCCCGATGAAAAAATCGAGCAGAGACAAACACAACTTATGAGGGAGGGGCATATAATCATGATTATCGTGATAAAGAAGGACACCACACAGGAGGCGATAGACCATGTGGTGGCGAAGATAAAAGAGGCGGGGCTTGCCGTCCACATATCCAAGGGTAAGGAGCGCACCATATTAGGGGCCATAGGGGACGAGGCGGCGCTTGCGAGCATACCGCTGGAGACTTTCCCCGGGGTCGAGAAGGTGATGCCCATACTTAAGCCCTACAAGCTCGTAAGCCGGGAGTTCAGGAAGGAGAACACGGTCATAGAGGTCGAGGGCGTAAGGGTGGGCGACAAGGAGATCGTAGTCATAGCCGGGCCCTGCAGCGTGGAGAGCAGGGAGTCGGTAACAGAGGCGGCGATAAAGGTGAAGGAGGCGGGGGCGAAGTGCCTGAGAGGCGGGGCCTTCAAGCCCAGGACCTCCCCCTATGACTTCCAGGGCCTCGGGCACGAAGGCCTGAAGCACCTCGCTGCGGCCAAGAAGGTGACGGGGCTTCCCATAATAAGCGAGCTGATGGACCCGAGGGACATCGAGCTCGTCTGCGAGTACGTTGACATCGTCCAGATAGGAGCGCGCAACATGCAAAACTTCATGCTCCTGAAGGAACTCGGCAAGATTGACAAGCCCGTGCTCCTGAAGAGGGGGCTCGCCGCCACCATAAAGGAGCTCCTCATGAGCGCCGAGTACATAGCCTCGCACGGAAACAACAGGATAATACTCTGCGAGCGGGGCATAAGGACCTTTGAGACGGCCACACGCAACACCCTCGATATAAGCTCCGTGCCCGTTCTGAAGCAGGAGACCCATCTGCCGGTCTTCATAGACCCGAGCCACGCCGTGGGAAGGTGGGACCTCGTTAATCCCATTTCAAAGGCCGCGGTGGCCGTGGGCGCCGACGGGCTTCTCATAGAGGTGCACCCCGACCCGGAGAAAGCCCTCTGCGACGGCGCGCAGTCACTCAAGCCCTCCAAGTTCTCATTGTTGATGGAGGAACTGAGGGTTGTGGCGGAGGCGGTGGGAAGGACTATTTAAGGAAAGTGACGTGCTGTTACGCCGGGCCATGAGCCCAGAAAAATTATTCCTTCTCCCGGATATTGATGTCTAATTCCACAAACCCCCATTTTAAAAAGACCGCCGTCATAGGCGTCGGCCTTATCGGCGGCTCCCTTGCCGTAGAGCTCCGCTCCGAGGGGCTTACCGACGAGATAGTCGGCATAGGCAGAGGGAGAGCCAACCTCGAGACCGCTCTTAGCCTCGGGGTGGTGGACTCCGTTACGACCGACGTGGCCCAGGGGGTCGAGGGGGCCGACCTCGTGGTGGTCTCTGTTCCCGTGTTGAAGATCGCCGACGTCATAAGAATGGCGGCCCCTGTGCTGACCCCTCCGTGCATAATCATGGACGTTGGGAGCGTTAAGAAGGCGGTCATCGATGCGGTCGAGCCCCTTGTGCCCGAGGGGGTCCGCTTCGTGCCCACCCACCCCATAGCCGGCACCGAGGACTCGGGAGCTGGAGCGGCCTTCAAGGGGCTCTTCAAGGACAGGCTGTGCGTGCTCACCCCGACGGACAATACCGATAAGGAAGCCCTCGAGGCGGTAAGGTCCGTCTGGAGACTCGCGGGCTCGAACATCGTGGAGATGGACGCCGTCACCCACGACAGGATCTTTGCCGCCGTAAGCCACCTCCCCCACATGATAGCCTATACGCTCGTAAACACCGTGGCCGCCGCCGGAGGCGACGAGACCGACATGGTGCGCTTCTCGGCAGGGGGTTTCAGGGATTTCACGCGCATCGCGTCGAGCTCCCCGGAGATGTGGACGGACATATGCGTCATGAACTCCGAGTTCATAGTCGAGATGATGGATAATTTTTCGTCGAGGCTCGAGGTCCTGAAGAGACTCATCTCCAGGGGCGACCTCGACGGCATAAAGGAAGAGTTCAGAAAGGCGAAGAAGGTAAGGGACTCCCTGATAAGCGAGGGGTGGGACGAGGAGTGAGACATGGAACGTCCCCGCAGGCCCGCCAGGGAAAAAATCCTCCTCAATATGACCATTCATGGAAGATGACGTCATACATATAACCCCCGGCGGGAAACTCACGGGGGAGATGACCGTGCCCGGGGACAAGTCCATCTCCCACAGGGCGGTGATGCTCGGGGCCGTCTCCGAGGGCGTCACCGTGGTGAAAGGCTTCCTCGACGGCGCTGACAACCGCGCCACGGTTGACGCCTTCATGTCCATGGGGGTCGATATAAAGAGGACCGCTCCGGGAAGCCTTACCATTGAGGGCAGGGGCTTGCGCGGCCTCCGGGAGCCGGAGGACGTAATAGACGCCCACAACTCCGGCACCACGGCAAGGCTCCTTACGGGGCTCCTCTCGGCGCAAAACTTCTTTTCCGTCATAACCGGCGATAGATCCCTCAGGTCCAGGCCCATGAGGAGGGTAGTTGACCCGCTCCTCAAGATGGGCGCGTGCGTGTGCGGCAGACGCGACTCGTCTCTCCTGCCCCTCGCCATACTGCCGAGAAAGCTTACCGGCATAAGCTACTCAACGCCTGTTTCGAGCGCGCAGCTTAAGTCCGCCATACTCCTTGCCGGGCTCTATGCCGAAGGGGAGACGCGCGTTACCGAGAGGAGAAAGAGCAGGGACCACACGGAGAGGATGCTCGCCCTGTTCGGCGCCGACGTGATGGTCGAGGACCACTCGGTCATGGTAAAACCCGCCGGGGCGCTGAAGGGCTGCTCTGTAGTCGTCCCCGGGGACATCTCCTCGGCGGCTTTTTTCATGCTCGCCGCCCTCGTTACCCCGGGCTCCGAGCTCCTTATAAAGGACGTGGGGGTGAACCCCACGAGGACAGGGGTAATAGACGTCCTAAAAAAGATGGGCGGGTCCGTCGATTGTTACAACTCAAGGGTGGTAAGTGGAGAGCCCGTGGCCGACATACTCGTAAAGAGCTCTCCGCTTACGGGCGTGCACATATCCTCGGACGAGCTCCTTCCCGCCATAGACGAGTTCCCCGTACTCTGCGTGGCCGCCGCCCTTTCACGGGGCTCTACGACGATTACAGGGGCCGAGGAGCTGAGGGTCAAGGAGAGCGACAGGATAGCGGCCATGAGCCGGGCCCTTACTTCCCTCGGCGTAAAGAACGAGGAACGGAGCGACGGCATGATAATAGAGGGCATAGGTGCGGGTTTGCTTAAGGGCGCGAGGGTAAGGAGCCTGGGGGACCACCGCGTGGCCATGGCCCTCGCGATAGCCGCCATGAGGTCGGATAAGGGTGTGGAGGTAGAGGGTGGCGCATCCGTCGAGGTCTCCTTCCCCGGTTTTTTCACACAGCTTGAAAATATAAGGAAAGGATAGCCTACCGTCAATCAGGGCATGGCAACGCAAAGGGATGAGAAGAAGGGCCCGGTAATAGCCCTCGACGGCCCCGGAGGTGTGGGAAAAACCACGGTAAGCAGGCTCGTTGCAAGGAGACTCGGCTTAAGGTACGTGGACACCGGGGCGATGTACAGGGCGTTGGCCCTCGCGGTCCACGACTGCGGCGTAGATATTGAAAACGAAGAGGCACTTGAAAATTTTTGTGCAAGAGTTAAAATAAAATATGAAGTCCCCGCGGGAAGCGTCTCTGTAAACGACAGGGATTATACACACAGGATCCGTACCCCTGAGGCAAGCAGGCTCGCCTCCCTGGTATCGAAGAAAAGACCCGTGAGGAAAACCCTCGTAAGCTACCAGAGGACGCTCGCCGCGGCCGGCTCGGTGGTCATGGAGGGCCGCGACATCGGCACCGTTGTGTTGCCCCGCGCGGATATAAAGTTCTTCCTCGACGCAAGGCCCCATGTGAGGGCGCTGAGGAGGCACATCGAGATCAAGGGAGAAGGCGAGGCAGACTCTGTAGAGGTGGCAAGGGAACTCGACGAAAGGGACAGGCGCGACACCGAGCGCGAGGCCTCGCCGCTGAAAAGGGCCGACGACGCCATCCTCATAGACACTACCGAGCTTGATATCGAAGGCGTCCTGGAAGAGATACTCGGTCATATCAAGGAGAGGTTGAAGGTTGGAGATACTCGTAGCTAAATCAGCCGGCTTCTGCTTCGGAGTCAAGAGGGCTATAAACGAGGCCGAGAAGACCGCCTCGGAAAAGGCATCCGACATATACACATTGGGGCCCATCATACACAACCCCCAGGTCGTCGAGAGGCTCGAGGACTCGAGGGTATTCGTAAGAGAGGGGCTCGACGAAATCGACAAGGGCACCATCATCATACGGTCCCACGGGGTAAAGCTCCAGGAGTACGAACTCGCCAGGAGCAAGGGCCTCGACATCGTGGACGCCACGTGCCCCTTCGTGAAGAAGGCCCAGGACCTCGTCTCCAGGCTCTCCGAGGAAGGTTACTCCGTCATCGTTGTGGGGCAGAAGGAGCACCCCGAGGTCAAGGGCATTATCAGCTACGGCCCTCCGGGCATAAGGGTGGTGGAGACCCCCGAGGAGCTCAAAGGCATGGCGAGGGAAAAGAAGATAGGCATAGTGGCCCAGACCACGCTCCCCATGAAAAAGCTCGAGGCCGTGGTCAGCTTCTGCGTATCGAGGGCCTCGGAGATAAAGGTCTTCAACACCATCTGCAACGCCACTTCCATAAGGCAGGAGGAGAGCGCCTCTCTCGCCAGAGAGGTCGACGTCATGATAGTCGTCGGCGGCAGGAACAGCGCCAACACGAAGAGGCTCGCCGAGATCTGCCGCTCCATCCAGCCCAGGACCCACCACGTGGAGGTCGCCGAGGAGCTCGAGCCCGCCTGGTTCGCCGACACGGAAAAGGTGGGCGTCACCTCGGGGGCCTCGACCCCGGACTGGATAATAGAGGACGTGGTCAGAAGAACGGCGCATCTGTGCCCGAAATAATTTGCACTTTAACCAGCGCTATGATATCGTTTTAGGAATCCAAAAAAATAAAAACCGGGGGTATTATATTAATGTTCGGAAGAGGGGCTAAGTCCGGCGCAGGGGGCGCCAATTTAACGGATTTCGAGCAGATGTTCGACACGAAGATAAAGAAGTTTCAGGAAGGGGATATCGTTAGCGGAACGGTCATAGACATAACCGGCGATACCGTCACGGTGGATATCGGTTACAAGTCCGAGGGGATCGTTTCCCTGAAAGAGTTTCTCGACAGCAAGGGAAAACCCACGGTCAGCGCGGGAGACGAGATAAAGGTACTTATCGAGAAGCGCGAGGACTCAAACGGCTTCGTGGTTCTCTCCAAGGGAAGGGCCGAACAGCTCGAGTTCTGGGACGTGATAGAGGAGTCCTGCGAGAGCAAGGCCCCCGTGGAGGGCAAGGTCTCCCAGAGGATAAAGGGGGGATTTTACGTGGACATCGGGGGGCTTACGGCCTTCCTTCCCGGGTCCCAGGTCGACTTGAAACCCGTAAGAAACCCCGACGCCCTCATCGGACAGTCCTTCGAGTTCAGGGTCCTCAAATACAACAGAAGGAAGAACAACATCATAGTATCGAGGCGCGCCATACTCGAGGAGGAGAGGGAGGAGCTCAAAAAGGTCACCCTCGAAAAACTCGAGGTGGGCGCCGTCATGGAGGGGGTCGTCAAGAACATCACAGACTACGGCGCCTTCGTGGACCTGGGCGGCATCGACGGGCTCGTGCACCTCACGGACCTCTCATGGGGCAAGATAAGCCACCCCACGCAGGTCCTTAAAATCGGGGATACCGTATCAGTCAGGATCCTCAACTACGACAAGGAGGCAGGCAAGATTTCCCTGGGCATCAAGCAGACCAAGGCCGACCCCTGGCTCGCGGTAGCGGAAAACTACCCGGTGGGCTCAAAGGCCGCAGGCAGAGTCGTCAACATCACCGACTACGGCGCCTTCGTTGAGCTCGAGGAGGGCCTTGAGGGCCTTGTGCACATCTCCGAGATGTCATGGACGAAGATAAGGCATCCCTCGCAGAAACTCAAGGTGGACGACGAGGTCGAGGTGATGGTCCTCGATATCGACGCCGATAACAAGAGGATATCGCTGGGCCTGAAGCAGGTGGAGCCCAACCCGTGGGACGGCGCCGAGGAGCGCTACCCCAGGGGCTCGAAGATCAGGGGGGTGGTCAAGAACATAACCGACTTCGGCATATTCATCGGCGTTGAGGATGGCATAGACGGCCTCGTACACGTCTCGGACCTGTCCTGGAGGAAGGTAAAGCACCCCACCGAGATATTCAGGAAGGGCGAGGAGGTCGAGGCCGTGGTCTTGAATATCGACAGCGACAACAGGAGGTTCTCGCTCTCCACGAAGCTCCTCGAGAAGAACCCCTGGGAGGGCGTAGAGGACAGGTACAAGCCAGGGCAGATAGTCGAGGGCACGGTGACGAGCATCGCCGAGTTCGGCGCCTTCGTCCTTCTCGAGGAGGGGCTCGAAGGGCTCGTTCACGTCTCGGAGCTCAACAGGGGAAAGAAAAAGGGGGTCGATCTGGAGGTTGGCGACTGCGTAGAGGTCGAGATACTCAACGTAGACCCCAAGGACAACAAGATCGGGCTCAGCATACGGGCCATAAAAGGGAAAAGAGCCTCAGAAGAGGGCAGGGGCGGGAAGGCCGGGCAAGGGTCCATGGCCCGGGAGGCCACAGGGGAGGAAGTGCCCCTTGAGCCCGAGGAGGCAGACTTCGAGGAAGGGGACGAGGGGGCCGAGCCCGAGCAGGCTCAACAGGCCCCGGAGGAGACCGAAGACGAAAACCCCTCCAATGAAGACGAAGGCGAGGGGCCGCGTTAAAGCCCCGGGGCCGCTGGGGGCCCGGGGCCGGACTATGATTTCTATTATATACACCATCTTATAGAAGACCCTTAATGATGTCTCTCATAAAGAACCTCTTGGCCGCCTTCGGCGCCCTTATCCTCATAATCATCGCTCTCATCCTGATAATCTCATATAATTTCTCGGGGCGTCTGAGCTACGGTGACAAGGTCGCCGTCGTCAAGGTGGAGGGCCTCATAACCGACGCCATGGAGGTGAACCTCAAACTGAAGGAGTTCGCCGAACGCGACGACGTAAAAGCGGTGGTGTTGAGGATTGACTCCCCTGGAGGGGCCGTAGGGCCTTCCCAGGAGATACACAGGGAGGTCAAGAGACTGAGGGAGACCAAGACGGTGGTCGCCTCCATGGGGTCCATAGCCGGCTCCGGCGGGTACTACGCCGCGGTAGCCGCCGAGAAGATAGTCGCCAACCCCGGGACCCTGACCGGCAGCATCGGCGTCATAGTGGAGTTCGTAAACGCCAGAGAGCTCCTCGATAAAATCGGCCTCAAGGGCTACGTCATAAAGAGCGGCAGGTTCAAGGACGTGGGCTCTCCCTTCCGCGACATGGAGCCCGAGGAGAAGAGGATGCTCCAGGAACTCATTGACGACGTAAAGGGCCAGTTCATAGAGGCCGTGGCCGAGGGCAGGGGACTCACCACCGAAGAGGTGACCAGGATCGCCGACGGCAGGGTGTTCACGGGCTCCCAGGCCAAGGACCTCGGCCTCGTCGACGAGCTCGGCAGCCTCGCAGACGCCATAGACCTGAGCGCCGAGCTCGCCGGGATAAAAGGCAAGCCGAAAGTCATATACCCGGAGAAGAAATTCGGAGGCTTCCTCCAGGCCTTTTTAGGCACCGAGTTGACCCGGAGTTTCACGGAAATCTTTTCGGGTTTGCGCATCATGTATCTTGTGCCGACCCCATAAAGTTACGCAAGGAGGTTCAGGGAAATGACCAAGAGCGAGCTTATCGAGGTAGTGGCCGCCAAGGTGGACAACTTCTCCAGAAAGGACGTGGAGATAATCGTCGACACGCTCTTTACGAGCATGTGCGAGAGTCTCTCGAAGGGTGAGAAGGTGGAGATCCGCGGTTTCGGGAGCTTCAAGGTGAAGAGCCGCGACGGACGCCAGGGGAGGAACCCGAAATCAGGGGAGAACATCTTTATCGAGAGCAAGAGGGTCCCCTTCTTCAAGGCCGGCAAAGAGATCCGCGAGAGAATAAACAAGTGATATGAAAAGCCTCTGGGCCCCGTGGCGCATGGAGTACATAGGCTCGGAGAAGCCCTCCGGATGCCTTTTGTGCGCGGCGGCGGGAAAGGGCATGTCCGACGGCTTTTACGTCCTTTTTACCGGTAAGGTCTCCACGGTGATGCTGAACAGGTACCCTTACAACTGTGGCCACCTCATGGTCTCGCCCATCCGCCACGTGGCAAGTCTCGAGGACCTGACCGAAGAAGAGTCCGGCGACCTCTTCACTCTCCTCAGGGCCTCAACCGCCGCGCTCAAAAAAACCCTCAACCCGGAAGGCTTCAACGTGGGCATGAACATCGGGAGGGCATCCGGCGCCGGCATAGAAGAGCACCTCCACATGCATGTCGTGCCGAGGTGGAACGGGGATACGAACTACATGCCCGTTATCTCCTCCACAAAGGTCATGCCCGAGCACCTCGAGGAGACCTACAATAAACTAAAACCGCTCTTCGAGGGCCTCCGTTAGTGCCCGCGGCGCCCTCGAAAGGATTATCCCTCCCTCACGGCCAATTCCGCTTGACAGGGACTGCATTTTGTATTAAAATAAATGCTCTAAAAATATGTTGCTAATTCCGTGACTGACGGAATCAAGGTGGCCACCACCGGGGAACGGAATCCTTTCTCTATACTGCCGACCGTCTGGGCGAACGAGGTGTGAAAGCTCTATTCACATTCAAGTCCCGGGCGGTTTTTTTGTTTCAGGGGGATGAGGGGGGGTAGGCGGGCGGGGGGTACGGGGGGGCGGGGGGGCGGAGACGACCGCAGGGCGATGGGGCGGCGCCTTGAGGCCAGGGCGTCAACAGCCCCAAAAGGCTTGACAAAAATGAGATAATCTGGCACAGTTTATGCCTCAAAAAAACTTTCAATATAATATGAGGTAGTGGAAGCTTGCCCGGGCCCTCGGGTGATTTACGCCGTAAAATACTCATTACTCATCGAAAAGGAACAGGGAGGTACGAATGGCCTTGAAGATTAGTTATACGGCAACTGATGAAGCACCCGCTCTTGCGACCTACTCGCTGCTGCCTATCATCAAAGCATTCACGGGCGCGGCCGGCATTGAAGTCGAAACAAGGGACATCTCTCTTGCGGGAAGGATTATCGCAAACTTCCCCGAGAACCTGACCGAGGCCCAGAGAATACCCGATGAACTGGCCGCCCTCGGAGAGCTCGCGAAGACGTCCGAGGCCAACATCATAAAGCTCCCGAACATCAGCGCCTCCGTCCCCCAGTTGAAGGCGGCGATCAGGGAATTGAAGGAAAAAGGCCATGACGTCCCGGACTATCCGGAGGAGCCGAAAAACGACGCGGAAAAGGCCGTCAAGGCCAGATACGCCAAGGTGCTGGGAAGCGCCGTAAACCCCGTTCTAAGAGAAGGCAACTCGGACCGCAGAGCGCCGGGCTCGGTAAAAAATTACGCGAAAAAGCACCCTCACTCGATGGGCGCATGGAGCAAGGACTCGAAGACGCATGTGGCGACCATGACGAGTGGAGATTTCCGCTCCAACGAGAAGTCCACGGCCATGACCGGGGCAACGGATGCGAGAATCGAGTTTGTCGCCAAGGACGGCCTGGTCACGGTCCTGAAGGAAAGGCTTCCGCTCAAGGCCGGTGAAGTCGTTGACGCGACCTTCATGAGCAGGAAGGCCCTGGTAAAATTCATCGAGGAACAGATAGAGGACGCGAAGAAAAAGGGCGTCTTGTTCTCGTTGCACATGAAGGCCACGATGATGAAGATCTCGGACCCCGTCATCTTCGGCCATGCCGTCAGGGTCTTCTTCAAGGACGTTTTTGAAAAACACGCGGCCGTGTTGGCGAAGCTCGGCTTTGACGCCAACAACGGCCTGGGCGACCTCTATGCGAGGATCAAGAATCTCCCCGAGGCCCAGAGGGCGGAGATCGAGGCGGACATTCAGGCCTGTTACGGGAAGCGGCCCCAACTCGCCATGGTGAACTCGGACAAGGGCATCACGAACCTCCATGTGCCGAGCGACGTGATTATAGACGCGTCCATGCCCGCCATGATTCGCTCCTCCGGGCAGATGTGGGGCCCCGACGGCAAGCTTCACGACACCAAGGCGGTAATCCCCGACCACAGCTACTCGAGCCTCTACCAGGCGACGATCGACAACTGCAGGAAACACGGCGCCTTTGACCCCCGGACGATGGGGACGGTGCCGAACGTGGGCCTCATGGCGCAAAAGGCGGAGGAATACGGCTCTCACGACAAGACCTTCACGGCTCCCGGAAAGGGCACTATCCGTATTGTCGACGCCTCAGGCAGGACGATCCTCGAAAATGCCGTGGAAGAGGGCGATATCTGGCGCAGTTGCCAGGTAAAGGACCTGCCGATACAGGACTGGATAAAGCTGGCGGTAACCAGGGCGAGGGCGACCGGGGCCCCTGCGGTCTTCTGGCTGGACAAAGACAGGGCGCACGACGCCCAGCTCATAGAAAAGGTAAACCGCTATTTGCCGGACCACGACACAGATGGGCTCGAGATACGTATCATGTCGGTGGCCGAGGCGGCCCGGTTCTCCCTCGAGAGGATGCGCGAAGGCAAGGACACCATTTCGGTCACAGGCAACGTACTGCGCGATTACAACACGGACCTTTTCCCGATCCTTGAACTGGGCACCAGCGCAAAAATGCTCTCCATCGTTCCCCTCATGAACGGCGGAGGGCTCTTTGAGACGGGTGCCGGCGGCTCGGCGCCAAAACACGTCCAGCAGTTTCTTGAGGAAGGGCACCTGAGATGGGATTCCCTCGGAGAATTCCTGGCCCTTGCCGCGTCTTTGGAGCATCTCGCCAACGCGAGCAATAATAAAAAGGCTCAAATACTGGCGGATACCCTCGACCAGGCTACGGGCAAGTTTCTGGACAGCAACAAATCCCCTTCCCGCAAGGTCGGCGAGCTGGACAACCGCGGGAGCCATTTCTACCTCGCCCTGTACTGGGCCGAGGCCCTGGCCGCCCAGACCGAGTATAAGGACCTTCAGGCTCGTTTTGCAAAGCTCGCCAAGGAGCTCGGAGCCAACGAGGCCAGGATTGTCAAAGAGCTGAATGCGGCCCAGGGAAGGCCCGTCGATATAGGCGGCTATTACTTCCCCGACGCGAAATTGGCCGCAAAGGCGATGCGTCCCAGCGCGACCTTCAATGCGGCCATGGATGCCGTCTCATAAGGACCTGCGGAAAAAGGCCTGACAGCACGTATCAGGCAATTGCATGAACTTGTTGATTTTTTTGTGTAAAATAGACTAATGGAGGTGCCCGATGCAGCTTACGGGACTACTCTGGGGCTCCAAGCTCCTTTCAAAGGTCGAGTTCCCCCATGCCGAGATCCTGGGGCCTGAGGCGAGTACAGACGAGATAAAAGACCTGATAGCAAGGCACGGCTCCGTCTTCATAAAGCCCATCTTCAAGGGAGGAGTGGGCAAGAAAGGAAAATCCGGGCTCATAGGAAGGGCCTCGGACATAACCTCCGCCCTCAAGGAAAAGGAGAGGCTCTACTTCATAGAGCACGTCCACGGCACGAGCTGCGCCAAGGCCGACGGCGTGACCTTCGAGGGCGCCGTGCCGGCGGAGCACGAGGTCTATTTCTCCATAGCCGACTCCACCGTGTACCGCGCCCCGACGATGACGATCTCTCACTGCGGCGGGGTGGACATAGAGGAGCTTGGAAAAGACAAGATAAAGGAGGTCCCCTTCGACCCTTTAACGGGACTTAAGAGCTTCCACGTATCCAACGCCCTGGATGACCTCGGGGCGCCAAGCGGGATAATAAGCCCCCTTGTCCAGAACCTCCCCAAGCTCTGGACCCTCTTCAACAACTACGGGATGGCCACCCTGGAGCTGAACCCCATAAGGATGATGTGCACGAAGGGCCGCCGTCTCCTGCCCGTTGCCTGCGACTTCAAGGGCGCCTTTGACATTGACAACCCCGCCTGGAAGAGGCTCGGCCTTCCTACACACCTCTTCGCCTCTGACTACTCGGAGTTCGAACAGGAGATAAACCAGCTCAGGACCTACCAGGGCCAGAGCGACGTATTCGTTATAAACCCGAAGGGCACGATTACCTCGCCCACCTTCGGCGGGGGGGCCAACGCCCTCGTGACCGAGCTCCTCGGGGACAGGGCCACCATCAGCTCGGACTTCGGAGGGAACCCCCCATACGAGAAGATGTTCCAGATATCCAAGATAGTCTTCAAGTACTGGCTCAAGCAGAGTAACGTCCTCTTCATAATCGGCGGGAAGGCTAACAACACCGACATCTTCGAGACCTTCAGGGCCATGGCCGACGCCCTTAGAGAGCACTTCAGCAAGACGGGGCCCACCCCGCTCTTCGTCGTCATAGGAAGGGGCGGCCCCAACCTCGTCAGAGGCATGGCCTACATGAGGGACACCCTCGACAACCTCCGTCTGCCCTACAGGATATTCGGCCATGACTCCGCCATGAGCGAGGTCGTGAACTTCGCCCTGAAGGCCGACGAGTGGATGGAGCGCGAGGGTAGAAACCTGGTCGAGGCGAGCCTGAAGGGTGAGGCCGTAAAGGCCATTTAATCCCGATTGTTGGCTTAATTACTTAATAAAATGCTTGAAAAATAAAAGGAAGGCACGGACATGCATAAAGCAGGCGTAAAAAAATTCCCCTATTACGTTGGAATAAACTCACTCGACGAGGTGGCAACCCGTGATGACCGCGTCGTCGTCTTGAACATACTCGGCACCGAGAGCCACGGCGTAACCCCTGTAAGCCACGCCTTCTCCGGCGGCAACGTGGTCTTCGGCACGAGCCCCGGACGCTCCGGGCAGGTCCTCGAGACCCCGGACGGGGAGATCCCCGTATACAACTCCATTAGAGAGGGGAGAAAGGCCGGGCACAGGTTCAACACCGCCGTCATATACCTCCCGCCCTCCGGAGTCAGGGACGGTGTAGCCGAGGCAGTCAGGCACAACCCGGACCTCAGGAAGGTCATCATATTGACTGAAAAGGTCTCTGTCAACGACGCGAGAACCATACGCGCCATATGCCAGGCCAACGGAGTTGACGTCTTCGGCGCGAACTGCCTCGGTGTAGCCGACGCCTGGAACAGGGTGAGGATAGGCGGGGCCCTCGGAGGCAGCAAACCTGACGAATCGCTCGTTAAGGGCTCCATCGCCCTCTTCTCCAACTCAGGAAACTTCACCACCACCATAGCCGTGTACCTCCTTACCAGGGTCTGGGGCACGACGACGAGCATATCGAGCGGCAAGGACGTCTACATCCACTTCGCACCCCACGAGTTCTTCAACGCCCTCGACAACGACAAAAGGTCGAAGGGCGCCGTAATATACGTGGAGCCCGGCGGGTACTACGAGCACGGCCTCGAGATAAACAAGCCCACTGTGGCCTGCGTGGTGGGGCGCTGGAAGGCCCGGCTCACAAAGGCCTGCGGCCACGCCGGAAGCCTCGCCGGCTCCGGGGACGACGCCCGCGCGAAGGAGCAGTGGTTCATGGACGACTTCGGGGTGGACGGCATCTATACCCCGGAGAAACCCGTCTTCTCGAAGAAGGGCGCCGTGGTAACCAACATAGCCCACATACCGGAGGCCCTCTCTAAAGTAATGGAGCTTAACGGCATAAAGCCGGACTTCGAGCCCAGGGGAGACCTGTCGCTAAAGTGCTGGTTCGCCTTCAACTCCGGGGTCTCTCTTCCCGAGGAGCTCGACGTGCCCGTGATTAGGGCCGTGGAGCCTTACGGAGGCCAGATTGAGCAGGTTAACAGGCAGATAGGCGCCCAGTTCCCCCGCCAGTCCATGAAGGACGCCTCCGGGGCCTCGATGATGGACCCGAAGACACAGGTCACGAAGGTACACAACCTCTCCATACTCGACGCATCGAAACGCACCCTTGAGGATAACCTCGTCTTCTCCCTCCTGAAGACCTACCCGGACGAGTACGGACGCACCCTCGCCAACATAGCCTTCAACTCCTGGGTGAACCACCACGCCGACCCGGCCCTCGCCGCGGCGGACGCGTCCAGGGAGGCGGAGAACTCCCCGAACACGGCCCTAAGCGCCGCCGTGTCGATAATGGGCAGGGGCAGGGTAAAGGACTCCGTGGAGACCTCAACGCTCCTCCTCGAGCTCTTCGGGTCAACGGGACTTAAATCCCCGTCGGAGGAGTTCGACTTCTCGAAAATCTTGAAGGGGCTTAAAAAGGAAGAGAAGGGGTCGTTAACGGCGTCCAAGGACGATAAACTCGCTGCCTCTATCCTCAAGAACCTCGACGGGCTCGACAGGAAGTCCGTCTTCGTGGAGTTCGTAAAAGAGGCCTCGGGAGGGAGACCCTCGACAGGGGCCCTTGTGTCGGCCATATGGATGACGCTCGCCTGGGAGCCCCTGATGGCCAAGAAGATATCGAAGGTAACCATTACGGAGCTTCCCTGGTACTCGAGGGTCTTTTCGGCCATCGTCGGGTGCAGCGTGCCCGCTGTGAGGCACGCCGAGGGCGAGTTCTGCGGCGTGAAGACGGACAAGCTCATAAAGGAATGGTCCTTTACCGAGACGGCCTTCCTCGCCCTTATCGGCAGGAGGCCGACGGAAAAAGAGCTCTTCGAGTTTTCCATGCTCCTCGGGCTCATCATATCCAACGGACCGGGCACCATCTCCGCCCAGGGCTCCAAGGGCGCCGTCTCGGCCGACGGCCCCGAGGACCCCGGCAGGGTCCAGATAAACAAGGCCTTCGTGGGCTTCATGACCCACACGGGTTTCGCCCACGGGGGAAACGGCTACGAGGCCATCGCCTTCCTCATAGAGAGGTTCAAGGACACCGGCCTCAAGGACCCGGCGAGCAAGGACCACGGCATAGACCTCAAAAAGATAGCCGACGGGTACGCGAACTGGTACAGCGGCTACAAGGCCGAGCAGAAGGCCGTGGGCAACATCGAGTACAAGAAGATACCCTGCGTGAACCACCCCGTCTTCAAGGGCAAGCCCGTCAACTTCGACCCGAGGGAGAGGTTCGTCTCCGAGCTCTTCGAGGCAAAGGGCATATACAACGTCTTCCTCGACTTCTACGGCAAGCTCGTCCTCTCGCTCTTCGAGACCGGGGTATCGAAGGACGTATACTGCGTCAACGTGGACGCCGTTATAGCGGTGATACTCCTGAAGGTCGTGTGGGACGCCTACAGGTCTGGCAAGATGACGGATAAAGAGGTCGAATCGGCGGCCTTTACCACCTTCGTATTCGGCCGCATGATAGGCTGCGCGGCGGAGATAGACGACCACATAAACAGGGGCCGCAACATGGACACGAGGACGGCGGCGTCCAAGTGCTCCTTTGTCGGCTGACAGACGTCAATAAAGACGCCCGGACCGAGAAACCCGGACCCCCTGGTCCGGGTTTCTCTTTTTACGCGAAAAAGACCGAAAAGAGACGGGTCTTTTCAATTGACAAGGTTTTTGTCATAAGATAACATTTCAAGAACGCCATAGAAACGGGGGAAAGTGTACCTTGAGGCCGAGAGACCACTTTAAAGAGAGCAAGAACTTCATAACTTACAGCGTCGCAGCCGCCGTCATAGGCACGCTCCTGGCCCTTTCCATGGGCGGGTGTGGTAGGGGCGAGGAGGGCGAGATAATATCGTCCAAGAGGGTTCAGATCGCGCTGGAGGAGACTGAGAACGAGGAGTACGGCGCCGAGGAGGACGAGACCCCCGAGGCGGTAGAAGAGGAGGCCCGGGCCATAGAGGAAAAGGCATCCGCCCCCCAGGCCCTTCCTGTCCCCGCTCCCGCTCTCACCCCTTCGGCCGAAAGGAAGGAGACCGTAAGGCCGGCCCCTCCTCCCCCCCAGGCTCCCGTAAAGACCGCCAAAAAGGAGCCGGCAAAGACCGCCACGAAGGCCGTTTCCGCCGAGAAGGTCTGGGCCGTGAACGTAGCCTCATTTTCGAAGGTCGTGGACGCATTGAAGCTCAAGGACGACCTCGATGCCTCTGGCTATAACGCCTACGTCACCCGGTTCGACGACGGGAAAAAGACCTGGCACCGCGTGAGGGTGGGTTTTTACTCCTCCAGGGACGAGGCAGACCGTGCGGGGGACTCCATAGCGAAAAAGTACACCTCCGTGGGGGACCCCTGGGTAGTAAAGCCTGAGAGCTCGGAGATACGCGCCAACAGAAAATAGCTTTTTATTAATAATCCAGGACGTTAAGGCGCAAGTCCCATGGTTTGCCAGAAGTTTTTTACGCCCCTGGGACCAAGGCCCTGAGTTAAGACCATGCGCGACAAAGCCGAAAACAGCGAAAAGAAGGTCTTTCTCGAGACCTTCGGCTGCCAGATGAACGACAACGACTCCGAGAGGCTCCTCGGCTTCCTAAGCGGTATGAACTACGTGCCTACCGGGGAGCCGCAGGGTGCAGACCTCATAATAATAAACACCTGTTCCATCCGCGACAAGGCCGAGCAGAAGGTATATTCAACCCTCGGCAGGTTCAGGGCGATGAAGGATGAGAACCCCGGGCTTATAATAGGCGTCGCCGGCTGCGTGGCACAGCAGGCCGGTGAAAAGCTCCTCAAGAGGGCCCCTTACCTCGACATGGTGGTGGGGACCAATAACGTGCACAGGATAGAGTCCCTTATAGACGAGGTCTCCCGGAGGAAGACAAGAGTGGTGGCTACGGAGATGAACCCGGCAATAGACGCCGGGGAATACTCCGAAAGATACTTAAACTCCGGTCCCAGGGCCTTCGTGAGCATCATGCGGGGCTGCGACAACTTCTGCTCTTACTGCATCGTGCCCTTTACGAGGGGCAGGGAGGTGAGCAGGACCTCGTCAGAGATAATCGACGAGGTGCGCCGCCTCGCCGACATGGGCGTAAGAGAGGTTACGCTCATCGGCCAGAACGTAAACTCCTACCGCGACCCTGAGAAGGGGGGAGAGTGGGCAGGGGGGGCAGGGGGGGCAGAGGGGGTCGGTTTTACCGGGCTTCTAAGGGGGGTGGCCGCCGTGGAGGGCATAGAGAGGGTAAGGTTCATAACCTCGCACCCGAAGGACATCTCCGGCGAATTAATCGGGCTTTTCAAGGACGAGCCGAAACTCTGCCGCCATATGCACCTGCCCGTGCAGTCCGGCTCTGACGCAGTGTTAAAGAGGATGGGCAGGGGCTATACGAGGCAGGCCTACCTCGAAAAGGTCTACCAGTTGAAGGAACTCTATCCCGATATGGCCGTTACCACCGACGTAATCGTCGGTTTTCCAGGCGAGACGAAGGCCGACTTCCGACTCACCATGGACCTTGTGGAGGCCGTAAGGTACGACGGCATATTCTCCTTCAAGTACTCGCCGAGGCCAGGCACCAGGGCCGCGGGATTTGACGGACAGGTGCCTGATGAGGTAAAATCAGATAGACTCTCCGTTTTGCAGGAGGCCCAGAAGGGGATTGCCGCCGAGAGGAACACCTCCCTCTTGGGAAAGACCCTCGAGGTCCTCGTGGAGGGCGGTAGCAGGCTCGACGCTACGGAGCTGACGGGCAGGTCCCCCTGCAACAGGGTGGTCAACTTCCCCGCCCCCGCCGCAGAAGGGCTCGCGGCCGGGATGCTCGCATACGTCGGGATAACCGCCGCGTTCACCAACTCGCTACGCGGGATATATAAAGAAAGGAGTGAGTCATGTTCTTGGAGATGAGGGTCTTCGGCATCACGATAGACCCCTTTACGAACGCGCCTATAGTGATACTGAAGGACCTCGAGGAAAAGAACTCGCTCCCCGTGTGGATAGGGGTCCTCGAGGCGAGCGCCATCGCGGCCGAGCTCGAAAAGATACAGTTCTCCAGGCCCATGACCCACGACCTGATGAAGAACATCCTGAGGAACCTCGATATATCGGTGGACAGGATCGAGGTGAGCGATCTTAAGGACAACGTCTACTACGCCAGGATCCACCTCAACTCGCTCGGAAACCCGTTCGTCGTGGACGCGAGGCCCTCTGACGCCATAGCGCTGGCCCTCAGAATGAGCTCGCCCATATTCGTCGACACCAAGGTCCTCGACAAGTCCAAGACCGTGGACATGCGCGCCGAAGATCTCAAGAAGGGGCGGGGCTCAAAGGACCTTCTCGATATGCTCGAAGAACTCTCCCCCGAGGACTTCGGTAAATATAAGATGTAAAGAGCCCTCGGCAGTGGGGCAGCGGGGGGGGTGGCGGGAGGGGGTAGGGGGCAGGGGGCAAAAAGGTCGGGGGTCCGACAATCACCTTCCCCTGTTCACAGGGCCGCAGAGTTTTTTCACACGATGAGTTGATATCCAGTAAAACGCTTGCCCGTCCCCGGACCGGGGTTTTGAAATTTCCGTAAAAAATCATTTGCGAAAGCCGGGGCCCCTTTGAGGCGCCGGGGGGGCTGGGCGCCGGGGGGGAGGGGGGGGGAGGACCGAGTGAATCCATGATAGACTTCCATACGCATTCCCTTATAAGCGACGGGTATCTCCTGCCGAGCGAGCTCGCCAGGAGGGCGCGCGTCCTCGGGTACAAGGCCATTGCCATAACGGACCACGCCGACGAGTCCAACCTCGACACCGTCATAGCCCATCTTGCAAAGGCGGCCCTTGCACTCACAAGGAGCGCCGATATTATCGTCATCCCCGGTGTAGAGCTTACGCACATACCGCCAGGGGACATCCCGGGGATGGTAAAAAAGGCCCGCTCTCTCGGCTCAAAGGTCGTCGTGGGCCACGGGGAAACGCTCGCCGAGCCGGTGGCCCCGGGCACGAATTCGGCCTTCATAAGGGCGAAGGTCGACGTCCTCGCCCACACCGGCCTCGTCACTAAAGCCGAGGCCGGGCTTGCCGTGAAAAACTCGGTTTATTTCGAGATAACGGCCCGAAAGGGCCACAGCCTCTCAAACGGCCACGTGGCAAAGGTGGCTCAGTCCTCGGGCGTGAAGATGCTCCTGAATACCGACGCGCACGCCCCCGAGGACCTCATCACCGTGGATACCGCCCTCAAGGTGGCTCTCGGGGCCGGCCTTACTGAAAAAGATTTTGCGCGGATGGAGGAAGATGCACGCGAACTCGTCGACAAGGTCTCTCGCAGGTAGCCTCCCTGCCCTGCTCCTCTTCGTCCCTTTCGTCCTTATTCAGGGATGCGCCTCTGTAGCGCCGACCGTGGACGGCCACGGGCCGTGGCCCACCCACTTCCATGACGCCTCCAGGACCAACCTCTGCCCTGGCGGAGTAGTCCTGCCCGTCAAGATGGACTGGGAAAAAGAGAAATCTCCCTTCGAGTTCTTCAAGGTCTATCCCAAGGCCCAGCTCTCCGGACCCGTCGTCTCCGAAGGGGTACTATTCGTTGGCTCCACGGACCGGAGCTTCTACGCCTTCGACTACAGGACCGGAAAGGTCCTCTGGGAGTTCAAGGCGGAATATTTCATAGAGTCCACCCCCACGGTCGAGGGCGACCGTGTATGCTTCGGCTCCTCGGACGGGTTTATGAGGTGTCTGGACAGAAACACCGGTAAAGAGCTCTGGAAGTACCAGGCGCGTTCCGAGATCATATCTTCACCCCTTATCCTCGGCGAGCGCCTCTACTTCTCTTCTTCCGACGATAGAATAACCTCCCTCGACATGAATACCGGCGAAAAGGTCTGGGTCTATACGAGGGGGACCTTCAGGACCGTATCAGCCCGGGTGCTGAGCTCGCCTGCCGCGGCGGCGGATGGGGGGAAAATCTTCAATATCTTTTCCGACGGGGCCCTCGTGGCCCTCGAGGCCGAAACGGGCCGCCTCCTCTGGGACAAAGACGTGGCCGGGGACTTTTCATCGGCTGGGAGGATACGGAGGACCCCCATGGTCGCGGGAGACAGGGTATTCGTCATCGACTCCACGGGCGCGCTCCTCGCCCTCGACGTGGAGAAGGGCACGGTCCTTGAGACCTACGACACCCTCGAAGCCCGGGACTTCGTAGCCCCGGTCGACGGAGTGCTCGTGGTCGCCGGCACGGACCGGATAGTTGCCGTCGACAGGGCCACTGGCTCCACCCTCTGGAGCCGTGAGCTCGAAAAGTCTCCCGTGGCCACGGTCTTCGCCGCCAACGGGGAGCTCTTCGTCATCTCCAACTACACGGTCCCTCGACTCGGCCTCAAGTGGCTGACGAAGACAAAGGGCTACATGGAGGTCCTCGACATGAAGGACGGCAAGCTCCTATGGGAGAAAAAATTCCCCTCGCCCGTAACGCCGAACGCGGGGTGCGCTGAAAACAGTTTCGCCCTCTTTACCGACCAGGGGGAGGTACAGGTATTCGGGCAGGACAGATGAAAGGAACGCTCAATATCGCCTTTGTCTGGCACATGCACCAGCCCCTTTACAAGGACCCGTCCTCTGGAGAGTATACGATGCCCTGGGTCCTCCTCCACGCCACGAAAGACTACCTCGACATGGTCTCCATCCTCGAGGAGTTCCCCGACATACACCAGACCATAAACCTCGTGCCCTGCCTCATAGACCAGATAAAAGACTACGCCTCGGGAAAAGCCCGCGACGCCTTCCGGAACGTCGCCATGAGGCCCGCAGAGGAATTAAAGAGGGGCGAAAAGCGCTTCCTCCTCAAGAACTTCTTCCACGCGAACCGCGAGACGATGATACGGCCCATTGAGCGCTACAGAGGGCTTCTGAACAAGCGCGGGGCCACGGGAGGAGAGGACGAGCTCAACGGCGCATTGAGGTCCTTCAACGCCGGCGATTACCGCGACCTCCAGGTCCTCTTCAACCTCGTCTGGATAGACCCGGTCCTGAGAGAGAGGGACGCCTTCCTCAAGGGGCTCGTCAGAAAGGGCAGGGGCTTTACCGAGAAGGAAAAGGCGAGGCTCCTTGAAAAACAGATAGAGATAGCCGGGGCCGTTATCCCCAAGCACGCCGAGCTGCAGGAACGCGGTATAATAGAGGTCTCCACCTCCCCCTATTACCACCCCATAATGCCGCTCCTCTACGACTCCGAGGTGGCGAGGGTGTCCATGCCCGGCATAACGCTCCCCCTGGAGAGGTTCAACTTCCCAGAGGACGCCGTGGGGCAGATGAGGAGGGGGATAGAGCTTTACAAAAAGACCTTCGGCCGACCCCCGCGCGGGGTCTGGCCCTCCGAGGGGTCTTTGTCCACGGAGATACTCCAAATACTCAGGGACGAGGGGATGGAATGGACGGCCACTGACGAGGAGATACTGACGAACACCCTCAGGAGGCCCTTGAGGAGGGACTCCTCGGGAAACTGCCTCGACGCCTTCCTCTACAAGCCCTACGCCTTTGAAAAGGAGGGCTCCAGGATTACGGTGCTCTTCAGGGACCACGTCCTCTCGGACCTTATCGGCTTCGATTACGCGAAGATGGACCCGGGCGAGGCCGCCGACGACTTCGTAAGGAGGCTCCTCAACATATACGGCTTATTCGAAAGGCCCGCGGACCACGTGGTGAACGTCATCCTGGACGGAGAGAACGCCTGGGAGTGTTACGCCAACGACGGCAGGGACTTCCTGCTTGCCCTCTATGGGAAGATATCCAGGAGCAGGCATCTTAAGTGCGTTACGGTGAGCGAGTACCTCTCCGGCAACCCCCCTGCCGAGAAGATCTCGGGGCTCTACCCGGGCTCCTGGATAAACCACAACTTCAAGATATGGATAGGCCATCCCGAGGACAACACGGCATGGGACTACATATACGGCGCGAGGAAGGCCCTTGTCGAGCACGCCGAGGGCCTCGGCCCCGAGCCGGGCCCCGGGGAGAAGGACGCCCTCGCCGAGGCATGGGACGCCCTGTACGCGGCCGAGGGGAGCGACTGGTTCTGGTGGTACGGCGAGGAGCACTCCTCCACGAGCGACGAGCACTTCGACACGCTCTTCAGGGAGCACGTAAGGAAGGTCTACTCCGTGATAAAGAGGGAGCCCCCCGTCTCCCTCGACATACCCATAATCACCGAGGAGAAGGTCTTCTCTCCGTCGTCTCTTCCCGGGGCCTACCTCAAGCCCGTCATAGACGGAGAGATTACGAACTACTTCGAGTGGATGGCCGCGGGCAGGATCCAGTACACCTACTTCGGCACCGCCATGCACAGGGAGGCCGCGGACGGGGGGCTCGTCGAGGGCATATCCTACGGGTTCTCCCCTGAGGAGCTCTTCCTGAGGCTCGACTACATACACACGAGGGCCCCCTTTGAAAAGGAGTGGAGCTTCACTTTGACCTTCATCCACCCCGCGAAGGTGAAGATAAAGGGCATTGTAAAGGGGAAGAAGTCAGGGGCCGTTGTCTTTGAAAAACCCTCGGACAGGGAGGAGTGGGTTGAGACGGGCCCCGTCGAGAGGATAGCCTCGGACACGGTGGTGGAGGTCGCCTTGCCCTTGAAGGCCCTCGGCGTCAGGCCCGCCGACGAAATGAGGCTCTATATAACCATAGACGCAGGAGTGCTCGGTGTGGAGAGGTGGCCCATGAAGGGTTCGCTCAGGATTGAGGCCCCGGGCGCGGACTTCGAGCAGGAGCAGTGGATGGTATGATGAGCGGGCGGCGCGAGATGAAAAACCTTACCCCGGCCATGCGCCAGTACATGGAGATAAAGGGCGAGAACCCGGACGCGATCCTTTTTTTCAGGATGGGGGACTTCTACGAGATGTTCTTCGACGACGCGGTAACCGCATCGAGGATAATGGGCATAGCCCTCACATCGAGGGACCGCGACCGCGAGATCCCCATGTGCGGGGTCCCATACCACTCGGCGAGGTCTTACATAGCGAAGCTCGTGGGAGAGGGGCTCAAGGTGGCCGTATGCGAGCAGGTCGGGGACCAGGGCCAGGCAGGGGCAGGGGGGGCAGGGGGAGGAGGGGTAGGAGGGGGGGGCAAGGGCATAGTAAGGAGGAAAGTAGTCAGGGTCATAACCCCGGGCACGGCAGTCGAGGACGAGCTCCTTGAGCCAGGAGCGAACAACTTCATAGCCGCGGCGAGCGTAAACTCCAGGAAATACGGTTTCGCCTACATGGACCTCTCAACAGGGGAGTTCCTCCTTACGGAGCTCGCCTCGAAAGAGGAGCTTACCGACGAGATAAGAAGGATAAGGCCCCTCGAGCTCATAGTCGAGAGGTCGAGGCAGGCTGAGTTCTCCTCCACGGACCCGTCCGTAAAAAAACTGACCCCCCTTCCGGAATACGACTTCGAAGAGGGGGTGGCCGCCGGGAGGATGAAGGCCCACTTCAGGACCCACTCCCTCGACGGCTTCGGCTGCTCCGGGCTACCCGCCGCCGTGAGCGCGGCAGGAGCGCTCCTCCATTACATAAAGGGCACCCAGAAGACCGAGCTCGCCCACATAAGGAAGTGCACGCCCTACTTCCCGGACGACTACCTCGTCCTCGACTCCACGACGAGGAGGAACCTCGAGATAACGGCCAACTTGAGGTACGCCACGAAGGAAGGCACGCTCCTTGAGCTCCTCGACACCACCTCGACGGCCATGGGCGCAAGGAGGCTCAAGTCCTGGCTCCTCCACCCCCTTAAGGACGCCTCAGAGATAAACCGCAGGCTCGACGCCGTCGAAGAACTCGTGGAAAAGAGGGAGGCGAGGGAGGCGCTCGCCTCCCTCTTCAAAGACGTATACGACCTCGAGAGGCTCTGCGCCAGGGTCTCTCTCGCCATGGCCGGCCCGAGGGACTTGGCGGCCTTGAGGAACTCCCTTGAGAAGCTCCCCCGGGTGGCTGAAGCCGCTTCCGATTTGAGAGCACCCATGCTCAGCGAGCTCTCATCCAACATGGACCCGGTAAGCGAGGCCGCTTATGCAATAGGAAAGGCAGTGGTGGAAAACCCCCCGGCGACGGTCAGGGATGGGGGCGTTATAAGGGAGGGCTTCGACTCCGCCCTCGACGAACTCAGGGAGATAGGCTCCGGGGGCAAGGACTGGATAGCGAGGCTCGAGGCCGGGGAGAGGAGGAGGACGGGCATAAACTCCCTCAAGGTGGGCTATAACAGGGTCTTCGGCTACTACATAGAGGTGACGAGGACGAACCTTCAGAGCGTGCCCCCGGAGTACACGAGGAAGCAGACCCTTGTGAACGCCGAGAGGTTCGTAACAGGGGAGCTCAAGGAGTGGGAGGACAGGATACTTACGGCCGAGGAGAAGGCCACAGAGCTCGAGGGAGAGCTCTTTTCCGACCTCGTGGAAACCCTCTCTCAGTATACGGAGAGAATCAGGAGTACCGCCGCCGTGGTCTCAACGCTCGACGCCCTTATCTCGCTTGCCCGCGCCTCGGAGAGAAACGGATACGCGAAGCCCGAGGTCGTAGAGGGCACTGAGATATTCATCCGCGACGGCAGGCACCCCGTGGTGGAGGCCTCTGCCGCAGGGGACTTCGTCCCCAACGATTTGAGCGTTGACGGCTCCACGAGCCAGGTCCTCGTCATCACGGGCCCCAACATGGCTGGAAAGTCCACGTACCTGAGACAGAACGCCCTCATTGTGCTGATGGCCCAGATTGGGTGTTTCGTCCCCGCGGCCGAGGCCAGAATCGGGGTGGTGGACAGGATATTCACGAGGGTGGGCGCCTCGGACGACCTCTCGAGGGGACAGTCTACCTTCATGGTGGAGATGAACGAGACGGCTAACATCCTCAATAACGCCACCCCAGGGAGCCTCGTCATACTCGACGAGATAGGCCGCGGCACCTCCACCTTCGACGGGCTGAGCATCGCCTGGAGCGTCGTTGAGTACATCCACGACCACCCGGGGCTTAGGGCAAAGACCCTCTTCGCCACCCACTACCACGAGCTCACAGAGCTTAACTTGACAAAGGAAAGGGTCAAAAATTATAATATGGCTGTCAAGGAGTGGAACGGAGAGGTGATATTCCTGAGGAAGGTGGTCCCCGGGGGTTCTTCCTCAAGTTACGGCATACAGGTGGCAAAGCTCGCGGGCCTGCCCGACAGGGTAATAGAGAGGGCGGGGGAGATATTGAGGAACCTCGAGAAGGGCGAGCTTACCGAGACCGGGGCCCCGAGGCTCGCCGCCCACGCCAAGGGTGAAGAAGAGATAAAACAGCTGAGCCTTCTCGGAGCGAAGGACGAACTGAGGGAGCGATTGAAGACTATCGACATCGAAAGGACCACGCCCATAGAGGCCCTCGATTTGCTTCATAAACTGAAAATGCTGCTGGATGAGTGATTATGAGCCCGCGCGTCCTCCCCCCCCTGCCCCCCCTGCTGCCGCAGCCCCACATTGCGGGGTCTTCCCTTAAGACCCTCTTTGTGCTCCTGCTATTCCTCATCGCGGTCTTTATCCCCGACGAGGTATACCCCCTTGCGCCCATGACTCATGTAACGAGGATAAGGCACTGGTCCAACCCCGACTATACGAGGGTGGTAATAGACCTCTCGGAAAAGACCACTTACAGCTACAGGCTCCTGAAGCAGGACCCGTCCATCAACAAGCCAAGGCGCCTCTACGTGGACATCGAAGGAGGGACGCTCGGCAAGGAGATCGACAGGTCCATACCCATATACGACGGGCTTTTGATGGAGGCGAGGGCCGGGCAGTTCGACAGAAGCACCGTGAGGGTAGTGCTCGACATAGAAAGCATCGAGGAGTACAAGGTCTTTGCGCTCCAAAACCCCTTCAGGATCATAATAGACGTCTCGGGCAAGAGAAGGGCCTCGGGCCAGAAGGCCGATAGGGCTGAGGAGGCCGGGGGGGCCGGGGGGGTCAAAAGGGATTACGAAAAACAGGCTCTCAGGAAATATAAAAAGGGGTTGAGGATAGTCATAGACCCGGGCCACGGCGGAAAGGACCCCGGGGCCATAGGCAGGAGTGGGCTCGAGGAAAAGGAGGTAACGCTCAAGATATCGGAGCTCCTCAGGGAAAAACTCTCAAAGAAACTCGGCTCGGCCGAGATCATAATGACGAGAGACACGGACGTCTTCATCCCCCTCGAGGAGAGGACGGCCATAGCCAACAAGGTGGACGCGGACCTCTTCGTCTCCGTGCACATAAACGCGAGCCCCCGGAGGGCGGCGAGCGGGATCGAGACCTATATACTGAGCCGCGCCAAGGACGAAGAGGCCCGCAGGCTTGCGGCCAGAGAAAACGCCACCACCGCCGGGGCCTTAAGCGACCTGGAGTTCATACTCGCCGACCTCATAAAGACCGCGAAGACCAACGACTCGATGAGGCTCGCCGCCTCGGTGCAGGAAAACCTCGTTGACGGGCTCAAGACCAGGTACAGGGGGATAAACAGCAACGGCGTAAAGGGCGCCCCCTTCTACGTGCTCGTGGGCACGAGGATGCCGAGCATACTCGTGGAGGTCTCCTTCATAAGCAACCCCACCGAGGAGAGGAGGCTTAAAGACCCGAGGTACTTGAGTACCGTAGTGGAGGGCATAGCCTCAGGAGTCATAGCCTACATAAACGGATCCGGGCTTACATAAGGCCCTTCTATCAGGGAGCGTCGAAGGCATGGCGCGACACCGAAAGGTTTGAATGTTCCATACCGGACTGCTGGACAGACTCAGGACTTCGAGGGAGAACCTCACCTCCGCGGTGAAGGATTATCTCAAGGGGTGCGAGGAGAACCTGAGGGAGGTCCACCTCGGGGGGGAAACTGGCACGGCTGTCTGCAGGGCCTACACCCTCGTAATAGACGACCTCCTGAAGACCCTCTTCGAGATAAAAACCGCGGAGAAAAGGCCCAAGGAGCCGACGGCCCTGGTGGCCATAGGGGGGTACGGCAGGGGAGAGCTCAACATCAGGTCCGATATAGACCTCATGCTCCTCCACAGGAACAGGGTAACTCCCGAGGTGGAGGACCTTACCCAGGGGATACTCTATATACTATGGGACACGGGACTCGACCTCGGTTTCAGCATACGCACGGTGGAGGAGTGCCTGAGGCTCGCCAAGGACGACTTGAAGACAATGACTTCACTCCTCGACCTGAGGTTCCTCCACGGTGAGCGCGCCATCTACGAAAACCTCGAGGCTGGCATAAGGAAAAAGCTCTTCAACAGGAGGAGGCTCAATTCCTTCATAAAGGAGAAGCTCGACGAGAGCGCCCAGAGGCACGAAAAGTTCGGCGGCTCCGTCTATACCCTCGAGCCCAACGTCAAGGAAGGGGAGGGGGGCCTGAGGGACCTCCACACGGCGCGGTGGATCATAAAGGCCCAGAACGGAGAGCCCGTGGAGCCCTTTTCCCTCGGACTCATCTCCGAGAAGGACAAGACCACCCTGCAGGGCTCCCTCGACTTTCTCCTCTGGGTCCGCAACGACCTCCACTTCGCCACTTCGAGGAAGAGCGACCAGCTCACCTTCGACCATCAGGAACGGATTGCAAGGCTCCTCGCCTTCGAGACCACGGAGCGGGCTCTCGCCGTGGAGAACTTCATGCGCGACTACTACACCCACGCCGTAAACATCAGCCATTACTCGAACCTCATGCTCTCCAGGTGGCTCCACAGGGACAGAGCGAAGGCCTTCGGCTGGCCGAAAAAGAGGGTGAGGATAGACAAGGACTATTTCATATCCGGAGGGATGCTCAGGTGCAGGGACGAGGAGAAGGCAATAACGGACCCCGTAACGGCTATGAAGGCCTTCGAGTACTCCCAGAGCTTCGGCGTGGAGATAGACCGCGCGGCCGAGGACATGGTGCTCGCCTTCCTGGAGGCCCATACCGGCGACCTTACCGTCTCAAAGGAGGCTAACAGGGTCTTCCTGAAGATACTGAAGGGAAAGAACGTCCATAAGACGCTTGCCGAAATGCACCGCCTGAGGGTCCTCGAGAGGTTTATCCCCGAGTTCGAGGGGGTAAGGTGCAGGACCCAGCACGACCTCTACCACATATACACGGTGGACGTCCACACCCTCTTCGCCGTAAGGGAGCTCGAGAGGCTCAGGGACAGATACAAGTTCGACTATCCGCTCCTCTCCACCCTCTACGAGGAGCTCCCGAACCAGGAGGTCCTCGTCCTCTCTGTCCTCCTCCACGACATAGGCAAGGCCTTTGGAAAGGGCCATTCGGAGAAAGGCGCGAGGGTGGCGCCCGGGATTTGCGGGAGGCTCGGTCTCTCGGAGGACGACTCCTCCACGGCGGAGTTCCTCGTCAGAAACCACCTGATACTCGCCGACACCGCTCAGTACAGGGACCTCCATGACGAGAGGCTCATCGTGGAGTTCGCCAAGAGGGTGGGGGAGATCGAGAGGCTCTCTCTGCTATACCTCCTTACCTTCGCCGACGTCCGGGCCGTGGGCCCCGACGTCTGGAACCAGTGGAAGGGTACTCTATTCCAGGAACTCTACTTCAAGGCCCTTACGGTGCTCGAAAGGGGGGTCTTTGAGATAGAGGAGGCCGAGCCCCGGGTCCGGAGGATACAGAAGAGGGTGACCGAACTCCTCACCCCCGAGGGGATAACCAAGGACGCCGTAGGGGAGTTTTTCAAGCTCCTTCCCCAGAGGTATTTCCTCTCGAACCCGCCCGAGCTCATAGCGGGGCACCTGAAGACACTGAAGGGGTTTTCAGGCGAGAGGCCCCATGCCATGGACGTAAGGCAGGATACCGCGCGGGAGTACACGGAGGTCGTAATATGCACACACGACGCCCACGGGCTCTTCTCCATGATAGCCGGCGTCATGGCCGCAAACGGGGTAAACATCCTCGGGGCCCAGATAAACACCCTCAAGAACGGCATAGCCCTCGACATACTCCAGGTCAACAGCCCCCACGAGGGCCTTGTCAAGGACGAGTACAAGATAAAGAAGATAGACTCGGACCTCGCGGACGTCATAACGGGAAAAGTGGCCGTGGAAAAACTCGTGGGCAGGAGAAAACCCTCCATACTCGATAAGAAGGCGCGTCCAAGGGTCCCGACAAGGATACTTGTGGACAACGACGTATCCGACTCCTACACCGTTATAGACATAAAGACTCAAAACAGGATCGGGCTCCTCTACGACATAACCCGCACCCTCACAGGGCTCGGCCTCTATATCCATATATCCAAGATATCGACGAAGGGCGACGAGGCCGCCGACATATTCTACACAAGGGACATCTTCGGACAGAAGATATACTACAAGGAGCGCCTCCGAGAGATAGTGGAGACCCTCGATGGCGTACTCGCCGAGGGAGGAAATGGGATGGAGGGGGGGGAG
>DATEAM010000131.1:0-2512 GCA_035288385.1 Thermodesulfobacteriota bacterium
AACCTTTCTGTAGAAAGGTTCCCCCCAGACCCCCCTCCAAAGACTTTTGACTATCTATCTTGAGGAGGGAGACCCCCTCTTACGCGAATTTCAGCTTCTGGGGGCCTCCCTCCTCAAGATAGCTAAAAGTTTTTGAAAGGAGTTTGAGGAAAACTTTTTACAAAAAGTTTTCCTCAAGAAAGTTCTTGAAATGATACCCGTAAGAGAAGCCCTCGAAATAATCTTGAAGGACATAAAGACCCTCGGGACAGAGGAGGTTGAGGTACTATCCTCTCCCGGGAGGGTTCTGGCCGAAGACGTGGTTGCAGGCAGGCCCAACCCGCCCTGGGACAACTCCGCCATGGACGGGTTCGCTCTGAGGGCCGAGGATACGAGAGGGGCCGGGCCGAGAAACCCGGCTCGCCTAAGGGTCATATACGACCTGCCGGCGGGCCGGGTCCCCAAGGGCCCCGTTGGTAAGGGCGAGGCCGTGAGGATAATGACCGGCGCCCCGGTGCCCGAAGGGGCTGACTCCGTTGTAATGGTGGAAAAGACCAAGGCCGTGGCCGATGGAGAGGCGTTGGTGCTCGAAGAGGTGCCCAGGGGCGCCAACATCAGAAAAATCGGCGAGGACTTTCCCTCGGGTACGGTCGTCATAAGGAAGGGGACGCGCGTAAGGCCCGCCGAGGTCCTCATGCTCGCCACCGTCGGCAGGGCTCACGTAAAGGTCTACAAGAGACCGACTGCGGCGATACTCTCCACCGGGGACGAGCTCGTCGACATAGACGAGACCCCGGAGGCGGGCAAGATTACCAACAGCAACGGCTTCGCCCTCTCTGCCCTCGTCTCGGAGGCCGGGGCAACTCCGGTCCAGCTCGGGATAGCGAGGGACACGAAAGAGAGCCTCGCGGAAAAACTCGCCGAGGCCGTAAAATCGGATCTTATAATCTCCTCGGGCGGGGTCTCCGTGGGAGACTACGACCTCGTAAAGGACGTCCTCGGCGAGATGGGTAGCGAGATGAGGTTCTGGAAGGTGGCGATAAAGCCGGGAAAGCCCCTTGCCTTCGGGGTCATCGGGGGGAAGCCCGCCTTCGGGCTCCCGGGAAACCCGGTATCCTCCATGGTGGCCTTCGAGCAGTTCACGAGGCCCGCGCTCCTCAAGATGTCCGGCCGGTCCGATATCTTCAGGAGGACCTTCCCGGCGAGCGTTACGGCGGAGATAAAGAAAAAACCGGGGCGGATGAACTTCCTGAGGGCCAGGCTCTTCATAGACGATAGCGGCGGATTTTCCGCAACTCCCCTCGAGGGGCAGGGCTCGGCCGTGATCTCCGCCATGGTCCAGGCGAACTGTTTCATAATCGTGCCGGAAGAGACCTCTTCGATAAAGGTCGGCGAGACCGTAAGGGTTCAGCCCTTCGACTCCACGGTCCTCGATACCGAAAAATACGGATACTGATCAAGGAGGCATTGGCGCCCGGGATGTTCAAGACCATAGAGTGGAAAAAGGACGGCGTCGTCATGATAGACCAGCGCCTCCTCCCCGACAAGGAGGTCTACAGGACCTATAAGGACTACAGGGGGGTGGCCCGCGGCATAAAGACCATGGTCATAAGGGGCGCGCCGGCCATAGGGGTTGCAGGGGCCATGGGGGTTGCCCTCGGGGCGAAGAAGATACGCGCGAGAGAGATAAAGAAATTCAAGAGGGAGTTCGAAAAGATAGCGAAACACATGGCCTCCACGAGGCCCACTGCCGTAAACCTCTTCTGGGGCATAGAGAGGATGCGGGGGGTCCTGTCAAGAAATGAGGACAGGCCCGTTGAGGAGATAAAAAAGAGGCTTGTCGAAGAGGCAATCACTATCCACGACGAGGATATAGAGATAAACAAGAGGATAGGCAAGAACGGCTCAAGGCTCCTTAAGAAGGACTCCACGGTCCTCACCCACTGTAACGCCGGGGCTCTGGCCACGGCCGGTTACGGCACGGCCCTCGGCGTCATAAGGGGCGCCGTGGAGAGGGGCAAGAATATACGGGTGCTTGCCGACGAGACACGGCCCTTCCTCCAGGGCACGCGCCTTACGGCCTGGGAGTTGAAGAAGGATAATATAGACGTGACCCTCATAACGGACAACATGGCAGGGCACATGATGAAGGAGGGGCTCGTGGACGCCGTGGTGGTGGGGGCCGACAGGATAGCATCCAACGGCGACGTGGCGAACAAGATCGGGACATACACGGTAGCCATACTCGCCCGCGAGCACGGCATCCCCTTCTACGTGGCCGCCCCTCTCTCGACGATTGACCTAAACATAAAAAGCGGCTCCGAGATACCCATCGAGGAGAGGGACACAAGAGAGGTTACCCATATAAAGGGAAAAAGGATCGCGCCCAGGGGCATAAAGGTAAGAAACCCCGTATTCGACGTAACGCCTAACAGGCTCGTTACGGCGATAATAACGGAAAAGGGGGTTGTAAGGAGGCCCTATAAGACAAACATAACGAAACTTTTTTCTTAGGTTTTATATTTTGATGGTT
>DATEAM010000132.1:0-7050 GCA_035288385.1 Thermodesulfobacteriota bacterium
ACTGAACGCAGCGGTTGGAGTTCTTGACGATAACAGGGCTCAGTATGTAATCCTTATCGTGGAAACGGAGCTTTTTCTCGGCGTGCCTGCCGCTGTGCGGACCGTGCCTGTGGACCATGTCCTGGAGCTCGCACTCCCCTCCCTTGTCGCACACCGGACAGTCGAGGGCGTGGTTGGAAAGGAGGAACTCGAGGACACCGGCCCTCGCCTCGACTACCGTGGGGGACTCCGTCTGGATGCTCATCCCGTGCAATACAGGCGTTATGCACGAGGGCTGGAGCTTTCTCTGCCCCTCTATCTCCACGAGACACATCCTGCAGGAACCGAGCCCCATCAGGTCCGCCTGGTAGCAGAAGGTGGGTATCTCGAAACCCACATCCCTTGCGGCGTCAAGGATAAGGGTCCCCTCGTGTACGGTTATCTCTTTACCGTTTATCTTTACAGTGGCGAGATTGGATTCCATATTCGAAAAATTATGAGACCATGCACCTCTTGTGCGTTATATGGTAGATGAACTCTTCCCTGAAGTTCTTGAACGCCCCACGGAGTGCCATCACCGCGCCGTCTCCGAGAGGACAAAATGTCCTCCCGAAGATGTTCGTGCATAACTTCTCCATCAACTCCACGTCCCCGGTCCTCCCATCGCCGTACTCTATCCTTCTCAGGACCTCCGTGAGCCAGTGGGTGCCTTCCCTGCAGGGGGTGCACTTGCCGCAGGACTCGTGGCTGAAGAACCTGTTCGTTATGTAGGCGACCCTTGGTATACAGGTGTTCTCGTCCATTACGATGACGGCGCCGGAGCCGAGCATGGAGCCCTTGGCGGCGACGGAGTCGAAATCGAGCGGTGTGTCGAGGTCCTCGCTCGTAAGCATCGGGGCGCTCACCCCTCCGGGTATCAGCGCCTTTAATTTCCTGTCCCCCCTTATGCCGCCGCAGTGGTTGTATACGAGGTCCCTTATGGTGGTCCCCATGGGCAGCTCGTAGAGGCCCGGCTTCTTCACATGGCCGCTAACGCAGAATAACTTCGGCCCGGGGCTCTTCTCCGGGCCCATGGACTTGAACCAGTCCACCCCCTTCTCCACTATGGCCGGGATGCACGACAGGGTCTCCACGTTGTTTATGACCGTCGGTTTTCCGTAAAGACCTGCGAGGGCCGGGAAGGGCGGTTTTTTCCGTGGCTGGCCCCTCAAGCCCTCTATGGACTCAAGGAGAGCCGTCTCCTCGCCGCATATGTAGGCGCCCATGCCCTTGTGGATAAAGATATCGAGGGAGAAGTCGCTTCCGAAGATTTTTTTGCCGAGGTAACCCTTATCGTAGGCCTCGTCTATCGCGGCCTGGAGCCTTCTGGCGCCGAAGGCGAACTCTCCCCTTATGTAGATATACGCCACGGACGCGCCTATGGCGTAGCTCGCTATCATCATTCCCTCGAGGAGCAGGTGGGGGTCGTTGTCCATGATGCCCCTGTCCTTGAAGGTCCCGGGCTCGCCCTCGTCGGCGTTGCAGCACAGGTACTTCTGTATGGTGGGGTCATGGGGAACGAAACTCCACTTGAGCCCCGCGGGGAAACCAGCCCCGCCCCGTCCCCTCAGGCCCGAGTCCTTTATCAACTGGATAAGCTCGTCGCGCCCTCTGGCAAGGGCCTTCTTAACGGCACGGTACCCGCCGTAACGCATGTAGGCGTCTATCCTGTGGGCGTCGGGCCTGTCGATGTTTTTCAGGAGTACCTTTTCCATCTCTTTATTCGAGACCGTCGAGTATCTCGTCCACCCTCTCGGGGGTAAGGTTCTCGTAATAGTCGTCGTTTATCTGCATCATGGGGGCGGTGCCGCACGAGCCGAGGCACTCCACCGTCGAGAGTGTGAACCTGCTGTCCCTGGTCGTCTCCCCCGTCCTCATCTTGAGCCTCTTCTCCAGGTGCTCTATGATCCGCTCGGCGTCGAGTAGAGCGCAGGATATGTTCCTGCACACCTGTATGTGGTACCTGCCCACGGGCTTGCCGTAGTTATACATGGTATAAAAGGCGGCCACGGCATTGACGGCCACGGGGTTTACCCCGACGATCCTGGCTATCTCCTCCATGTCCGCCTTGGTGATGTTCCCGCCTCCGGCGCGCTGGACTATCCTCAGGGCGTCCATGACGGCTGACTTCTCGTTGGCGTACTTCTTGAGCCTCTTTTGTATCTCCTGTCTTATCTCTTCGGTAATCATCTGGACTTGCTCTCCATGGGCTTTAAAACCCTACTTGTCGCACTCCCCGAAAACCGGGTCGAGGCTCGAAAGCGAGGCTATGACGTCGGCGAAGTAACCGCCCTTGCACAAACTGTTAATGCTCTGGAGGTTCATGAAGGACGGCACGCGGATCTTGAGCCGATATGGCTTCTCGGAGCCGTCGCTCACTATGTAGACCCCGAGTTCCCCTTTCGGGGCCTCTATGGAGGAGTAGACCTCGCCCTTCGGGACCTTGAACCCGTGGGAGACGTACTTGAAGTGATGGATAAGGTTCTCCATGTTGGTGTAGACGTCGCCCTTCGGGGGAGGCACTATCTCGGGCATCTCCACGTTAAAGGGTCCCTCGGGCATCTGCTTGAAGCACTGGTCTATAATACTCAAGGACTGGCGTATCTCCTCCATCCTCACCATGTAGCGGTCAAAGCAGTCGCCCTTGTCTCCCGTGGGTATGTTGAACTCCAGCCTCTCGTATACGAGATAGGGCTCGTCCTTTCTTATATCCCATTTCACCCCGCTCGCCCTGAGCACCGGGCCGCTCAGGCCGATGTTAACGGCGTCGGCGGCGGATATGACCCCCACTCCCTTGTTCCTTTCGAGCCAGATCCTGTTGCCAGTAAGTATCTGCTCGTATTCCGCCATCCTCTCTGGCATGAGCTTCATGAAGTTACGACAGGCCTCCACGCACCCCTCGGTAAAGTCGTACCTCACGCCCCCGACCCTCAAGTAGCTAAGTGTCATCCTGGCGCCGCATAGCTGCTCGAAGATATCGAGCACTATCTCCCGCTCCCTTATCATGTAAAGGAGTATGCTCATCGCCCCGAGATCCACGGCCCAGGCGCCCAGCCCGAGAAGGTGCCCGGCTATCCTCGAAAGCTCCGCAGCTATGACCCTTATGTACTGGGCCCTCTCCGGGACCTCTATGTCGAGGAGCTTCTCCACGGCGCTCACATAGGCGAGGTTGTTGCTCATGGCGCACATGTAGTCGAGCCTGTCGGTGTAGGGGACGAACTGGTGGTAAAGAAGGTTCTCGGCTATCTTCTCCGTGCCCCTGTGGAGGTACCCGATGTCGGGCTCGACCTTTAATACCCTCTCGCCCTGTAAATCGAGCAAAAGGTGCAGTACCCCGTGCGCGCTCGGGTGCTGCGGGCCCAAACTGATGGTCAGTTCCCTGGTTTTTATAAGCTCGTTCTTATCCGCCATCTTTATTCCTTTGGGGAAAACTTCTTGAAAAAAGTTTCCCCCAAACCCCTTTCAAAAACTTTTGGCTGCTCCTCTTAAGAGTCTATCCTGCCAGGAAATAGCCAAAAGTCTTTGGAGGGGGTTTTACGCTGTTACAAAGCGGCACCGAGTTTTTATACCAACACGGACACTTCGGTTCCAAGGTGCCGGATTGATGCAACACAAAACCTTTCTTCAGAAAGGCCCCTCCAATTATTCCTTCTCCTCGCCGTAGGGATTGTACCTGTCCTTGTAACCCCTCAGGGGGTAGTCTTTCCTAAGCGGATAACCCTCCCAGTCATGGGGCAGGTATATGCGCTTCAACCCCGGGTGCCCCTCGAAGACTATCCCGAACATGTCGAAGGTCTCGCGCTCCGGCCAGTTCGCCCCGCTCCATATGTCCGATACCGTGGGCACGGTCTCGTCTTCGTTCAGCCTCACCTTCAGCCTTATCCTCAGTTTATTGGGTATGGAGTAGAGGTGGTATACGACCTCGAACCTCGGTGTCTCCTCGGGGTAGTCGGAGCCGAGCACGTCCACGAGGTAGTTCATCCTCAGGTCGGGGTCGGAGTAAAGGAAGTTGCAGATGCTCTTGAGAGCCCTCTTCTCCACGAGGTGTGTAACCTCGCCCCTGAAGACCTTAGTCTCTATTATGTCGTCCCTGAAGGTGGACTTGACCTTGTCGACGAGCGTCTTTTCTTTATCCTTGGGGGCCATCTATCCTGCCTTTATCCCCCTCTCTTCGAGGACGAAGGGTTGTTCCCTCTTTATCTTCTCCATGAGCTGGAGGAAGCCGAAAAGGAGCGCGTCGGGCCTCGGAGGGCACCCTGGGATGTAGACGTCCACGGGTATCACGAGGTCGGTTCCCTGCACGACGGCATACGTGTTGTAGGGCCCTCCGGCCGAGGCGCACCCGCCCTGGGCGATCACCCACCTCGGCTCGGCCATCTGGTCGTAGAGGGTCTTTACCATGGGGGCGATCTTCTTCGTCATGGTCCCGGCCACTACCATCACGTCGGACTGGCGGGGAGATGGCCTGAAGACGATGCCCATCCTGTCGAGGTCGTAACGCGAGCAGGCCGCGGCTATCATCTCTATGGCGCAGCAGGCGAGTCCGAAGGTCATGGGCCACAGGCTCGAGGCCCTGCCCCAGTTGACGACGTTCTTGGTGACGACGTTGTCCTTTAGCCTGTTCATGACGGGGTTGTTCCTCAAAACGTTCGCCACGTCTTCAAGCCTGGTAAAGAGTATCGTCTCCTCAAGAGGATGTTTACGCTCCATTAAGACTCCTCAGACCCATTCGAGGGCGCCTTTCACCCAGGCGTATATGAGCCCCACCGCCAGCACCACTATGAATATTATCATCTCGATGAATACGAAGACGGCTATGCTCTTGTCCGTAAGGATTACCGCCCAGGGGAAGAGAAAAAGCGTTTCCACGTCAAAGACTATGAAAAGAATGGCTACGATGAAGAAATGAATCCTGAAGTGCCCGGCGTTCGCCTCCCCTATGGGCTCCATCCCGCACTCCCAGGGGCTGAGCTTTTGCTTGTATGGATTTTTCGGACGAAAGAGCGAGCTCACGAAGATCGCCATCGCCGCGAGAAAAGTGACGAATCCGAGCATCAAAAGGACAGGAAGATAACTTAAAAGCATAGTACCCTCAAGGCAATAAGATTAAGGTTCCCGCGTGCTTCGAGCACCCTTTTTTATTGAAGACGGTACTTACCCTTTACAACAATGTTGTGAAAAAGGTTCCAATTGTTACGATAAACTTCTCAAGGGGTAAAAGGCAAGATAAACCAACGAGGAATGTTTGTCAAGCAGAAAAAAATATACTGTATACAGAAACCTTTGATGGGTGTTAGGTTTTCGGGTTACCGGTATTCACCGGCCATCGGTGAAAGTAAAAAAGGGTGACAGGGGGGAGAAGAAAAGGAGGACCACAGAAGGCCTGCGACAGGCTCACAGGTCGTAGAGGTCTCTCCTCCTATCCTTAAATATATCGTTTTCCGGTGTCAGCTTCTTTTTCCTCGCCTCCCGCGGGTCTATCTCCACGATCCCTGCTCCGGGCCTGTTCCTTCCCGCCCTTAAGAGGACATCTCCTTCCGGGGATACGATCTGGCTCGAGCCGATGAACCTGAGCCTCTCTCCCCTGACCCTCTCCTCCGTGCCTACCCTGTTTGCCGTTATGGAAAAGACCATGTTCTCAAGGCTCCTCGTGATCATCGCCGCCGGGCAGTAGGGAAGGACGAGGTTCGAGGGGTGGCATATGACCTCCGCGCCCTTGAGCGCCAGGGTCCTGGCGGCCTCCGGGAAGAACCAGTCAAAACATATCATCATACCGACCTTGAGGCCCCCGATTTCATAGACCTCAAAGGGGGTGTTCCCCGGTGAAAAACATTTTTTCTCCCCACCGAAGAGGTGGGCCTTCCTGTAGACCCCGGCCACACCCCCCGGTGTTACGAGCACCGAAGAGTTGTACGTCCTCGTCCTCGACCTCTCGGCAATACCCGCCACTATGTGCGTGCCCTTATCCCGCGCCGCCTCTGCGAGCCTCTTGCACGCATAGCTTGTGTGCACGGTCTCCGAGAGTTTCAACGTCTCCTTCCTGGACCTGAACTGGTAGCCCGTCGAAAAAAGCTCGGGGAGGACGACGAGGTCGGCGTCGAGGGACAATATCTTCTTTACGGCCCACTCCACATTGCCTTCTATGTCGGCGAAGACAGGTCTTGTCTGTAAGAACGCTACCCTCATGGTCCCTTATTCTTTAGTAAGTTTTTTGCAGTGTCCTGTTTTCGTTTTTTTGCACCTTTGAGCCCGTCATCGCGGCACAGACGGGCGCCCCGGATGGAGTCAAGGGGCCGCAGGTGCATAAAGAACGAAGGGGAGAGACCCCGGGCCTCTCCCCTTCGTTCCTTAATGAAAGACATCTTAGCAGCGGCCGGACTTCTTGGCGCTGCTTTTTTTTGTGGTTGTTTTCTTGGCAGCGGCCTTCTTCTTGGCCGGTTTCTTGGTAGCCATCGCGTACCTCCTTTTTGTGGTTTATGTAGCCAAGAAACGGTACTTCATCCTACAAGTCCTATCTTACATTAAAACATAGGCCTGTCAACAACTTTTGTCACATCTGTGTCAAGGTTTTTCCGGCCCTTTCAACGGTGTCTCCGGCGAAGATGTTCGAGCTTCTTTTATCGTGAATTTATTCACGCCCCCGGAGCAAAGGCTTGAAAAGTTTTGCTCGTCTGTGTTAAATTGCGGGATAAAATTTTTTCGGGGTAAAGACCTTGTCGATAACCAAAAAAGACGTCCTCCACGTTGCCGAGCTCGCAAGGCTCGCGCTCTCGGAAGAGGATATGGAGCTCTACACGGGGCAGCTCCAGAGGATATTGAGCTACGTGGAGAAACTCTCTGAGCTCGACACCGCGGGGGTGGAAGCTACGACATACACGGTCCCGTTGCGACCCGTTTTCCGAGAGGATAAGGTCACCGGCTCCATAGGGCAGGAAGAGGCCCTTTCTAACGCCCCCGAAAGGGAGCGCGGCTGCTTCAAGGTCCCGAAGATAATAGAATGACCCCGGGGGAAAACCTTTCTGTAGAAAGGTT
>DATEAM010000133.1:0-7109 GCA_035288385.1 Thermodesulfobacteriota bacterium
AAAGTAGTTGATACGACTGGGGACCGAAATAGGGACGACCAAAATAGGGACAGACACTATATATTGATTGTCCCCGAAAAATTTGACTTCCCCTCCCCTTATATGTTAAACAACCCTGATACTTTTAACTCCAAAGACCGAGGGAGATGGGCGAGAAGAAGGAAGACGGCGCCTTAAGGGGTCTGGCGACAATGGCCAGCATGGGCATCCAGATGGTGGCCGCCACCTTCATAGGCCTCGTAATAGGCATCTATCTCGACAAATTCCTCGGCACTAAACCCTGGTTCACGATAATATTCCTCCTCTTAGGGATCGGCGCGGGGTTCAGAAACATATACGAAATGGCAAAAAAATATGGCGAGTGAGGCGGTAAAGGAAAAGGGGGCGCGGGCCCTTGCGCTTCCAGGCGCTTCCAGGGTCATGGCGGCGAGCCTCGTCGTGGGCCTTGCCGGGATAGCGGCGGGAGCCGCCCTCTCCCTCCACATCGCCCTCGGCTTCGCCGTGGGCTTTTCCCTCGGGGCGGCTAACATGCTGCTCCTCTTCCGCATAGCCAGAAGGGGGCTCGCCATGGCCCCGGAGAAGGCGACCCGGTACGTGGCCGTGCGGTATCACGTGAGGTTTCTCCTTATGGCCGCGGTATTCTTCCTCCTCATATCAAGGGGGGTACTCGCGGAACCCTGGTCGCCGCTCGCAGGCCTTACGCTGGCAATATTCACCGCCATAGCTACGACGATAGTACTCGCTAAAGAGGAGGTCAGATAAGAGGTGCACGCCGAAATCATACTCCCCACATTCGGGCTCGCCGTACACACGGCCCTCATGATCTACATCATTGTCGGGCTCGCCATATTCTCCGTCATCTTCGGCAAACGCTTAAAGCTCGTCCCCGGCAAGGGACAGATGATAATAGAGCTCGTCTACGAGGCCTTCGTGGGCCTCGTCGAGCAGACCATGGGGCACAAGGGCAGGAAATACCTGCCACTGGTGCTGACCCTCGTCTTTTTCATCTTCATCGCCAACGCCATGGGGCACGTGCCCGGGCTTCTTCCGCCTACGGCGAACCTCAACACGACTTTCGGGCTCGCCCTCGTAGTCTTCTTCACCACGCACATAATAGGCATCAAGGAGCACGGCCTCAAGTACTTTAAACACTTCGTCGGGCCCGTCTGGTGGCTCGCACCCCTCATGATACCCATAGAGATAATCGGGCACATCGCAAGGCCCGTCTCCCTCTCGCTCCGTCTCTTCGGGAACATGATGGGCCATGAGCAGATAGTGGGCGTGCTCCTCATACTCATGCCGTTTGCCTACCCGCTCCTGGCCCTCACGACGGTGCTCGGGGTCCTCGTGGTCTTGATCCAGTCCTTCATCTTCGCCCTCCTCACCATGATGTACCTCGGGGGCGCCCTCGAAGAGGCACACTGATTTCCGGGGGAAAACCTTTCTGGAGAAAGAGTTCCCCCCAGACCCCCCTTCCAAAGACTTATAGCTATTTATCTTGAGGAGGGAGACCCCCCTCTTGCGCGAATTCCATCTTCAGGGGGGCCTCCCTCCTCAAGATAGCTAAAAGTTTTTGAGGGGAGCTTGAGGGGAACTTTTTTCAAAAAGTTCCCCTCAAAATGTATTGGAAAAATGCCTACTTAGCCCCACCGGCGGGTCTCATTTTTCTTGACAATCCTTAAAAATCACCTTATAATACTGGCACTCTAAAATCGAGAGTGCCAACTTAACGGGAGATAACAATGAGTCTGCCTGTCGTATCAAGTTCGCTTTCCCTCTACCTCGCCGAGGTGAACAGGTACCCTGTTCTCAGGGCCGAGGAGGAGCAGGAGGTGACCGCGCGCTATTACGAGTCACGCAGCATCGAGGACGCCCACAAGCTCGTGACCTCGAACCTCAGGTACGTGGTGAAGGTAGCCCTGGAGTACAGGCACTACGGCTGCAAGCTCTCGGACCTCATCCAGGAGGGCAATATCGGCCTCATGGTCGCCGTCAAGAAGTTCAACCCCCACAAGGGCTTCAGGCTCATAACCTACGCCGCCTGGTGGATAAGGTCTTACATACAGGACTTCATCATGAAGACCCGCACCGTCGTGAAGCGCTCCTCGAGGGCCTTGAAGAAAAAGCTCTTCTACAAAAACCCGGTGCCCGAGGGCATGAAGGCCGAGGACTTCTCCATGGACCTCTCGCTGGACGCCCCGATAGCCGACGAAAAGACGACCCATCTTGACCTCTTGAGGGACACAAGGCCGGGCCAGGAAGAGGCCGCGGCGGAGAGGCAGACAAAGGCCCTGGTGAAACGTGAGGTCTCGGAGGCCCTTGCCGTACTGAACGACAAGGAGCGTTTCGTCATAGAGGAGAGGGTAATGGCCGAGGAGCCCGAGAGCCTCCAGGGTATAGGGGACAAGCTCGGCCTTACCAGGGAAAGGGTGCGCCAGATAGAGGGCACGGCGTTAAAGAAGCTCGGAAAGACCCTCTCTGAAAAGCTCTCACTCCTCGGCGGAGAGTCTGGGTGACGGAGGTCCCGGCAAAAAACCGAAAACCGTGAATATCAACGCGGCTTGCTCCACGGGGCCGCGTTTTTTGTTATATTTACGGTGGGGCATCCCCCCCGCCCCCCCAGCCCCCCAGCCCCTCCGCCCCCACCGGGTCGGGCCGTCTTTTCCCGTCCGGAAAATTTTAACTTCTTGATTCGGGTAAAAGCCTGTTATAATTACTCTCCGTCGGGGAAAATCACGGCGGTTTTTCCTTTACACCCGTTTCTTTCAATGCTATGGAGTAATTATAGAGGATGAAGGTCTTGAGTCCCAAAGGGGTTACGTTGCACCGGAGGCCGACTTCCGCTATCATCGATAGGTCGGCCCTCAGGCACAACTATCTCGAGATAAAAAAGAGGACCACTCCCGGCACGAAGGTCATGGCGGTGGTAAAGGCCAACGCCTACGGCCACGGGGATGTCCAGGTAGCCAGGGTCTTCGAGTCGGCGGGCTGCGAGTTCTTCGGTGTGGCCATACCCGAGGAGGGAGCGAGGCTCAGGCAGGCCGGCATAAAGGCCCCCGTCGTGGTCCTCGGCGGCATATTCCCCGAACAGGCCCCTGAGCTATTTGACCTCGACCTCACCCCCGTCATATACGACATGGAGACGGCGCGCCTTGTAAACGGTCTCGCGGTGAAAATGGGGGTGCGCAAAAAGATGCACCTCAAGGTGGACACCGGGATGGGACGCCTCGGGATCAAGCCCGGGGAGGTAGCCCCTTTCCTCCGGGAATTCAGGTCGCTCAAGGGCCTCGAGCTCGAGGGCGTGCTCTCGCACCTGGCCGAGGCCGATTCATTGAAAAGAGAATTTTCTAAAACCCAGCTCGAACTCTTCAATGAGACATTGAGGACCGTAAGGGAGGACTGCGGGTTTGAGCCCGCCCTGGTGCACATGGCCAACAGCGCGGCCGTGGTGGACCTTGCCGACTCGAGGTTCAACCTCGTAAGGCCGGGCATAATGCTCTACGGCTCATACCCCTCGGAGCGTTTCCGCGGAAAAATCGACCTCAAGCCCGCCATGCAGATAAAGACCAGGATACTCTACCTGAAGAGCGTGGCTGCCGGCTCGCCCGTAAGCTACGGGAGGACCTTCGTGGCCGGGAGGCCGAGCCGCATAGCGACCCTTCCCATAGGCTACGCCGACGGTCTCCCGAGGAGGCTCTCGGGCTCCGGAGAGGTCCTGGTAAAAGGCAAGAGGGTCCCCATCGTGGGGCTCGTGTGCATGGACCTCACCATGTGCGACGTAACGGACGTGGAGGGCGTGGAGACGGGAGACGAGGTCGTGGTCCTCGGCGCCCAGGGCTCCGAGGCCATAACCGCCGAGGAGATAGCGGAAAGGGCCGGCACCATAAGCTACGAAATATTCTGCAACATCTCCGGGAGGGTCCCCAGGGTCTACATATGAAGGAATACCTCGAAAAAATAGGCCTGCTGACCAAGCAGGTGGTCGACACCGCCGGGAGCCTGGTCATCATGCTCACCCAGGCCGTCATGTACACCTTCACACCGCCTATCAAGGCCCGGAACATCTTCAAGCAGATGGAGTTCGTGGGCGTCCAGAGCCTCTTCGTGGTGATTCTCACCGGGGGCTTCACCGGGATGGTCATGGCCCTTCAGAGCTATAACGCCCTTAAGAGGTTCGGCGCCGAGAGCCTCGTGGGCCCCACCGTGGCATTGAGCATGACCCGTGAGCTCGGCCCGGTCCTCACGGGCCTCATGGTCACGGGAAGGGCGGGAAGCGCCATGGCCACAGAGCTTGGCACGATGAGGGTCACGGAGCAGATAGACGCCCTCTACACCATGGCCGTAAACCCCATAAAATATCTCGTGGTGCCGAGGATAATAGCCGGTGTCCTCATGTTCCCCATCCTGACCATCGTCACGGACGCCGTGGGCATAGTGGGCGGCTATCTCATAGGGGTCAAGGTCCTGGGGATAAACTCCGGTGTCTTCATAGGCAGGACGATTGACTTCGTCTCCGTGGACGACATCTTCAACGGCCTCTACAAATCCATTGTCTTCGGCCTCATAACCACTCTCGTGGCGAGCTACCACGGTTTCTACGCCAAGGGCGGGGCCGAGGGGGTGGGGAAAGCGGCCACGAGCGCGGTGGTAATGGGCGCCATAATGATACTCATATCCGACTACGTGATGTCCTCTCTCATGAGTTACTAACTTGATAGTTTACACAAGATATGATAAAGATAGTTGGCCTGAAAAAATCCTTCGGTCCCAAACAGGTCCTCGACGGCGTGGACCTTGAGATAGAGAAGGGAAAGATAACCGTCATCATCGGGCGTAGCGGCGAGGGCAAGAGCGTCCTCATAAAGCACATAATAGGGCTCCTCAAGCCCGACGAGGGCCAGATATTCCTCGACGGGCTCGAGCTCACGGCCCTTAAGGAGAAGGAGTTCAACGAGGTCAGAAAACGCTTCGGCATGCTCTTTCAGAGCTCGGCCCTCTTCGACTCCATGACCGTAGCCGAGAACGTGGGTTTTCCTCTCAGGGAACACACGGACCTCGCCTACGCGGACATGTTGAAATCCGTCAAGGAGAAGCTCAATAGGGTCGGGCTCGTGGACGTGGAGGAGATGATGCCCGCGGACTTGAGCGGAGGCATGAAAAAGAGGGTCGGGCTGGCAAGGGCGATTATAATGGACCCGGAGATCGTCCTCTTCGACGAACCCACGACCGGGCTTGACCCTATTATGGCGGACTCCATAAGCGAACTCGTTCTGAGCACCCAGAAGGCCCTGAACACGACCTATGTACTCATCACCCACGACATACCCTTCACCTATAAGATAGCCGATAAGATCGCCATGCTCCACGAGGGCAGGATCGTGGCCGAGGGCACCGTAGAGGAGATAAAGAAAAACCCGGACCCCGTCCTCCGACAGTTCCTCGAGGGCAGGGCCGAGGGACCCATAAAGGTATATTGATTTTTTATACATCTTTTAGCCGGAAAGAACATGGCGGATAAGAAGACAGGATTTTTGTCATTGAGCCCCGAGGCCAAAGTCGGGCTTTTCGTGCTTATAGGGGTGCTGCTCCTCGTCTACATGTCCCTCAGGGTCGGGGGCATCAGGCTCGGCAGGGCGGAGGGCTATACCCTGATCGTGAAGTTCGACTCAGCGGCCGGGCTCGACCCGGACGCCTCAGTTCGCGTGGCCGGGGTCGAGGTCGGAAGGGTAAAGACCATAAGGCTCGAGGACCATAAGGCTCAACTCGAGCTCATCATAAACCCCGATGTCGAGATAGGCAAGGACTTCGTCGCGGCCCTGAAGACAACTGGGCTACTCGGTGAAAGGTACGTGGAGCTAATGCCCGGCAGGCCCGGCGCCCCCGCCCTTAAAGAAGGCGAGGAGATAACCCGGACGGCCAAGTTCGTGGACGTCGACACCCTCCTTATGTCCTTGAGCGACGTGGCCGAGGACCTGAAGAAAGTCACGGCAAGCCTCGGCAACGTCCTCGGAGGAGAGGAGGGAGAGACCACGCTGAGGAATATAGTCAAGAACGTGGAGGACCTCTCCTTCACCGTAAACAGGATAGTGGAGCAGAACGACGAGAAGCTCGGACGCATACTCGCCAACCTCGACGAGTTCTCCACACTCCTGAGGGACGACGGCCCCGAGATATCGGCGGGCCTTAAAGAGGCGGTGAAAAACCTCAATACCGCCCTCCTGGAGACCTCGAATAACCTGAACAGCCTCATAGAGGACAACAGGGAAAACCTCAAGGAAGGGGTGGAGAACCTCAAAGTGGCCTCGATAAAGCTCCAGGAGGCCATGGACACGGTTAACGAGTTCACCAAGGAAATCGGCCCCAAGCTGAGCGGCACCGTCGAGAACGTGGGGAGCATCGCCAAGAAGATAGACGAGGGAGAGGGCACCCTCGGGAAACTCGTCAACGACCCCGAGATGCACGACAACCTCAACAAGACCATCTCGGGCATAAACAACTACATAGAGAAGGCCGAAAGCTTCCGCTTCTTCATCGGCTACCGCGGGGAGTTCCTCTTCGACCAGAGGGAGGTGAAGAGCTATTTTTCCATGAGGGTACAGCCCAAGAGTGACAAGTACTACCTCCTCGAGGTCATAGACGACCCGAGGGGCAACGTGAGCGAAGAGACGAAAGACGTGACGGTGGGCTCGACTACCACCTCCACGAAGACCATCACCACCTCCGAAGACATAAAATTCAGCGTCCAGATAGCGAAAAGGTTCAGGGCCGTAACCCTGAGAGGCGGCCTTATAGAGAGCACCGGAGGCGCGGGCATGGACCTGTTCCTCTTCAAGGACAGGCTCAAGATATACTTCGAGGCCTTTGACTTCGACCAGGAAGGCAACCCGCACCTCAAGGCCGGCGGGACCCTCCACCTGAACAGGTTCTTCTACCTTACGGCGGGCTACGACGACTTCATAAGCAGACAGGGCCTCGAGTCCGCCTTCCTCGGCATAGGGCTCCAGTTCGAGGACAACGACATAAAATACCTGTTCACCAGCGCCCCCCCGATATCATTCTAATCGGAAAGAAGCTTTTCTGGGGGAAAACCTTTCTGGAGAAAGGTTTTC
>DATEAM010000134.1:0-8929 GCA_035288385.1 Thermodesulfobacteriota bacterium
GACAACGCACGCCCCGGTCATCGAGGACATCCTCTCGAGGCTCGTCCACCTCGCCCACAGAAATGACCTGAAGGTCTTCGCCTGGATGACGACCCGGTACGCGGACTACGGGCTTGAGGAGAGAGAGGACCTCGCGTGCGGGGCCCGCGACGTGAGGACCGGGGGGCTTTACAGGTGCAAGGGTCTCGACCTCTTCAACGAAGAGGCGGTAAGGCACCTCGAGGCCCTTTACTCCGACCTTGCGGGCTACGACATAGACGGGATACTCTTCCAGGACGACCTCGTATTGAAGCACGGCGAGGGGTTCGGGCCACACGCGGAGGCCCTGTTCGAGGAGGCTACCGGCCTCGAGGCGAGGCCCGAAAGGCTCTACATAGCTACCCCTGGCGGCGGGGGCGTTACCTATACCGAGCTCTTCTGGAGGTGGGCTTCATGGAAGAACAAGAGGCTTCTCGATGTGGCCGGGAGGCTTAAGAGGGTCGTAAGGGCGAAGAACCCGCAGGCGGAGTTCGCCATAAACCTCATGTACGAGAGCGTGACCAACCCTCCATATGCCCTCGCGTGGCTCTCCCAGAGTCTGCCCGGTGCGGTAGAGGCGGGTTTTGACTACTACTCTGTAATGGCATACCACAGGCAGATGGAAGAGGAGCTCGACAGGAGCCCGGAGGCCGTAAAAGGGATGATAGAGGGCATGATCATGGAGGCTAAGAAGGTCGTCCGTGAGCCCGACAGGGTGCTCATAAAACTCCAGACAGTGGACTGGAAAACGGGGGGGAGGCTTCCGGACGGCGAGGTGTTGGGGCTCCTAAGCGGCCTTAAGGGCCTCGATGACGTGAGCCTGGCCCTCGTACCCTACAGGAGGGACCTGCCGCTTTACACCGGGGGGAAACCTTTCTGAAGAAAGGTTTCCCCCCGGACCCCCCTTTCCAAAGACTTTTGGCTATCCCGTGGCGGTAGACCCCGTGAATGAAATTTTCAGGTAAGAGAGGGACTACCGCCACGGGATAAACAGCTAAAAGTTTTTGGAAGAAGTCTGAGGAAACCTTTTTTCAAAAAGGTTTCCTCAGTATGAAAAACCATGAGCATAAAAGCAAAAGATACGGTCTGCGCGCTCTGCCAGTGCCACATAAAGGAGAACACTCTCTTCACCGACCTCTCCGATGGGCAGCTCGAGGCCTTCAAGGACGTGGTGGTCTTCATGCCCTACAAGAGGAGAGAGGTGATACTCCTCGAGGGCGACGAGTGCCGGGGGCTCCATATAATACGCACCGGCAGGGTCAAGCTCATAAGGAGCTCTCCAACGGGCAAGGAGCAGATAATAAAGATTTTGAACCCCGGGGACCTTCTCGGCTTCGAGGTCTTCTACGGCGGCTTGTATTATACCAACACGGCCGTGGCCATGGACGACAGCGAGCTGTGCTACATAGGCCGCTCCGATTTTTTCCGCATACTCGAGAAGGAGCCCGAGATCTCAAGAAAGCTCATCCTCGCCCTCGGCAGAGAGCTCCACGACGCCTACGAGAGGATAGGCCACCTCGGGCTCCTGAGCGCCAGGGAGAAGCTCGCCCACCTGCTCCATACGCTCGCCGTGGATTACGGCGTAAAGGTGGACGGCGGGATAAAGCTCAACCTCAAGCTCTCGCGCCTCGAGATAGCCGAGCTCCTGGGAATAACACAGGAGACCTCCATAAGGCTTCTAAAGAGCTTCAAGGAACAGGGCATAATAGAGATAAAGAGAAAAGAGATAATAATCAAATCACCCGGAGAGTTGAAGCTCCTCGGCGGGATAGAGGGCGCGGATGACGAGTGAGTCGAGGCGTGAAAAAAAGCCCGCGATAAAGGGGTCTTATCCGTAACAAGATGGCATTCCCAATCCGCACAAGACTCACCTTCTGGTACGTAGCGCTTCTTCTTGTAACGCTCCTTGCCTTCGGTTCGGCCTTCTCCTATTCGCTTTTCAGGGTCTTTACGTCGCGCACGGACAACCAGATAACATCCGTGGTCAACATGCTCCCCCACACCATTATAAACCCGAGGGGGGACCTCTTTCTTCCCGCCGACTTCGACATCTTCCTGGAGAGGTTCTTCGGGATACGCACCACGGGGAACTACATACAGGTGCTCGGAGCCCACGGCGAGGTCGTAGCCAGGAGCTCGAGCCTCGAGAACCGCAGGCTCCCCCTTAAGGAAGAGACGTACTCCAACGCCGTCAGGGGGGCCATGACCTACGAGGTGGTCACCCAGGAGGGGAGGTTCCCCATAAGGATGGTCACCAAGCCGGTCTTCCTCAAGGACAAGGGGCTCGTTGCCATCATACAGGTGGGCTCTTCTCTCGAAGACATGGAAGAGGTCTTCTACTCCATGTTCTACATATTCGCCTTCGGCGGGATGGCCAGCATCGTCATGGCCGGGGCCGTGGGGTGGTTCCTCGCCAGAAAGGCGTTGAATCCAGTGGCCGAGCTCACCTCCATGGCGAGACGCATCGGGGCGGAGAACCTGAACGAACGCATAGAGGTGGACTCTGGCGACGAGATAGGCAATCTCGCCGTCACGATAAACGAGATGATCGCCCGTCTCGAGGGCTCCTTCAAACAGATAAAGCAGTTTACCGGCGACGCCTCCCATGAGCTCAAGACACCCCTTACCATCCTCAAGGGCGAGATGGAGATAGCCCTGAGGTCGAAGGGGGACGAAGAGGTCATGAGGGAGACGATAGAGTCGAGCCTCGAGGAGATAGACCGGATGAGCTATATCGTAAGGAACCTCCTTGACCTTACGAAGATAGAGGCCGAGAGGGAGGAGGGGCCCAGGTCCGAGGTCCACCTCGACACGGTGCTCACCGAGAGGTTCGAGCACTTCAAGAGGAGCGCCCTTGACAGCGGGGTGGATCTCGCCATACTTAAGAATGCGGACGCCGTGGTCTCAGGGGACCCGGTAAGGATAGGCCAGCTCCTCTACAACCTGATAGACAACGCCATCAAGTACACCCACCGGGGCGGACACGTCGAGCTCTCGGTGGAAAGGGACGGAGGAGAGGCGGTCGTAAAGGTCCGGGACACGGGCACGGGCATATCGCGTGAAGACCTGCCCTACATATTCGACAGGTTCTACAGGGTGGACAAGGCACGGACCCGCGACGTGGGGGGGGCCGGGCTGGGCCTCAGCATCTGCAAGGAGATAGCCGAGTCCTACGGCGGCTCAATAAGCGTTGAGAGCGAGCCCGGTGCGGGCTCGCTCTTCACGGTCCGCCTTCCCATGGCTGACCGGGGCTCTCGGGAAGGGTAGGCGGCAATCGGCGTCTCTTGATATATCTCCCGGAAATTCGGTTTTCTTGTAAATTACGGCCCCGTCCATAATTCAAACCACTGAGGAGGTTTTTGACATGAAAGTAGGCATACTTACCGGCGGAGGGGACTGCCCCGGTCTTAACGCCGTCATAAGGGCCGTTGTGAAGAGGGGGGTGCAGTTCGGGTACGAGTTCGCGGGGATAAAGGACGGCTGGCAGGGACTCATCGAGCCCTCGGTAATGGAGCTTACGAGGGACACAGTCTCGGGCATACTGCCCAGAGGGGGCACCATCCTCGGCACCTCGAGAACGAACCCCTTTAAAAAGCCCGATGACGCCGACAGGGTCATGAAGAACATGAAGGACCTCGATATCGGCGCCCTCGTGTGCATAGGGGGCGACGACACCCTCGGGGTCGCGGCTAAGTTTCACAAGAAGGGGGTAAAGGTCGTGGGGGTCCCGAAGACCATAGACAACGACCTGGCGGGCACGGACTTCACCTTCGGCTTCGACACGGCCGTAAGCATAGTGACCGAGGCCCTCGACAGGCTCCATACCACTACCGAGGCGCACCACAGGGTGATGGTCGTAGAGGTCATGGGGCGCCACGCCGGCTGGATCGCCGTATACGGGGGCCTTGCGGGAGGGGCTGACGTTATACTAATACCCGAAAAGCCCTTTGACGTGGACGAGGTCTGCGGCTATATAAAGAAAAGACGGGACGCGGGCAAGCACTTCAGCCTCATCGTTGCCGCCGAGGGGGCGTACCCGAGGGGGGAGAAGGGCATGATAACCAGGGACAAGCCCCTGGACGCCTTCGGCCACGCCAGGCTCGGGGGCGTGGGGGAGTTCCTCGCCAACGAGGTCGAATCGAGGACCGGGCTCGAGACCCGCTACGTGGTGCTCGGGCACCTTCAGAGGGGGGGGTCCCCCACGGCCTTCGACAGGATCCTCGCCACGCGCTACGGCGTAAAGGCCATTGAGATGGTAAAGGAGGGGAGGTTCGGGCATACGGCGGCCCTCCAGGGCGGAAAGATCGTGGAGGTCTCTTTGGAAGAGGCCACGGCCAGGACAAAGACCATAGACCCTGAGATGTACAGGATAGCCCAGATCTTTTTCGGATAACCCTGAACCCACTTCACGGATAGATGAAAACTTCAAGAGTCTTCGCCGCCATCGTCTGCCTCATGTTGATGGCGGCGCCTGCCTGCGACAAGATGGCCTCGGACGAGGAGGCCCTGAGACGGAAGGTCTCGGAGGCCGAAGAGGCCGTCGAGGCCAAGGACCTCAAGAGCCTCATGGCGCACGTCTCGAGGGACTACTACGACGATAACGGAAACGACTACAAGGCCCTTCGCGGCATCCTCTTCTTCGAGTTCATGAAGCCGGGCAACATAAACGTATTCGTGAGGGGAGTAGAGGTCCGCGTGGAGGGTGAGGTAGCGGTGGTTGACGCTAAGGCCTTCGTGGTAAGGGGTAAAGAGCTCAAGACCATAGCCGACGTAATACCCGAGGACGCCGAGGGGATAGACTTCAGCGTCGTTTTCAGGAAGGAGGACGGCGACTGGAAGGTATCGGGTGCCGCGTGGGCAGGAGTGGGGCTCGTCGGGCTCTTATGACCGAAGGAGGAGGGGACAGGAGAAGGGGCAGGGGTGAATGCCCGAGGTTCTTCGCCGACGCCATGCTCGGAAGACTCGCCACGTGGCTGAGGATCCTCGGCTGCGACGTGGAGTACTCAAGGGATATAGATGACGGGGAGCTCGCCGAGAGGGCAACGAGGGAAGAAAGGATAATACTCACAAGAGACACGCTCCTCATAAAAAGACGCTCCGTGCGCGAGAGGTGCTTCTTGGTCGAGAGCGACCGCTGGGGCGAGCAGTTGAGGCAGGTGGCCGAAGGCTTCGGCCTCGGAGGAAAAGACATCCTCACGCGTTGCATCAGGTGCAACTCGGAACTCGACGAGGTGGAGAGGGGCTCCGTAAAGGGGCTCGTCCCCCCCTATGTCTTCGACACGCAGGAGGACTTTTCAAGGTGCCCGCTCTGCGGCCGCATATACTGGGCGGGCACCCACAGGGACCATATACTCGAGGAATTGTCGGATATACTGAAAGACGCTTCTTAATCTTCTTTAGGGAGAGTTTATGGCGGATAGAGCTTCAGGTCATGTAGTCGTCTTCGTTACCGCGCCCAACGTCGAAGAGGCCGAAGGTATCGGAAAAAAGGTCGTTGCGGAGAAACTCGCGGCGTGCTGCAACATCGTCCCGGGGCTGAAATCCATATACACCTGGAAGGGGCAGCTTCTCACCGAGGGCGAGGTCCTCTGCATATTCAAGACTAAAAAGGTCCTCTTTGAGAGGCTCAGGGACAGGGTGGTGGAGCTCCACAGCTACGACGTGCCCGAGGTGATAGCCACGGAGATAACCTCGGGGCTCCAGGACTACCTCCGATGGATAGACGAGGCTACGACCTGAGGGGGACTTTTTGAAAAAAGTCCCCCTCAGACTCCCCTCAAAAACTTTCAGCTATCCTGCGGCGGGAGGCCCCCGGTAAGAATTTCTCGAAGAGGTGCCTCCCGCCGCAGGATAAACAGCCAAAAGTCTTTGAAAGGGGGTTCGGGGGAAAACTTTCTTCAGAAAGTTTTCCCCCGCGCACCCCACGGATTAAAAATTGACAATCATTGCGCGGATATGCTAAAAAATAGGATTATGCATTGACGAGCCGCTAGCTCAGTTGGTAGAGCATCTGCCTTTTAAGCAGGTGGCCCGGGGTTCGAGTCCCCGGCGGCTCACCAGTTTGGAGAAACCTCCAGGGGAGTCCGATACCGGAAATAGTTGGAGTTTTTGAAAGGAGTTTGAGGAAAACTTTTTACAAAAAGTTTTCCTCAAGAGTCCCCATCGTCTAGAGGCCAAGGACACCGCCCTTTCACGGCGGCGACCTGGGTTCGAATCCCAGTGGGGACGCCAGAATTAAAAAAGGCGCCTTTTGTCGCCTTTTTTAATTTCGTTCTCACATGGGGTCGAACCCCCTGGTTCGACCGGATGCCCGCCGCAGCCGGAGGCGAGGCGGGCTTTATAAACGAGGGGATTCCTTACCGGGGAGGCCTTGGCCTCCAATCCCAGTGGGGACGCCAGTTAATTTCCTTTTTGAAAGAAAGTAACCAAAGAAAAAAAGACGGTTAGGCCGCAGGTGCCGGCGTAAGAACCGAGGGGTTACGGCGACGCAGCCCCTGCCCTATTCTCCAGCAATAAAGGAAGTGGGGAAGACTTGGTTTAACGTCCGTTTAAGAAGGTGACAAGGAAAAGTGAGATTCTTTAAGGAAGGGAAAAAGATAAAAAAGGCGGCTATCCTTTTTGTCCTGATCGTCGTCGCCGCGGTCCTTTTCGATATAGGGAGATTTTTTTTCTATCCCGATATCTCTCTTCTCAAGAAAACCCCCGTGAAGACCTCTTTCATGGAATATCGCGAGGGGTTGTGGAGGAAGGAGGGCAAAAGGAGAAAGATCCAGCAGGCCTGGGTCCCCCTGTCCCGCGTGTCGCCCTATATCAAAAAGGCGGTGGTCATAGCTGAGGACGGAGAGTTCTGGAGCCACGAGGGTTTTGACTTCGAGGCCATGGAGGAGGCCCTTTTAAAGAATATCAGGGAAGGAAGGATCAAGGCGGGAGGGAGCACGATAACCCAGCAGCTCGCAAAGAACCTCTACCTTGACCCCAGGAAGACCCCGGCAAGGAAACTCAAGGAGGGGATCATCGCGTGGAGGCTCGAAAGGGAGTTTTCAAAAAAGGAGATCCTCGAGCTCTACCTCAACGTCGCGGAATGGGGAGACGGGATATTCGGGGTTGAGGCGGCGTCCCGGCGCTACTTCGGCAAGTCATCGTCGGAGCTCACCCCCGAGGAGGCGGCAAGGCTCGTCGTTGTTTTGCCTAACCCGAGAAGGTGGAGCCCCGTCGGGAACTCGAGGTATGTGGAAAGGCGCTCGAGGGCGGTCTATCGCACCATGGTAAGGAGGGGGATAGTGCCTGTTGTTCAGAGTGTGGCCGTAGTGGAAGAAGGGGGCCAGGCTCCCGCTGAAGCCCTCCTGGAAAAAACTTCGGCGGATTCGGGTGCCGTGGAGTCTACCGGGAAAGAGGGATTCCCCGTGGCGCCGGGGGAGATATAGAGTTCCGCTGACACCGCTTGTCTTTCCCGGTCGCGGCCTTACGCCAAAAAAGCGCGAGGAAAATAGGGACAGATGTCCCCACTTTCCACACTTTCCCCCCACTTTCCCCTCCCGGTTTGCTTTATCTTACCAAAAGAGTTACCTAATTAGTGAGCATGTACAACTCCCTACTTACAGTCACATCTTCTTGCCTGTCAAAGGAACATGGGGTAGAATAATTTCTACAAGATTCTCATTTAAAGACAAGAGGATACGAAATTTGAGGTAGAAAAAATACACTATAGTATAAAGGGTGTTTGTATATCCGGCCCTCTCTTGCTACAATCGGACTGGCATAGGAAATTAAGATTTTTTAAGGACATTTTCAACCTCAGAATAAGATATGGAAAACAAAGCGGCGAAAAGCGATTCCAAAAACAGGGTCGTTTTGGTGGTGCTTTTCTTTGGTACGTTTTTCTTTCTCGTCTTCGCTGACTGCTATGGGGGCGAAAAACAGAAGTCGGTAGATACTGGCAAAGAATTACTTGTTGCGAAAGATATTTATGAAGCACGCCCAATCTGGTGCGGCCAGGGCGTCCTGATTTATACCATCAGGAAAAATGGTGTCTACTGGTATAACATCGAGACGGGCCGTAAGGCTAAAGTTGCTGAGCCCGGTAGCACGCCATTGGCATGTACCCCTGATGGAGAATGGCTCGTATACATTGACAAAAACAGCTTGCGCCATGACGATGGGACTATAGAGAGAGAGGTCATAGATGTGTGGCGGTATGAATTCAAGACAGAGAGGCGCCAGCAGTTTGCTATCGCAGATTATGGTGAGGCAAGTTCAATTGGCGATGGTGTTTTGGCGCCAAAGGGGCGCAGAGTCTTCTTGGGCAAGCAGCCGAAGGCAAGGGTAAAGATGCCCAGCCCTGAATGGGATATCATATGGACTCAGGAAAAGGCCGGTTTGACAGCATGGCTTCATGATTCTACGGCTATTGTAAGGGTTTACAGCGGTGAAGGGAAAGACAGATTATTTATCCGGGTCTTCAGCCCTGAGAAGAATATTTTTCTCGAACAACGGGCCAAATATATTCTGCGCCTTCTGACGGACAAGCAAGACAATGTCTATATGCAGGTATCAAACGAGGAATTTGAACCGGACCTCATAAACGAGGTCATAAGATGCACTGTGGACCTAAAAGAGGAAAAGATATCGTGCGTGCCCGTTCTGGAGGATTTTTCCATTAAAGGATTTGATGTATTCCCCAGCGGAGAAGCTTTTGTTTTCATGGAATGGAGGGTTGAGGGATGCGTCAAAATTGCACGCGTGGAAAATAGCGAGGCGTCATGTATTGCAAAGGGGTTATATCATCCCGGGTATTATTTAAGTGTATCCCCGGACGACAAATGGCTGGCTTTTGTGGTTCTTAGTGAAAAAGAAGGCGATGTCTTCACTAATGACCTCTATTTAATAAAACTTAAGAATTAAGGAGAAAGTC
>DATEAM010000135.1:0-19571 GCA_035288385.1 Thermodesulfobacteriota bacterium
CCCCCTTCAAAGACTTATAGCTATTTATCCTCTGGAGGGGGACCCCCTCGTGAGAAATTTCTTTCACGGGGTCCCCCTCCAGAGGATAGCCAAAAGTTTTTAGAAGGAGTTTGAGGGAACCTTTTTTCAAAAAGGTTCCCTCAATAAAAGATGAGCTCAAAGAGAAGGAAAAGAGTGGTGGTCGCCATGAGCGGAGGGGTGGACTCCTCGACGGCCCTTGCCATTTTGCAGGGGCAGGGCTACGACTGCATAGGTGTGGCCATGCAGCTGTGGGACTACTCGGAGAAGGAGTCCCCCGTGGGAGCGACCCAGGGGAGCTGCTGCACGCTCGACGACATCCACGACGCGAGGACGGTTGCCGACAGGCTCGCAGTGCCCTTCTATGTCCTCAACATGGAGGAGGTCTTCTCCAGGGAGGTGGTGGACTACTTCGTCAAAAGCTACCTCGAAGGCAGCACCCCGAACCCCTGCATAAAGTGTAACGAGGTCCTCAAGTTCGACGCCCTCCTGAAGAAGTCCCTGGGCCTCGAGGCCGACTATCTCGCCACGGGCCACTACGCGAGGATTGAAAGGGGAAGCGAAGGGTGCCGGCTCCTGAAGGGCGTGGACGCGAGCAAGGACCAGAGCTATTTCCTCTTTACCATGACCCAGGCCCAGCTCGAAAGGGTCTTATTCCCCCTCGGCGGGCACACGAAGGAGGAGGTAAGGGCCCTTGCGAGAAGGTTCGGCCTCAAGACCTCTGAGAAGGCCGAGAGCCAGGAGATATGCTTCGTCGAAGACGGCGACTACGCCGAATTCATGACCAGGGGCCTCCATGTCGGCGCCGCCGCCAAAGCCATTCCCGGAGATATAGTGGACATGGGCGGCAAGGTCCTCGGGACCCACGGCGGTATATTCGGCTACACCGTGGGGCAGCGCCGCGGCCTCGGGCTCTCGGGGGGGCCCTTTTACGTCTTGGACATAGACCCCGGGACGAACAGGGTCGTGGTGGGCCCCGAGAGCGAACTATACTCGGAGGGGCTGGTAGCCTCGAACGTCAACTGGATAAACGCAGAGCCCATCGGGCTTGGAAGCGTGGTATCCAGAATAAGATACAGGCACCCGGGCGTGGAGTCCACGTTAAATCTTACGGGGGCCTCGACAATAGAGGTAAGGTTCACCGTCCCCCAGAAGGCCGTAACGCCGGGACAGGCCGTCGTCTTCTACCGCGGCGAAGAGGTCCTCGGCGGGGGGTGGATAGAGCGGGCCTTGAGATGAGCGAATATCTTAGAGTAGCCGTGACAACCCTCGGCTGCAAGGCCAACCAGTACGACTCCTCGGCCATCGAGGAGGCCCTCGGCTCAGGGGGCGGGCTTATTGCCGTCCCGTTCCCGGGCCCGGCGGACGCCTACGTCATAAACACCTGCACCGTGACGTCAAGGACCGACTGCCAGTCGCGCCAGCTCATAAGGAGGGCAAGGCGAAGCAGCCCCGGGGCCGTCGTCATAGTGACGGGATGCTACGCCCAGGTCTCCCCGTCAGAGGTCAGGAGGATCCCGGGGGTCGACTACGTCCTCGGAAACTCCGAGAAGGGCAACATCCTCTCCTACATCAGAAAGGGCAGGAGAACCGAAGGCGCCGAGACGGTAGTAGGCCCCGGGCAAACGGGCACGCCCCTGGAACTCAGGGCGGGAGGCTCCTCGGGAAGGACGCGGGCGAACCTGAAGGTCCAGGACGGGTGCAACAGGGCCTGCTCTTACTGCATAATCCCGAGGGCCAGGGGCGCCTCAAGGAGCCTGCCACTCGAAAGTGTCGAGGCAGAGATAGAGCGCCTCGTGGAAAAAGGCTACAGGGAGATTGTGTTGACGGGCATACACCTCGGGGCCTACGGGGCGGACCTTGGGGAGAGAACGGACCTTGCGTCCATATTGAAATTAATCGAGAAGAGGGCCTGGCCCTGCCGCGTTAGACTTAGCTCCATAGACCCCGACGAGGTTTCCGGAGAGCTTATCGACATGCTCAGGGGTTCGGAAAAGATATGCAACCACGTGCACCTTCCCCTCCAGAGCGGGGACGAGGGGATAACGAGGAGGATGAGGAGAAGCTCCACACCCGGGGAGTTTTCCGAAAAGGTGGAGAGGCTCGTCCGAGAGGTGCCGGGGATATCGGTGGGCACGGACGTGATAGCGGGCTTCCCCGGGGAGGGTGGGCGGGAGTTCGAGAACACGTACCGGCTCCTTGAGGGCCTCCCCGTGTCGTACCTCCACGTCTTCCCCTTTTCCGCACGAGAGGGCACCCCTGCGGCGGGTTATACGGACAGGGTCGACCCCTGGACCTTGAGGCAGAGGTGCCTGAGGCTTAAAGAGCTCGACGAGTCGAAGAGGAAGGAGTTCTACACGGCCTTTGTCGGCAGTACGGCCGGGGTCCTCGTGGAGACGACGAGGGACAGGGTTACGGGAATGCTGAAGGGCAAGGCGCGAAACTACATCCCCGTCGTCATAGAGGACGGAGGCGACGAGGCGTTTAACGAAATCGTGGACGTGAGGCTTACGGGGCTTTCGGGCACAAAGGGGATGAGAGGAAAGGCTATACTGAGGGGAACTTTTTGAAAAAAGTTCCCCCCAACGATAAAAAAATGACCAAGTACGATACACTGCTGCAGGAATTCAACAGAGCCTTCGAGTACCCGATAAAGGACCCGGAGCTCCTTGTAAAGGTCTTTACCCACAGGTCCTTTCTGAACGAGCCGGGCGGAGGCAGGCTCGAGTCCAACGAGAGGCTCGAGTTCCTCGGAGACGCCATACTCGCCGCAGTCATAAGCCACATGCTCTACGTGGAATTCCCGGAAGTGGACGAGGGCAAGCTAACGCGCCTCAGGGCCAGGCTCGTGAACAAGCGCACCCTGGCGGAGCTCGCCAAGGAGGTGGGGCTCGACAGATACCTGCTCCTCGGCAAGGGCGAGGCATCAACGGGAGGGAGGGACAACCCCACGATACTCGCGGGTGTATTCGAGGCCCTTATGGCCGCCCTGTACCTGGACTCGGGCTTCAAGGACTCCTTCACGTACATAGAAGACCTCTTCGGCCCGCTCCTTGAAGGGGCCCACAGGGAGCCGGGGCACTTCGACTACAAGCCCCAGCTCCAGGAGCTCTCCCAGAAACTCTTCAAGTCCCCTCCCCGCTACAGGCTCGTGAAGGAATCGGGGCCCCCGCACAAGAAGACCTTCGAGATCGAGGTCTCGGTAAACGGGGAGGCCCTCGGCACCGGTACGGCGAGGAAAAAGAAGGACGCCGAGCAGGCCGCCGCGGCCGAGGCGCTCGGCAGGCTCAGACGAAGCACGGGGCAGCGGGAAAAACCCTGAGGTCCTACAAAAAACCGTTTCGATATAAAGGCCCTGGATGGCGAGAGAGAGACGTCTCATAATCCCGATTTTCATCCCCTTCGGCGGGTGCCCCCACCGGTGCGTATTCTGCGACCAAGAGGGCATAACCGGCTTTAGGGAGCTGCCCTCGACAAAAGAGGTGAGGGAAACAATAGACGCCTGCCTCGCCACGTGGAAAGGGGCCGGAAGAGGCGGCAGTATCGAGGCGGCCTTTTACGGAGGGAGTTTTACGGCCCTGCCCGCAGAACTTCAGGCGGCCTACCTTGAGTGCGCTGGCGAGTATATAGAGAAGGGGCTTATCCACTCCACGAGGCTCTCCACAAGGCCGGACTCCATATCAGAGGAAGGTGTGGAGCTCCTTCTAAGCTACGGCGTGGGCACGGTGGAGCTCGGGGCCCAGTCCATGTCCGAGGAGGTATTGAGGCTCTCGGGAAGGGGCCACACCCCCGCAGATACGGTCCGGGCCGTGGAGGTATTGAAGTCCAGAGGCATTACGGTGGGCGTACAGTTCATGCCGGGGCTTCCGGGGGATACGTTTGCCTCGGTCCTCGAGACGACGAGGGAGGTCATAAGGCTCTCACCCGGGTTCGTCAGGGTATACCCGACGCTTGTGGTAAGGGGCACCCCCCTTGAGAAGATGTACCGCGAAGGGCGCTACACCCCGTGGACGCTCGAAGAGATGGCGGGGGTGTGCCGCTCCGTACTCGACATGCTCGAAGAGGCGGGAGTACGGGTGGCGAGGATGGGGCTTCAGCACACCGAGGAGCTCGGCAGGAGCGTGGTCGCCGGCCCCTATCACCCGTCCTTCAGGGACCTTGTCCAGGGCCTGAGAAAACCCCCCGGGGCGCAACCAGGGTTGTTGAAGTAGGCCGGAGGGGGGAGGGGGGAGGGGACGTCCTCCCCGCCGCCCCGCCGCCCTCCCCCCGTAAAAAGACTTGCAAAAATCAGGTAAAAAAACTATAAATAAGTTCAGATGACCTATCAAGGAGGAAGACCATGAAAAAGACCGTTACCGCCCTGTGCCTGCTCCTCGTACTGCTCTTAAGTTCATCACCAGCTCTGGCCGATGAGGACCTGGAAACTTCCAGCATCGGTATAGTTATTGACGTGGTCCTGGTCAGGCCCATTGGCATCGCCTCCATCGCCATCGGGGCGGGCGTATTCGTAATATCGCTACCCTTCTCCCTGCCCACGAAATCCGCGGACGTGGCCGCGAAAAAGCTCGTGGGCGACCCCTTCAAGTTCACCTTCATGAGACCCGTCGGGGAGTTAGAGGATTATTAAAACCAGGCCCTCTGGAAAGGCGCTATCGGCAGGCATGTAACCAGGACGGTAGAGGAGACCTTTTCTTAAAAGCCGCCCCTCCGGGCTCAAGGGTATCTTATTAATCTGATCCTGAACGGCCTGTTTCGGAACTTTCCGGCTGGTTGAAGATAGCCTGCGGTAAAGACCGTGCGGGGTTTCACGGAAACCGGAACCCCTTGTTTCGCTCCAAAGTCACCGCGAATCTCTTTTAAAACACTCCAGCGGCCCCATTTGGCCCCCCCGCCCCCCGGCCCCCCGGCCCATTTGCCCCGGTCCACTTGCCCCGGCCCACTTGCACCCATTCGGTCCTCCTTGCTCCCCCTGGCCCCCGGCCACCTGGTCCCACCCGGCAACTCGCCCCCTCGCCCCCTTGCCTCCGGCCCTAAGTCCACATTCCCCCCCTGACGGCCCCGGCTGACTACTCGATGGTCCTTACTATCTTTATGTTCGGGTTATCCATGACGGAGCTCATGGAGACGTAACCTATGGCCCCCCTGTCGTGCTCCACCTTTCTTATCATGTACGACTGGTCCTTGACGGTTCGGGGCGGGTTCTTGGCCTGATTGGTTATCTTCAAGTGCGCCCAGTGCTCGGCGATACTCCTGGAGGACCTTCCGAGTATCCTCTCCGAGAAGACCTCTCTAAGGGGGTCTCTTATAGTCAGGTCGTAAATGATTATGGGCATGCCGTTGGGCCACGTGAGGACGTTATTCGTGTATATCTTCTTAAGGCTGTTCTCGCTCAGCTTTTCAACTGGGTTGTTCCTGTTCACGATGACCACCACGGGGTCGTTCGCCGTGGAGCACCCTGGGATCAAGATGCTCAGGACCGCCATGAGTATCGCGATGCGGCCCATGAAGATCGTGCGTTTCATCAAAGGTCTCCTATGTTGATGACTGTTGCGAAGACGACCTCGTTGTAGTCCTTGATACCCGAGTCGCCGAACTCGTTACGGTTGTACTCCGCCTTGGCCACGACATTGTGGGCGAAGTGGTAGTTTACGGCGCCCGTATAACGGAAACTGCCCTTGTCCGCTGCCGCAATGCTCTCGTCGTCGAACCAGTCGAACCTCCCGGCAAGGGTCCACTTGCCTATGTCGTAGGCGAGCTGGGCGTAAAAACCGGTGTCGGTGTAGCCCGGGGCGCCCTCGGGGTCGTTGTACCTCGTGGCGAACTCGCTCTGGAGCTCGAGGTCCTTGTAGTTGACGAGCAGATGCGCTCCGTAGGAGTTACCCGTCACGTCGTCGTTGTCCTTGTCCCTGTAATATGAAGCGCCGACGTCAAAGTGGTCGAGAAGGTCCATGGAGTAGTTGACCCTCGCCCCAAAGGCCTTGGACTCGTTCCTGTCGAGCCTTCCGGGGTTTCCGGCGCCGTTAGCCGCGTACAGGTGCGTGTCAAGCAGAGACCCGCCTATCGGGTGGGAGAACCTCAGCTGAGCTCCGTCGGCGACCTGGGGAAAAATATTCCTTATCATGAGCGGGCGGGTCTGCGTGGGCACGTAGGGGGGGTAATGGTAGATGCTCCATATGCCGGCGGGTGTAAGGTACCTGCCGAACCGTAAGTCCCAGTTGACGCTCGGGTGGTACTCTATGTACATCTGCTCGACGAATATCTTGCCCTGGATCGTGTCAGCGTTGTCGGTTGTGTGGGCGGACTCGATAAAGGGGGTGTCCTCGTACTCTATCTCGGAGAAGAGCCTCCATGAGGGCTGGACGTCGGCGTTGAAGAAGAGGCTCAGGTGGCGGGCCCTGAACCCGCTGTTTTCGTCTTCGGAGTCGGTGAGGCGTAACTCCGCGTCGGCGTACCCGCTTATCTTGACCATCCCGGCGAGGATGCCCAGATTGTACTTATCTTCCTCCTCATCTGCCTCCATGTTCTCCATGCGCCGCTCGAGCTCCTCGTTCTTTTTCTTGAGCTCCTCGACCTCTCCCTCCAGGCGCTCCATGTCCAGGTCCTGCGGCCAGCAAAGGTTCGGGGATGCGACCATGCCGGCCACGAGGATTGCGGCCACGAAGAGATACACCTTTAATCTCGCCATTCTTCATAGGCTCCTTTACGCGTCTTTCGCTCGAGGGTGCGTCGTCTTAATAACAAAAAAATCGCTCGAGGGCAAACCAAAACTCAGGAAAAATCTTCGGCCTCCTCTTTTTGCGTCGTGCCCCTCGACGGGAACTTTATGGAAAAGGTCGTGCCCGCCCCGGGTTCACTCTCCACGTCAATGCTCCCCCGGTACTTGGTAACGATCCTGTATACCACGTAGAGCCCGAGGCCCGTGCCCGTGCCCACGGGCTTTGTCGTGAAGAAGGGGTCGTAGATATGAACGAGGTCCTTTTCGGATATCCCCTGGCCCGTATCGGACACCACCGCCTTGACGAACTCCCCCTCTCTCCTGCAGGCGAGCCTCAGGGTGCCGCCGTCCTTCATGGCGTGTCCCGCATTTATGATGAGGTTCACGAAGGCCTGCTGTATTTCGCCGGTGTTGGCCAGTATATAGCAGCCCTTATCCAGCTCCCCCGTGACCTTTATTGAGTTGAGGTTCACCGTATGCCTCGACATCCTCAACGAATCCTCGATGACCGCGGAGACGTCCACAGTGGAGGTCGCCTCGTTCTTCGCCGAACGGCTGTAGGCGGAGAGTTCCTTTACTACGTCGCTGGCGTCCTCGGTGTAGCGTATTATGTCGTTTATGTAGGACATTACGAGCTCCGGGTTCGTTTCGTCCCTTGCCGCCTCAGCCATCCCCAGGATCCCCGCCAGCGGGTTGTTTATCTCGTGGGCTATGCCCGTGGCGAGGGTGCCTATACCCGCGAGCTTCTCCGACTGGATGAGCTTGAACTGGAGCATCTTCTGCTCGGAGACGTCCTTGCCTATTCCTACCGTGCCCAGGATCTCGCCCTTCTTGTTCACCATCGTCGAGAGGGTGAGGCTGACGTAGATGAGCCCGCCCGTCTTGGACCTTAAGACCACTTCCCTGCTCCTTACAGCCCAGGGGTCCCTTTTACTCGAGGCCGCCTCATGGAGGAGCTCTTCCCTCTGGAGCGGGTTTTCATAGAGCATTAATACGTCCTTGCCCACGACCTCTTCCCTGGTGTACTCGAGCGCCCTCTCGGCCTCCCTGTTGAACTCGACGATCCTCCCCTTGGTGTCGGTGGTCACTATGATGACCCTCGAGTTGTCGAGTATCATCTGAAGATAGTAGCCTATCTCGTTTAAGTCGCTGTAAGCCCTCTTCAAATCCTTGTTGCTCTCTTCGACGTCCTTGTAGAGCCTGTTCTTCTCCCTTATTATCGCGCCGGCGACGACAAGGGCCCCCACGGGAAGGAAGGCTATGAGGCCGAGCGTCCAGATGAGCTTCTGAAGATACTTGAGGAGCTCAAGGTCGCCCTCGTTGGTGAACTTTATCTTGAGGACGCCGAGCATTCCGTCTTCCTCAGCGTGGCAGGAGGCGCAGCCCCCCTCTGAGACGAGGGGCACGTAGCGCGAATACGTATGCCGGTCCCAGTCGAAGACGCCCATGGTGTTCATGGTCGCCAGGGCCGTGGTGAAGCTCTCCAACTCGTCATCTCCTATCCTTCTCCTGCCCTGCGCGGGGTTTCCTGCCCCGGGGGCATGGCCGCCCCCGAAGGCCTCCTCGCCGGAGACGGTGAATATCCCGATTTCCTCCAGCCCGACTATGTTGTCGTGGTCGAGGATCAAGGAGTAGCTTTCCTCTGAGTGCCCGTTACTCATGAGGTCGTAAACCGAGTGGGTGATTACCTCCGAGACCATATCCGTCTTTTGCACGGTCCTCAGGGTAATCCTGTTCTTGAGGTGTATGGATATGTAGATGAAGAGCGCCGTCAACAACACCAGCGCAAGAGTTATGGCTATGGCGAGAAAGTTTAAATAGGGTCTTATCTTAACCATTCCCGGTGGGCTCTCCCCCAAGGGACAGGACCCTGTCCACTACAGCGAGGAGCGTTTCCTTGGTAAAGGGCTTCTTCAGGTATTCGATTCTTCCGCGCTCGCCGACCCTTTCGGCCACCTCGTGGTCTATGAACCCCGATATGATGACAAGCGGGAGGTCCCCGTCAATCTCCCTGATGGCGTCGACTATCTCCTCTCCCTCCATGTCGGGGAGCTTGAAGTCGCACACAGCCATGTCTATATCCCCTCCGGAGACGCGCTCCAGCCCAAAGCGGGCGTTCTCCGCGCTCACCACGTCGTAACCCGCCGCGCTCAGGTGTATCTCGAGAATCTGCCTTATCCCGGGTTCGTCGTCTATGACAAGAATCTTTTTTCCCATAATGGCCGAGGAGTTCAAGAGAAGGAAAGGCTCTTGTCTTCTTTGAAGATCCTGTCCTTGTTTTCGGTAAAGACCCTGACGATATCGGGGTCGAGCTGGCGTCCGGCCACCCTCCTCATCTCCTCGAATATCACTTCCTGAGACAGGCCCTTTCGGTAGGGTCGGTCGCTGCTCATGGCGTCATAGAGGTCGGCCACCGAGATTATTCGCGCGCATACGGGGATTTCCACGCCCTTAAGGCCCCTCGGATAGCCGCTCCCGTCGTAGTTCTCGTGGTGGGCCACTATGATCTCCGCCACCTTCTCCATGAAGGGTATCCCCTGGAGTATCTTCTCTCCTATCTCGGGGTGCCCCTTGATGTGGCTGCTCTCCACCTCCGTAAGGGGGCCCTCCTTGTTCAGTATGGCCTCGTTGACGCCTATCTTGCCTATGTCATGGAGCACAGAGGCGTATTCAAGGAACTCCTGCTGCTCCTCGGTAAGCCCGGCGAGCTTTCCGAGCTCCACGCACAGGTAACGCATGCGGTTGCAGTGGCCTCTCGTGTGCCGGTCCTTGGCCTCTATGGTCTCCGCCAGGACGTTGACGAACTGGATGTTCATGGTCTTTAGCTGTGAATAGGCCATCTCCAGTTCCCCGCTCTTTACGCTCAGCTCCTTCGTCCTCTCATGGACCTTCTGCTCGAGGAACAACTGGTACTCCCTGTTTTCGAGCTCGAGCTGGCGGTTTCTGACAAGGAGGTCCCTGTGCACGATGGCCCTCTTGACCGTTTCGAGGAGGTCCATTTTCTTGACGGGCTTCATCACATAATCGAAGGCCCCCTTCTTCATGACGTCCACGGCCACGTTGATGTCAGTAAGGCCGGTGAGCATCACCACGGGAGTTATGTCCGAGTTTTTCTTCACGTAATCGAGTATCTCGATACCGTCGACTTCGGGCATCATGATGTCGCAGATTAAAAGCTCGTAGGGTTTGCTCTTGAGTTGTTCGAAGACTTCTCTGCCGCCGTGAGACTGGATAACCCGGTAGCCTTCCTTGGTAAGGTGGGTATTGAGGACCTTCCTTATAGGCTCTTCGTCGTCGATGATGAATATGCACCTTTGATGGGCGTTGGTCATAATCCTCATTTCAACGCAATGGTCTTGCCCTTCGCACTTAAATCCTTAACACTTTCGGCCATTTCAGTAAAGAGTTTTTTTCCACGACTTAAATTTTACTTCAAAGCATGGATTGGTTCAACGGTTAATAAAAAAATTTTAAGGGAAAACTCCGGGGAATTCAGTGATTTAAATCCCTGAAAAAAGGGCCGCAACCAGCCTGTAGCCGGATGCGTAAGAGGCGGAAAGCCTTTGAGTTTTCTATTGACACTAAAAGAGTGTTTTAATAAAATCCATACATTAAACACCCTGAAGTTCGAAACGAACCGGCCCCAGGAAGTCTCCGCCGGAAAAGATGCCGGAATCCCTCTCCACAAATCTGACTTGTTTTGCCGCGCCCGTCTCTTCTCAGCAAAAGGCCATATCTTCAGGCCGCGGTGCTCGTCCTAAAGCTCTTCACCGGAGTAAAGCCTAAGATGTTCCGTCAGGGTTTAAAAGCTAAAATCCTCAATCTCGCCATAGGCTTAAGTCTTATCGGCCTCGGCGTCCTCATATACACGGTCATCAAGGAGGAGGAGAAGAACCTCTTGAGGGAGAGGAGAAACGCGAGCGAGCTCATGGCCCGGCCCATACTCGAGACCATTTACAAGGACATGCTGGAGGAGCGCGCCGACATGCCGAGGTTTTTGATCGAGGACCTCAAGACCATAGAGGGCGTGGACAGGGTCCAGATAATAAGGAGTAACGGAGTCGAGGAGGCCTTCCAGGACAAAAAAACGCTCGAGGCCGTGGAGAAGGAGTTCGGTGAGATAAAGGAGGAGTGGCTCGTAGAACACCCCGACAAGACCAACAACGTGGCCGAGGGGATACAGAACCCGGAGTTCAAAAGGGCCCTCATGCTCTTTAACGAGGGGCGAAAGGAGGCCGTGGACTACATAGAGGAGGTGGGGGACAGGAGCCTTTTTACCTACCTCGTGCCCATCGAGGCCCGCCCCAAGTGCGCGAGCTGCCACGCCCATGAGGAGGCCGCCCGGGGGGTGCTCATGATATCGACCTCCCTCGAGGAGATGTACTCTCTCCTCGGGACCTCCAGGAACAGGTGGCTCCTGCACGGGCTCATAACCATCGCGGTGATGACCTTTCTGCTGGGGCTCCTTATAAACCGCATAGTGACGCGTCCTCTTAGAAGGACGGTGGATATGTTAAAGGGCATAGCCGAGGGCAAGGGCGACCTTACGAAGAGGCTCGATATAACCTCCGAGGACGAGATAGGGATGTTCTCCAGGTGGTTCAACAGGTTCGTGGACGGCCTCCAGTATATGGTAAAGGACATCTTCGGGATATCCGACGAGATAGCCTCGGCCTCCAGGGATATAGGGGCGTCGTCCCGCGAGATAATAGAGGGCGTTAACAGGCAGCTCGGCGCCGTCGAGGAGACCTCCGCCTCGATAAAGGAGATGGACGCCTCGATAAAGACCGTGGCCGAGGAGGCCGAGGGCCTGAGCGAATCCTCGGCCGAACTCTCGGTCTCGGCAAAGACCATGTCGGCGGCCGTGGACGAGGTGAGGGCCAACATAGAAAAACTCTTCTACTCGGGCTCCTCCATAAACTCCTCCGTAAACGGGGTGGCCGTCACCATAAACCAGGTGGCCTCTCACATCGAGGAACTCTTCAAGAAGACAGAGGACGTGGTCTCCTCCATACTGAGCATAAGCTCCAGGGTAAAAGAGGTGGAGGATTACGCGAGGAGACAGGCGGAGGTGGCCGAGAAGGTGCGACTCGACGCCGAGGACCTGGGCCTCAACTCCGTTGTAAAGACCCGCGAGGGCATAGAGAAGGTAAGCCAGGAGGTGGCCCACACCTCCGAGGTGGTGAACAGGCTCGGAGAGCGTTCCCAGGAGATAGGCCAGATACTTACCGTCATAAACGACTTCGCCGACACGACCCACCTGCTTGCCCTTAACGCCACCATACTCGCCTCCCAGGCAGGAGAGCACGGAAAGGGCTTCGGCGTCGTGGCCCGGCAGGTCAAGGACCTGGCTACCAAGACGACGGCCTCCACCAAGGAGATCTCCGGGCTCATAGGCCACGTGCAGAACGAGGTGGCCACGGCTATAGAATCGATGAAGAGGAGCTCCGGCAGGGTCGCCGACGGCGTAAGACTCTCGCGCGGCGCGCAGGAGGCCCTGACGAAGATACTCGATTCCAGCCGCCACTCCTTCCAGATGGCCAAACTCATCGAGAAGGCCACGGCGGAGCAGACCAAGGCGGCGAGCCAGATATCGAACGCCGCCCAGGTGATATCGAGCATGGTGGGCGAGATAAAAAACGCCGCCAACGAACAGTCCGCCGCCGTAAGAGAGGTCCTCACCGACACCCACCGCATGAAGGAGTTCATGGAGAAGGTGAAGCTAACCACGGGGGAGCAGTCCCGTGAAGGCAGACACCTTACGGAGGCCATACTCGTGGTGGCCGAGAAGATTTCCACCGTGGCCGAGGCCACGGGAGACCAGATGATGCTCTCGAAGAGGATAGTCTCGGCGATAGAGACCGTGAGGAAGGCCGCGCAAGACAACGCCGGGCTCGCATTGAAGCTCGAAAGGACAGTAAAGGAAATGAACAAACAGTCGGACTCGTTGAGGAGCACCGTGGAGAACTTCAAGACTTAACCGAATGGAGGCATTATGGGTTTTTTAGCCAAGAGAGCCTTGTCCCTGGTCTTTTTCCTTATCCTCGCGCTCATGCCCGCCCACGGGCTCTCGAGGGAGGTGAACTGGCCGGTCATAAGACCCACGGGCATATTGCTCGTCTACCCGGGGACCACCTCCTGGGAGTTCGTCCTGAGCGACGACCACAGGCTCGGGAGCGGCGCCATAAAGAGGAACATGAGCAAGGACTGCAGGCACTGCCACCTGAGCAAAGAGGGCGAGCTGGACATGAAGGTGGACGAAATAGCCTCGGGCGAGATGCGCATGAAACTCTCGCACAAACCCTTTGAGCCCGAACCGATAGCCGGGAAAAAAGGCACGATGCACGCGGGCATTCAGGCCGCCTACGACGACGAGTTCGTCTATCTGAAGATACAGTGGAACTCCGTCGGGACGGGCTGGAGGTCTGAGGAACGCCCCGACAGGGTCTCTCTTCAGGTAAACAAGGAGAATCCCGCCTTCGCGAAATACGGCTGTTTCATCACCTGTCACAACGACTTGAACACCATGCCCTCCTCACCGTCCGGCGATGAGGTGCGCTCCGACCCCTACTATAAACCCCTCGAAAGAGACGACGTGCGCCTCTACGCCTACTACACCCGGGATGCCTGGAACAAGAGGAAGGGCACGAAGGAGCTCGACGAAAAACTCGCCACCGGCCTCATAGACCTCTGGTCGGTAGAGCTCACCTCGGGTTCGGCGCGGCCCCACGACGGCTGGATCTTCGACGACAGACGCTGGGAGAAGGAGACCGAAGTCGAGGCCTCCGGGGAGTGGGCCGCCGGAAGGTACACGGTGGTTATAAAGAGAAAGCTCGCCCCGGGCGGGCGATACAATATCGACATAAAGGACGGCGACGTCATAACCGTGGGGCTCGCCATACACGACGACGGGGTGGAGAAGAGAAAGCACTACGTCTCATTCCCCTTCACCATAGGCCTCGGCACGGAGGCCGACGTCAGGGCCGTAAAAATAACCGATTGATTATGGGGGGCCGTGAGGGGCCGGGGGGGCCAGGGGGGGCCTGGAACGACTGTCAGGGCCGTCGATACTTTCCTGACAGGGCAAAGAATCCTGAACCAACAAACTTGAGAAAATGCTTGTAGGAAGGGAACCCGCCATGAGAAAAGCTTATCAGGCCCTTTTTCTTTCAGCCCCGGTGTTTTTCCTTTTAACCGCCTTTCTCCCCGTAGACGCCGAGGCGGTGCCCGCCTTCGCCCGCCGCATCGGCCGCAACTGCTCCTACTGCCATACGGTATTCCCGGAGTTGAACGAGACGGGCCATATCTTCAAGGCCAACGGGTTGCGCTTCGCCGACGAGGGCGAGTGGCAGGACGCGAGGGACTGGAAGACATTTCCCATAGCCGCGGAGGTGGAGATAGAGGGGGTATACAACGACGTGAAGTCCTCCGGAGTCTCGAGCCATTCCTCGGACATGAAGGTCGAGGAAGTGGAGGTCTTCGCCGGGGGCCCCATGGGCAAGACGGGCAGGATTACGGCCTTCGGCATCTTCGCCGTGGAGCAGGACGATGACGGAGGCTCGACTACCTACGACTCGAAGATACCCCATGCCTTCATACAGATTAACGACCTCGTGGGCCCCCAGGGGGCGGGCAGGCTCAACCTCAAGGTGGGCCAGGACACCCTGGCCCTGCCCTTTGTCGGGGGTTCCCAGAAGTTCATAAATAAAAGACATCTCGCCGAGGACGCCCTCGGTCTCTTCAGCGACGAGCAGAGGCTTGTGGAATTAAACGGCCAGTACCTCTTCGAGGACGAAAAAAAGGTCGTCTCCCACCGCTACTCAGCGGGAGTGTCGCGCGAGGACGTGAACGACGAGGACAAGCTGAGGGGGTTTTTCGCCACCTACGCCTGCAACCTCAACGAGACCTACAGCCTGGGGGCCATGTACCGTAACGGAGAGGAGAGGTCCGGGGCGACGGACGCCTCTTACAACAAATACGGCATAGCCGCCGAGGCGGAATTCGAGATCGTCGTGGTTACGGCCGGATGGTTCAGGGCCGAGAGGTCCGGGCTCGACGACCAGGACAACTTCCTCCTCGAGGCCGCCTACATACCGAACTCCAAATGGAGCCTCGCCGCCAGATACGACGTGGTGGACGAAGAGGGAAAGGAGACGGCCAGTGCCTACAGTTTCATGGTAAGGTATAATATACTAAGCAACGTCTACGCCATGCTCGAGTACAGGGGACTCGACGACGACGACCACGTGACAAGCTCCAACGAGGAGGAGGGCAACCTGAGGGCCTTCTTCGTGGCACTATTTTAGTGTGCCTGGGGAAACTTTCTGAAGAAAGTTTCCCCAGGACCCCCTTCAAAGACTTATAGCTATTTATCCCATGGAGGGGGTCCCCGTGAAAGAATTTTCTCGCGAGGGGGACCCCCTCCATGGGATAGCTAAAAGTTTTTGAAAGGAGCTTGAGGAAAACTTTTTTCAAAAAGTTTTCCTCAACAAAATTATGAGCGCCAAAGAGGACATACAGATACTCGACTCCAAGCTCACGAGGCTCAAGGTGGAGTACGAGCAGTACTTCATGCGCAGGAGAAAGCGCGAGCCCGTGAGGCTCAGAGAGGAGGTGGAGCGCACTGTGCTCTACTACACCAACGTGGCCATAATGAACACCTCCCTCAAGTTCCGGTTCAGCAGCCTCGTGGCCAAGTTCAACGCCTACAAGCAGTACTGGAACCGCACGCTAAGGGCCATCGAGGAGGGCAACTACATGCGCAGGGCCGAGACGGCGCCCGCGACGCGCCTTTCGGAGATACGCGAAGAGTTCAGTTCGGAAGGCGCCGGCGAGCCCGAAAGGCCGCTTCCGCCGAGAAGGCCCGCCACGGATGACGACGTTATTGACGACCTCTACGCCAAATATATCGACGCCAGGATACAGTGCAACGAGCCCGTTGAGAAGCTCTCCTACGAAAAATTCGCCGAGACCGTGAGAAGGTCGAGGGAGAAGGCCGAACGGGACTACCATGTAAAGGAAACGGAGCTCGACGTCACGGTGAAGGGAGGCAGGGCGCGGCTCGCCATAAGGCCGAAGGGAAAGTGATTTTTTTTGGGTTTTCACCAGTCTTTCGTATTATAATCAAAGGACGAAAAACGGAACAAGGCTTACTCAAAAGGAGGGCGCCATGTTAATGAAATCGAGGCCGACGGTTCGCTACCTTACCGTCATCCTTACGGGAATTCTGGCTGTAACCTTCACCCTGCCGGTGAACGACGCCATGGCCGACAGGAGGAGACCAAGGCCCGGCAGGGTCATCATCTCCCCTCCCCACATCCCGCCTGGAAGGGTGGTCCCTAATCTTCCGTCGCGTCACAGGAGGGTGATAGTAAAGGACAGGGAGCTCTTCTTCCACGGAGGGGTCTTTTACGGGAAGTGGCCGGGCGGTTTCGTCGTCCTTGGCCCCCCCGTGGGGACCGTCGTTGTGAACATCGGGATAGGGTTCGAGACGGTGCTCTTCGGGGGAATCCTTTATTACTACACAGGGGGGCTCTTTTACAGGAGGGTGCCCCGGGGGTACATGGTCATTGAACCTCCCCCGGAGGTCATATTCGTGGAGCGGCCGCCCGTCGTAGTCGAACCGGCACAGGAGGCGACGGGGATGGTTACGGTAACGGCCTTGAGGCTCAATGTCCGCACAGGCCCAAGCCTTGACCAGCCCGTTATCTACCAGGTCAACCAGAGCGACCTCCTCGTCATCCAGGGCTCCGCCCCCGGGTGGCTCTACGTGGAGACACCCTCCGGGGGGTTCGGCTGGGTGATGACGGGGTTCACGGCCCCGGTCCTCCCGCCGGCGAGCGGTTAGTGAGCGGGCCCGCCGCTTCCAATGATACGCAGGGGCGGCGTTTCCTGTAATCGAGGACGTGGCCCTTGGGGCGGGTCTGCGAGACCCGCCCCAAGGTGCCAGAGGTCCGGAATAAAAAAGGAGGCTCGCCTGATGAACAGAAAGACCGGTCTGATTATAACGCTCGTGGCAGTCGCGCTAACGTGCATGGCCTTGCCCGCCCATGCCGGCTGGATAGAGGTCGACAGGCACTCGGGCACATCGTACTTCTCAGGCGCCAAGTTGAAGCACGTGCCCGAGGATGGGACCTCCTGGACTATCATAGACGCACAAAAGGGCACGGTAACGATGGTAAACCACGAAGAGCAAAGCTACACCGAGGTCGACCTCGAAGAGTTCTGCGAGACCATGAGCTCTCTGATGACCGAGATGATGGCCGGTATGCCTCCGGAACAGCGCGCGATGATGGAGCAGATGATGGGCTCTCAGGGCGAAAAGAGGGTCCCTGACGTAACGGTAGAGAGAAAGGAGGGCGCAGAACTCATAGCGGCGCACAAAACGACCCTCTGGAGCGTGGCGGCCGACGGGAGGCCCTACAGGGACATCTGGATAGCAGACGACGTGGCCGTAACCGAGGAGGTAAGGAACTTCATAAAGAAGACCCTCGATATGGGCAGGAAGATGAAGGACTGCATGGCCTCGGCCCGGGGCACTACCGAAGCCGACCCCGAGGACTCGCCCAGGTACGCGGAGCTGATGATGAAGGGCTGGGTCATGAAGGAGGTAAACAGGGAGGACGGCGAGGTCGAAAGAGAGGTGGTGAAACTTGAGGAGAAGACAATCCCGGCCTCCGAGTTCGCCGTCCCCGCCGGATACAGGAAGGCGGAGTTCCTCGAGATGATGGGCTCGCAGATGAAATAACCACTCGATGGGCGCCCTGAACCTGGATTGGGCTTCTCTGTCATAAGTGAAATTGTCAAACAGACACCCGGTCTTGAGAAAAACCCGGACAGGGTTTCTCATAACCGTGCGAATCACGTCAGGAAATCCATAAACGCCTGTCGGCGACCCCCTCCGAAACCACCATCCTTGCCAAAGACTTATCATGTTGACAATTAAGTAAAGAAAACCTATGCTTTACGGGCAATAGGCATATTCAAGGTTTCTTCGCGCGATTATCACGCCTGAAAGAGTTCGGAAGCCCGGCAAGAACAATATCTACCCAGGAAGGCACCAAGAATGGCAGCCAGAGAAAAGACGAAAGAGCAGCTTGAACGGGAACTTGAAAAAACGCACCGCCGTATCAGCGAGATGGAGGCATTACAAAAAGAGTGCGAAGAGATGCGGGAGGCCCTGCGTGAAAATGAAGCGAAGTGCCGGGCCCTTACCGAGACCATGCCTTATGGCCTGCAGGAGAACGACACTTCCGGCGTAATCACATTCAGCAATCCGGCACACTCCAGGATGCACGGTTATGAAGAAGGGGAACTGGTTGGCAAGGCTATCTGGGATTTAGTCGAATCCGAGGAGGAACGCGAAGGTCTCCGCCGATACCTGAAAAAATTGATAAAGGAAGAACCGCCTCCGACACCGTATTTGACGGTAGATGTCAGAAAGGACGGCAGACTGATAGATGTCCAGGTGGACTGGAATTACAAGCGGGACGACGAAGGGAGAGTGGTCGGATTTATTTCGGTCATCACGGACATCACCGAGCGCAAACGCTCGGAGGAGCAGCTTCGAAAGCTTCATGGCGCCGTGGAACAGAGCCAGAGCATTATCGTAATTACGGACTCGAAAGGCGACATCGAATACGTCAACCCCAGGTTCACCGAACTGACGGGCTATACGCACGACGAGGCCGTCGGGCGGAATCCAAGGATTTTAAAGTCAGGCGAACACACGCCTGAATTCTACGAACAGTTATGGGATACGATAACGTCGGGCAAGGAGTGGAGAGGCGAATTCCATAACAGGAAAAGGGACGGGGGGCTTTACTGGGAATCCGCGTCCATCTCGCCAATCACCAACGAGGACGGCGAGGTCACGCATTTCATCGCGGTAAAGGAGGACATCACCGACCGAAGAAAGGCCAAGGAGGCTCTCCTGAAAAGCGAGGCAAGCCTTGCGGAGGCGCAGCGCATCGCCCGCATGGGCAACTGGGATTGGGACATCGTGGAAAACGAACTGCACTGGTCCGATGAAATCTACCGCATCTTCGGGTTGACGCCCCGGGAATTCGGCGCGACCTTTGAGGCGTTCATGGATTCCGTACATCCCGACGACAGGAAATTCGTCAAGGAGTCGGTAGACAATGCCCTGTATGACGGCGCTCCATACGACATAGACCATCGCGTCGTCCTCCCGGACGGCACGGAACGCATCGTTCACGAAAAGGCGGAGGTCACCTTCGGCAAGGAATCCCGCCCTGTCCGCATGGTGGGCACCGTTCACGACATCACCGAACGCAAGAGGATGGAGGAGGAACTCACAAGGCTTGCGATAACGGACAAGCTGACGCAGGCCTACAACAGGACGAAATTCGACGAGATAATAACCGAAGAGATAGAACGGGCCAGAAGGTTCGACCGCCCCCTTTCGGTCCTCATGTTCGACCTCGACAATTTCAAGGTGATTAACGACACCTTCGGGCACTCCTTCGGGGATAATGTCTTGAAGACCATGGCGGATATCGTGAGAACGCACATGAGAAAGATAAACTATTTCATAAGATGGGGCGGCGAGGAATTCCTGATAATCGCCGTCGAGACGAACTTAAAAGGGGCAAGGGTACTTGGGGAGCGATTGAGAAAGGCGATAGAGAGTCACGGTTTTGACAAAGTCGGAAGGGTAACGATAAGCTTCGGGGCAACGGAGTTCCGGAAAGACGACACGGAAGACAGCCTTTTGAAAAGGGCCGACGAGGCTTTGTACAAGGCGAAGGAAAACGGCAGGAACAGGGTCGAGACGGTCCCGTAGGTGCCGCCTTCTTTCCGTAGCCGCCGATTCTCG
>DATEAM010000136.1:0-8475 GCA_035288385.1 Thermodesulfobacteriota bacterium
CTTTCCCAACGATTTCAGGCCGGGCTCCACCTGCGCCGAGATAATCAAAAAATTCGGAGGCCTGTCGAAGGACGAGCTCTCTGGCATTAACGAGTCCGTAAGCCTCGCCGGGAGGGTGATGTCGAGGAGGGACTTCGGCAAAGCCTCCTTCATCCACGTCCAGGATCGAAGCGGGCGTATCCAGTGCTATGTGAAAAAAGACGTCCTCGGGGAGAAACTCTTCGAGGTCTTCAAAAAATGCGACATAGGGGACATCATCGGGGTGGAGGGGGGGCTTTTCAGGACACGGACCGACGAGTTGACCCTTGAGGCGAAGGGACTGAGGCTCCTCTCCAAGGGCTTGAATCCCCTGCCCGAGAAGTGGCACGGCCTAAAGGACGTCGAGGCGAGGTACCGCCAGAGGTACCTCGATTTGATGGTAAACCCCGAGGTAAGGGCAGTATTCACGAAGAGAACGGCGATAGTGCGCTACCTGAGGGAGTTCCTCTCTTCGAGGGACTTTATGGAGGTGGAGACCCCCATGCTCCAGCCGGTTTTCGGGGGAGCCGCGGCCCGGCCCTTCACCACCTTCCACAACACCCTCGGCATGGACCTCTATTTGAGGATAGCCCCGGAGCTCTATCTGAAGAGGCTCATAGTGGCGGGATTCGAACGAGTATTCGAGATAAACAGGAACTTCAGGAACGAGGGCATCTCCACCCAGCACAACCCGGAGTTCACCATGCTCGAGTTCTACCAGGCCTATGCCACCTTCGAGGACCTCATGGGCCTTACGGAGCAAATGCTCACAGGGCTCGTGGAGCACGTCCGCGGAACCCTGGAGATAGACTACCAGGGCACGAGGCTCGACTTCACCCCGCCCTGGCGGAGGATATCCGTAAGGGAGGCCATACTCAGGTACTCGAAGGCCGACGAGGATATCTTTACCGACAAGTCCAAGGCGTTCAAGCTCGCAAGGGAGCTCGAAGTACAGGTCCCCGAGGCACTGAGCCACGGGAAGATAATAACGGAGATATTCGAGCAAGTCGCCGAGCCCGAGTTCGTCCAGCCGACCTTCATAACCCACTACCCCCTGGACGTCTCGCCGCTCGCCAGGAAGAACGAAACGGACCCAACAGTGGTCGACAGGTTCGAGCTCCTCATAAAGGGAAAGGAGATAGCGAACGCCTTTTCGGAGCTGAACGACCCGGTGGACCAGAAGGAGAGGTTTTTAAAGCAACTCCACGAGCGCGAGGCCGGGGACCAGGAGGCGCACCCCATGGACGAGGATTTCCTCCGGGCCCTCGAGTACGGGATGCCGCCCGCCGCGGGAGAGGGCATCGGGATAGACAGACTGGTAATGATACTTACCGACTCGCCGTCGATACGCGATGTGATACTCTTTCCACTCCTGAAGAGCGTATAACCCTCCGGCCGCAAAAAACCCTCTTATGACGTTCATGAAAGGACCGGGGGACGAAAAAATTTACAGGCCGAAAAGGCCTCTTACGCCCCGGCCCAAAAAGTCCGGGAGTTGAGGAAAAGAAATGGGTTATGAGTTTTTCATAGGGCTCCGTTACCTGAAGGCGAAGAGAAAGCAGACCTTCATATCGGTAATCACCTTCATCTCCATACTCGGCATAACCGTGGGGGTAACGGCCCTCATCATCGTCATATCGGTCATGACGGGCTTCGAGGAGACCCTGAGGGAGAAGATCCTCGGCCTTAACGCCCATGTCGTCGTAGTCGGCTTCGGCGAGGGCCTTGGCGATTACTCCCGCGTGGCAGAAGAGGTCCGGGGTGTCGAAGGGGTTACCGGGGCGAGCCCCTTTACCTACAACCAGGCGCTCCTTTCGGGAAGCGGCGGGAGCACGGGCGTGGTCGTAAGGGGCGTGGACATAGAGACCGTGGGAGAGGTTACGATACTGCCCGAGAGGGTAAAGGAGGGCAGCCTCGAGGGGATCCGAAGGCCCTTTGAGAGCAAGGACGGGGGGCTTCCGGGGATAGCCCTCGGAGCCGAGCTTGCGCGGACTGTGGGGGCCAAGCTCGGCGAGAGGATAAACGTCATCTCGCCCATGGGCACCATGACACCGGCGGGGCCCATGCCCCGGATGGCGGCCTTCGAGGTCACGGGGATATTCGAGATCGGGATGTACGAGTACGACTCCAACCTCGCCTTTGTATCCGTGGAGAACGCCCAGAAGTTCTTCAGGCTCGGGGACACCGTTTCGGGCGTGGAGGTAAGGGTAGCGGACATATACGGGGCCGAGGCCGTGGCGGACGCCATAATGGAGAGGCTCAAGGGGAGTTACTGGACCAGGACGTGGATGGACATGAACAGGAACCTCTTCTCGGCCTTGAGGCTCGAGAAGGTGGCCATGTTCATAATACTCGCCCTTATAATACTCGTCGCCGCCCTGAACATAATCTCCACCCTCATCATGGTGGTAATGGAAAAGCACAAGGACATAGCAATACTGAAGAGCCTGGGGGCCACCTCCGCCGGGATAATGAAGATATTCATGATAGAGGGTGCGATAATAGGGATAACGGGGACCTTTATCGGGACCGTAACAGGGGTAATAGCCGCGGCCAACCTCGAGGGGATAGTCGGTTTGATAGAGGAGGCCTTCAACTTCAAGGTCCTCCCCCCGAGCGTATACTACATAGACAAGCTCCCCTCGAAGGTCGAGCCGCTCATGGTGGTCCTCATAGTGGCCCTCTCTCTGGGCATAAGTTTCATCGCCACCCTCTATCCCTCGTGGCAGGCCTCGAGGCTCGACCCCGTGGAGAGCCTCAGGTACGAGTGAGGGGGGGAGGCTGCGCGCCGTTATGACCGGTGAAACTCTTATAGCCACTAAAGACCTCTACAAGGACTACGGGGGCGCCCGAGAGGTGGTGGAGGTGATCAAGGGGGTGGACCTGACTATTTACGCAGGCTCCACCGTCGCGATAACCGGCGCCTCGGGGGTGGGAAAATCCACGCTCCTCAATATAATGGGAGCCCTCGACAGGCCCACCAGAGGCACGGTCTACTACCGAGGCCGCGCCATATCCGGGCTCGACGACAGGGACCTTGCCCGGTTGAGGAACAGCTTCGTAGGTTTCGTCTTCCAGTTCCACCACCTCCTGCCGGAGTTCACGGCCCTTGAGAACGTGATGCTCCCGGCGCTTATCGGCGGAGCGCCCAGGGGCGAGGCGATAAAGCGGGCCGAGGGTCTTCTGGGCGAGGTGGGCCTCTCGGCGAGGCTCGGCCACAAACCGGGGGAGCTCTCCGGAGGCGAGCAGCAGAGGGTGGCGATCGTCAGGGCCCTGGTGCAGACCCCTGAGGTTGTGCTGGCCGACGAGCCAACGGGCAACCTCGACACGAAGACGGCTACCGAGGTCTTCGAAGTGCTCCTTGACCTGAACAGGAACAGGAACACGGCCCTCGTGGTGGTGACACATAACGAGGCACTGGCGCTGAGGATGTCCGTAAGGCTCAAGATGGTGGACGGCCGCATCGAAGAGGTGAAATAATAGCGTTTGGAAAGGACTGCCTGAGGCCTTGAGGTTTTTCAAAACAGCTCTCATCGTGGCGCTTTTTTTGCTCGCATGGCCGCGCGCCGCCCATTGCGTTAACTCGCACGTGAAGGTGCTCTTGCTCCCTTTTGACGTATTCTCCGCCGTGGATATCTCGGAGACGAGGAGGAACGTCATGGACACGCTCGCCTCTTCACTCGAGTCGAAGGGCGTGGAGATAGTCGGCCTCGAGGAGGTAAGGGGTCTCGTCGTCGAGGGGGGAGTCGAGTCCTTCGACGAAAATACGGCCCTCGAGATATCGGGGGAGGTATCAGCGGACTTCGCCCTCCTTGGCTCCCTTACAAGGCTCGGGATGACCACGAACGTGGAGATGAGGGTCTTCGACCTGAAGGGGCAAAGACCCGTCGCCTTCTACTCAAGGTCGTCGGTCTCGGAGGGCGAGCTTTTAAGGACGCTCGAAAGGACGGGAGAAGAGGTCTACAACAAGATGACGGCTACCCTGATGGAAAGGCCCGTGGTGAAGACCGGTTTCGTGGACAGGATAATAGTATCGGGCAACAGGAGAGTAGACACCGAGGCCATACTCAAGAAAATCACCTCCGGGGCGGGCGAGGCCTTCTCCCCCGACGACGTCAAGGAGGACATAAGGGCCCTTTACGGCACGGGTTACTTCGAGGACATTACCGTGGACCTGTCGGATACGGCCTCGGGCAAGGTCCTTACCTATAAGGTAAGGGAGATGCCCTTCATAAGGGCCGTGGTGATAACGGGCAGCAAGGAGATAAAGGACGAGACCATCAGAGAGGCGATTACCGTAAAGGAAAACACGTTCCTCGACAGGGCGGCCGTCGGCGAGAACGCGGAGAGGATAAAGGACCTTTATGCCGGGGACGGCTTTTATCTCGCCGAGGTTAAGCCCAGGATAGACTCCGACGGTGTGGAGGCCACGGTCACCTTCGACATAAAAGAGGGCCGGGAGGTCAGGGTGAAGAGGATAACCTTCATCGGCAACGAGCGCTTCTCCGACAAGGAGCTCAAAAAGGTCATGGGCACCAAACAGGCCTGGCTCTTCTCCGTGTTGACAGAGTCCGGGAGGTTCAACGAGTTCCTGTTCCAGAACGACCTCGCGATGGTCCTCGGGAAATACTACGACAACGGCTACATAAACGCCGACATACTCGACCACAGGGTGCTTTTGAGCGAGGACAAGAAGTGGTTTTACATAACCATAGCCGTTACCGAGGGCGGGCAGTTCAGCCTCGGAGCCATCGACTTCACGGGCGACATACTCGATTCGAGAGGCGAGCTCGCCGACAAGCTCAAGATAAAGACGGGCGAGACATTCAGCAGGGCCACCCTCTCGGGAGACCTCGACACCCTCTCTGACCACTACGGCGACAAGGGCTACGCCTTCGCCGATATAAAGCCCATCACGCACATAAACGCGGAAGTGAAGACCGTGGACATAACCTTCGACATCAAGAAAAACGAGCTCGCCTACGTGGAGAGGATCAACATAACGGGAAACACGAGGACCAGAGACAAGGTCATAAGGCGCGAGATCGAGAGCGAGGAGGGCAACCTCTACTCCTCCTCGGAGATGAAGAGGAGCAGTAGCAATCTTAAGAGGCTGGGGTACTTCGACGATGTAAGGGTCTCCAAGGCCCGGGGCACGGCCAGCGACAGGGTGGACCTGAACGTGGACGTGAAGGAGAGGCCGACGGGTTCCATATCGGCCGGGATAGGGTACTCCTCCGTGGACAAGCTCATAGGCACCGCTTCCATCTCCCAGTCCAACTTCATGGGCACGGGCATAAAGCTCGACATATCCGGCACCGTGAGCGCCTCGAGCGCCCGCTATGTAGTAGGGTTCACCCAGCCCTGGCTCTTCGACAAGCCATTGTCCGCCGGGGTCGACCTCTACAACGTGGAGCGCGAATACCCTGATTTCAAAATCATAAAGAACGGTTTCGACATAAGGTTCGGCTTCCCCGTCTACGGGAGGTACACCCGCGGGTACATAACCTACACCCTCGAAGAAGTCGACGTCCTGGACGTCTCCGATGACGCCTCCACGTTCATAAAGGAACAGGAGGGCAACAACACCGAGAGCTCCATAAGGCTTACCCTCAAACGCGACACTAGAAACGACTACTTCTTCCCCACCGAGGGCCACGTAGTGACCGTTTCGACGGAGCTCGCCGGAGGTCCCATCGGCGGGACCATCTACTTCATAAAGAACGAGCTCGACGCCGTGCAGTTCTTCCCCCTGCCCCTGGACACCTCCTTTTCCGTCCGCGGCTCAGCAGGTTATCTCCAGGGGTATGCTGGCAGGGAGCCTCCCATATACGAGAGGTATTTCCTCGGGGGCATAAACTCCCTGAGGGGCTTCGAAACGAGGTCAATAGGCCCGAAGGACCCGGAAACCGGGGACCTTATCGGCGGCGACGCCATGCTCGTTACAAACATGGAGTTCCTCTTCCCCATCTTTCCGGAACAGAAGATACGAGGGCTCCTCTTCTTCGACGCAGGCAACGCCTACGACGGGAGGATCGACCTTACCGACCTGAGGTACGGCGCCGGGGTCGGCATAAGGTGGTTCTCGCCCATAGGGCCCTTGAGGCTCGAGTGGGGCTTCAACCTCGACAGGCGGGACGAGGAGCCCTCGAGCCAGTGGGACTTTACCATCGGGACCGCCTTTTAGCCGTACCCCCCGGCTGGCGGGTAAGCGGAGGACGGGAGCGGTGGAGCCTCGGAGGCATTTGAGAGAATATATCTTTACAAAGCGACGCACTATGTTTAATTATAGAGTCAACAAAACCTTATCAAGGAGAGGCGTTATGCGAAAATTCAGATTCGTGGCATTTGCCTTCATGGCGTTGCTGATACTCGTTATCCCCGCCGCCTCGGCGGAGCTCAAGATAGCGTATGCCGACCTTCAGCGCGCCCTCAACCAGTGCGATGCCGGGGTAAAGGCCAAGGAGGACCTTAAAAAGGAGGCGATGGAGCTCGAGAAGGAGCTCGACGTCGAACAGGAGGAACTCAAGAAGTTCAAGGAGGAGATAGACAAGAAGAGGAGCGTGTGGAACGCCGAGACTCTGAAGGCGAAGGAAGAGGAGTTCAAGACCCGGAGCCAGGAGTTCCAGACGAAGTTCATGGAGTATAACGACCGCTTGAACGAGAGGAAACTCGACAAGGAGGCGGAGATAATCAAGGAACTCCGTGACGCTGTGGTGGAAATAGCCGACCGCGATGGTTACACCTATGTCTTCGAGATCTCCGTCGGAGGCATTATACACGCCCCCGAGGACGCCGACATCACCGAAGAGGTCATAAAAATCCATAACGAAAAGACGAAGAAAAAGACGAGATAGCCCGGTGGAAAAGACCCTTGAAGAGATCGCAAGACTCCTCGATGCCAGGATCGAGGGCAACGCCTCGGCGGTCATAAAAGACGCGGCCCCCCTTGAGGACGCGGGCCCGGGGGAGATAACCTTCCTGGCCGGCAGGAAGCAGGCAAGGCTTCTCTATTCGACGAGGGCCGGGGCCGTAATAGTTAAAGAGGGCGAGGTGTTCGGCCCCTGCGATAAAAACCTCTTGATAGTCAAGAACCCCCAGCTCGCCTTCGCAAGGGTCCTGGAGGTCCTGAGGCCCTCCGAGCCCCCCCCTGCCGGGGTGCACCCGAGGGCCGAGGTCCACAGTAGCGCCCGCCTCGGGAAAGGCGTTTCTGTGCAGGCCTTCTGCGTCGTCTGTGAGGGTGCCGAGGTGGGCGACGGCACCGTGCTCTATCCGGGAGTCTACGTGGGAAGGGACGCGAGGATCGGCCCTGGATCGACCGTCCACGCAGGAGCGGCCATAAGGCAGGGATGTATCGTCGGCAGCCGCGTGGTCATCCACTGTAACGCGGTGGTGGGAAGCGACGGTTTCGGTTTCGCGAAAGAGGGGGCCCGGTACCATAAGATTCCCCAGACAGGGATAGTTCGCATCGGGGACGACGTGGAGATAGGCGCCTGCGTGACCATAGACAGGGCGACCCTTGGTGAGACGGTCATCGGCAGGGGCACGAAGATAGACAACCTCGTCCAGATAGCCCACAACGTGAGGATCGGGGAGGACTCGGTAATCGCCGCGCAAACGGGCATCGCCGGGAGCTCCGCCATAGGGAGCCGGGTGATGTTCGGAGGACAGGTCGGCATAGGGGACCATGTCAACATAGGGGACGATACGCTTCTGGGCGCCAAGTCCGGCGTCGGTGCCGACATTGCCGGGGGCGGGGCCTTCTCCGGGATTCCGGCCATCCCCCACAGGGAGTGGCTCAGGGCGCAGAACCTCTATAAAAAGCTCCCGGAGTTGAAGAGGAGGCTCGAGGAACTCGAAAAGAGACTTGAGAGGCTCGAAAAACCCGGCGGGTAGAACTTGTGTCCTGAACCGAAGGCCTCCGGGGATTTTATTATAAAAGGGCGGCAATCGTTACAAGCCAGGGAGAGACAACGAATCGCCAAGGAGGAACAATGATAGATATCAAGGAGATCCAGAGCATATTGCCCCACAGGTACCCATTTCTCCTTATAGACAGGATACTTGAGCTCGATGTGGACAAGGCCGCAAGGGGCATAAAGAACGTAACGATAAACGAGCCCTTCTTCCTTGGACATTTTCCCGGACACCCGATAATGCCCGGGGTGCTGATAATAGAGGCGATGGCGCAGGTTGGAGGCGTGCTCGCCTTCAAGTCCGCGGGGGTAAACAACCAGGTCGTGTACTTCATGGGCATAGACAAGGCCCGGTTCAGACACCCCGTCTTCCCAGGGGACACCCTCGACATAAAGGTCGAGGTGACGAAGAGGAGAGGCCCCATCTGGGCCTTCAAGGGCGGGGCGTCGGTGGGGGAGACCCTGGTGGCAGAGGCGGAGCTCATGGCAACGATAAAAGAGGTTTAGTCCCGGGAAGCGCCCCTTCCAGGCCTGCCCCGGC